>DASWSC010000063.1:0-18701 GCA_036402855.1 Candidatus Elarobacter sp. | reverse complement strand
CGCATCGCGAGCTTGGCGGTCGACCCGCTGCGCGCCAACGCCCCGCTCACCGTGCGCTACTCCGCCGAGGCGAAGGACGTCCGGCTGGCGATCGTCGATCGCACCGGGGCGACCTGGTTCTCGACGACGACGCCGTCGGGGGACGGCGTCACCAACGTCCCGGCTCCGCCGGCCGGGCCTCGTGAGCCGTACACCCTGGTCGCCAGCGCCGGCGGAGCCGACGCCGGCCAGGAGACGCGCGTCCCGATCCCGGCCGCCGTCTCGTCGACGCCGCCGCCGAGCCCCGTCCCCTCGGCCGGCGCGGCGCATCGCGCCGCTGCGCCCGGCGCGGGCCAAGCGGCTCCGAACGGCCCGAACGCGACGGTGGTCGACGTCGGGGGCGGCGACACGTTCTCGATCCGGCCGCAGCCGGTGAAGGCCGGCGAGCCGTTCGTCGTCGAGATCCCCTTCGCCGACGGCGCGCGCGTCCAGATCGTGCGCGACCGGGACGACGTCGAGCTGGCCGGGGCCGACCTCCATCACGGGGAGCGCAGCGTCGCGATGACCGCGCCGCCGGCCCCCGGGAAGTACACCGTGCGCGTCACCATGCAGCGCGGGGTCGGCCTCGAGACGGTGGTTCGGCCGCTCCGGGTCGCCGGCCGCTGAACCGAAAACGTACAATTTCTGCGAACCCGCCAGTGTTAGGCAGGTCACACACCGGGTAATTGTGTAGGCCCAAAGACCTAATCCAGGGAGGGACCGCGGTGCTCCAGCTCACGTCGCGGGCCAAGCTTCCGAAGCTTGCCCCCGACACCATCCGGCGGGAACGCATCTCGGGTTGGCTCGCCGACCATGCCGACGTGCCGCTGCGTTTGGTCGCGGCGCCGTGCGGCTCGGGGAAGACCACCGCGCTGGTCACCTACGCCGCCGCCGCGAAGCACCGCGCGGGCTACGTCACGCTCGACCTCGGCACGACGGTCGACGCGCTGCGCGCCGCGATCGCCCGGGCCTTCGGCTTCGCCGAGCCGCTCGACGACGAGGCGCTCCTCTGCGCGTTCGAGGACCTCGGCCGCTGCGAGCTGCTGGTCGACGAGGTCGATCGCGCCCCCGAGCCGGTCCGGGCCGCCCTGCGCCGCTTCGTCTACGAAGCCCCCGACAACGTCACGTTCGTCTACGCGACCCGCTCGCGCGAGGTGGTCGACGCGACCCGGCTGATCTCCCTCGGCCTGGGAGCGGTCCTCGACGGCGACCGTCTCGCCTTCACCAGCGATGAGGCGACGCGCCTCGCCGAGGCCGCGCGCGTCGGCGCCGACGAGCGCGAGCTCGGCCGCCTGGTCCACGACACCGAAGGCTGGGCCTTCGCGCTGTGCTCGGCGATCCGCGACAGCGCCTCGGCGGGCCGCTCGCTCGACGGCGCCTTCGACCGCTGGCGCCGCGGCAACGCACGCTTCATGCGCCGCTTCATCGACGACGCGCTCGCCGACGAGGACCCGATGCTCTCCGGGGCCGCGCGCCGGCTGTTCGACGGCGAGGTCGTCGACGAAGGCGTGCTCGACCGTCTCGAGCAGCGCGGCCTCTTCGTGCGCTGGGCCGAAGGGACGTACCGCCCCTACCGCGCCGTCGCGCGCGTCACCCGGGTGAGCACGCCCGCCCCCTCGCGGTCGCTCGCCCCGTTCTCGGTGCGCCTGTTCGGCAAGCCGGAGGTCCGCGTCGAAGGCCAAACCGTCGCCTGGTTCCGCCGCCGCGATGCGCAGCTCTTCGCGTTCCTCGCGCTCCAGCCGCAAGGCCGCGCCCGCCGTGAGACGCTCCTGCGCGCGTTCTGGCCCGAGGGCGACCGTCAGCTCGCCGCGCAGTCGCTGCGGTCCGCCTGCAGCACGATGCGCCGGTCGCTGGCCGCGGTCGTCGGCTACGCCGACCTCGCCCACTACGTCGCGTTCGGCGACGAGATCGCCCTCAACCTCGATCTCTTCGCGGTCGACGCGCGCCGCGTCGGCGCGCACCTCCGCGACGCCGAGACGGCCTGGTCCGCCGGCGACGTGACGGCCGGGATGGAGCACGACCGCGCCGCGCTCAAGCTCTCGCGCGACGAGCTGCTCGACGGCGACGTCCCGGCCGCGCTGGCCGTCATCGCATCGGAGCTCGGTGAAGCGCTCACCCGCGCCGCCGCCCGTACGTCGGCCGGCCCCGACGAAGGCGACGACCGCCGGCACCTGACCGCCGTCGGCTGACTTAGAGCGGTTCGAGCTCGAGCCGCTCGCCGGGCGCGAGCGGGTTCGCTTTCGCGAAGCCGGGGCCGAACTCGACGACGACGTGCGCCTTCGGCGCGCCGACGTAGAGCTTGTGCGGGGCGACGTTCGGCTCTACTTTGACGACCCGGTATTCTTTGTCGAGAAAAACCACGTCGAGCGCGCTGCGCATTCCGAGGGTGTGGACGGCGGAGCAGTGTTCGAACCAGATTCCTTCTTCGGGTGCGATCGAGGCGCGCGGAAGAAAGCCGACGGTTCGATCCAGCCAGGAGTCGGCGCGGCGGACGCGCCAGGCGAGGACCCGGCCGGTGTCGGCGTTGCGCACGATCCACATTCGCATTGCATTGGTCCCGATCACAATGCCGTGAAGGCGGTGAACAGCGCGGTCGCGCCGATCAGGTAGGGTGCGAACGCCAGCGGCTGGAGCGCGCCGCCGTCGCGGCGGAGCCTCGCGGCGACCGCGGCGCCGAAGGCGGCGAGCGCGAGCGCGAGCAGCGCGTTCGACGCGCCGAGCAGCGCGCCGGTGACGGCGGCCAGCTTCACGTCGCCCCAGCCCATCCCGCGCCCGCGCGAGAGGTACGCGGCGAGCGAGAACGGGACCGTGACGATCAGCGAGCTGACGACCATGCGCGGATCGTGCCAGACGAAGGCGAGGACGGCGATCACGGCGAGCGGTCCGAGCGAGAACACGTCGGGGACGACGCCGCGCGCGACGTCGCAGTACCAGGCCGCGACGAACGCGGCGGTGACGACGGCGACGAGACCGAGCCGCGCGACGTCGCTGTGCGCGCCGGCGATCCCGCCGATCAGCGCGGCGCCGGCGACCAGCGCCACGACGGGCGGCGTCCCGGGCTGCGGCCCGTCGTCGTACCCTTCGACGCGCGCGCAGATCGCCGCGGCGGCGACCAGCCCCGCGATCGCCGCGCAGGCGAAGAGCAGCGCGCCGAGCAGAACGTGCGCGTTCATTTCGCGATCAACTGCGCCGCGACGGCGCCGAAGATCATGACGAAGAGCGCCGGCAGCATGCACAGCGCCATCGGGAACGTCATCTTCACGGGAAGCTGCGCGGCGAGCTCCTCGGCGCGCATCATGCGGTGCTCGCGCGCGTCCTGCGCGAGCTGGTCGAGGATCCCGGCGATGTCGCCGCCGAGCTTCTCGGCTTGGACGATCGCGGTGACCGTCGTGGTCAGCTCGACGACGTCGGCGCGTGCGGCCATCGCCGCCAGCGCTTCGGCCCGCGAGCGGCCGACGCGGATATCGGAGAGCGCGGCCATCAGCTCGTCGCGGAACGGACCGCGGACCGCGTCGACCGCCGCCGCGAACGCGCCGTTGAGCGCGATCCCGGCTTCGACCGTCGTCGAGACGAGGTCGAGGAAGTCGGGAAGCGCGTTGCGGATCCGCTTCTTGCGCTCGGCGATCGCGCCGTCGAGGATCGAGCTCGGGGCGATCGCGCCGGCCAGCGCCAGCATGACGGGCAGGATGAACATCCAGAGCGTCACCTTGTGCAGGATGAACGGGATGAGCAGCCCGATGAAGAGGCCGGCGAACGACGCGACGATGCTGCGCATCATGAACCGCCCCGGCGTGAGCTTGTACCAGCCGGCTTGCACCAGGCGGCGCTCGAGATTCGTGCGGCCGCGCTCGTCGAAGAAGCGGGCGAAGACCCCCATCTCGGCCTTGCGGTCCGCTTCGGCGCCGGCGCGTTCGAGCTGCGCGACGGTGCGTTCGACCGCCGAGCGGCGGACGAGCAGCGTCACGAGCAGGTAGCCCAGGACGGCCGCCGAGGCGGCGGCCGTGATCACCGCGATGAAACTCATACTTCGAACTGCATGATCCGGCGGAGCATCGCGATGCCCGCGCCTTCGAGGAGGACGACGAAGACCATCACGATGTGGCCGACGCCGGTGAAGATCAGCGCGTGCCGCATCTGCGCGTTGAGGCCGACGATCAGCACGCCGACGATGACCGGAAGCAGCGCGATGACCCACGCGGTCATGCGGCCCTCCGCGGTCAGCGCGCGCATCTTGCGGAAGACGCGGCGGCGCTCCTTGATCGTGTGGGCCAAGTGCTCGAGGACCTTGGCGAGGTTGCCGCCGGTCTGCGACTGCACGCGAATCGCGCGCACCATCATCGCGCACTCGTCGCTCGGCATCCGCCGCGCGAGCGACTCGAGCGCGTCGTGGACGCTCTGGCCGATGTTCGCCTGGCCGACGACGCGCATGAACTCGGTGCGGGCCGGGTCGTCGAGCTCGTCGATCACGAGGACGAGCGCCTGCCGCAGGCCGAGGCCCGCGCGCAGCCCGCTCGCCATCAGCCGCAGCACCAGCTCGAGCTGGTCCGCGAACTTCGCCAGGCGCTTGCGGCGCTTCTGTGCGATCGCGCCGTCGGCGATCACCGCGGCGATCGTCAGCGAGATCGGGAACGCGGCGGTGCCGTAGAGCGGGTTCAGCCGGAGCAGGAGCACCGCGCCGAGCCACAGCGCGATCCCGCCGCCGGCGATCATGAGCATCACTTCCTCGCCGCCGACCCGGACGTCGGCCTGCTCCAGCGCGAGGCGGTAGCGCTCGCCCTGCGGCTGCATCCACGCGGTGATGCGCTGCCAGAACGTGGCCAGGACGAGCCCGCTCGCGCCGATGACCCCGAGGACGATCGCGAACGGCAGCACCGCTACCATGACGAGACCGCCGAGAGCGCCGGAGCGCCGCCGAGCTTGCTGAGGCCGTGGAGGTCGAACGAGACGCCGAACTCGGCGAAGCGGCCGAGGCACTCGGGCTGCACGCCCGTGAACTCGAACTCGCCGACGACCTTGTTGTTCTTGTCGAGGCCGCGCTGGCGGTACCGCACGATCTCCTGCATCGTCACGACCTCGCCCTCGAGGCCGGCGACCTCGCTGATGCCGACGACCTTGCGGCTTCCGTCGCGCATGCGCGAGATATGGACGATGATGTCGATCGCGCTCGCGATCTGGTCGCGGATCGCGCGGATGGGCAGCTCGAAGCCGGCCATCATCACCATCGTCTCGATGCGCGAGATGGCGTCGCGCGCGCTGTTCGCGTGGATCGTCGTCAGCGAGCCGTCGTGGCCGGTGTTCATCGCCTGCAGCATGTCGAGCGCCTCGGCGCCGCGGCACTCGCCGACGATGATGCGGTCGGGCCGCATCCGGAGCGCGTTGCGGACCAGCTCGCGGATGCGGACCTCGCCGGTGCCCTGGAGGTTCGGCGGCCGGCCTTCGAGCCGGACGATGTGCGACTGGTTGAGGCGCAGCTCGGCCGCGTCCTCGATCGTCACGATGCGCTCGCCCTCGGGGATGAACGAGGAGAGGATGTTGAGGAACGTCGTCTTGCCGGAGCCGGTGCCGCCGCAGATCACGAGGTTGAGCCGCGCCTCGACGCACGCCCGCAGGAAGTCGAGCATCGCGCCTTCGATCGCGCCCATGTTGATGAGGTCGTCGGGCTGCAGCCGGTTCTTGCCGAAGCGGCGGATCGTCAGCGTCGGGCCGTCGAGCGCCAAGGGTTCGATGATCGCGTTGACGCGCGAGCCGTCGGGGAGGCGGGCGTCGACCATCGGGACGGCCTCGTCGATGCGGCGGCCGAGCGGCGCGATCATCCGCTCGATGACGACGCGAAGCTGCCGGTCGTCGCTGAAGCGCTTGTTCGTCGACTCGATCTTCCCGCCGCGCTCGACGAAGACGCGGTTCGGCCCGTTGACCATGATCTCGGTGATGTCGTTCTGCGAGAGCAGCTCCTCGAGCGGCCCGTACCCGAGCGCCTCGTCGATGATCTCCTGGCGGATGCGGGCCAGCTCCTCGGCGGAGAAGACCGCCGGGTACGTGTCGAGGACCTCGCGCACGATCGCCTCGATCTGCGCGCGCAGCTCGGCGAGCTTCTTCGGCTCGTCGAGCGCGGCGCTCGCGGCGACGACGTCGAGACGCTGCGCGAGCGCGTCGTGGATCTCGGTCTTGAGCAGCTCGCGGGCGGTGCGCTCCATCGTCGCGACGATGTGCGCCTGCGTGGCAGCGCCCGACGCCATCTCCTCGGCCGTCGCGTCGCCCTTCGGACGGCGGTTGCTGGCGCGGCGGTCGCCGAGCGGCGTCTTCGCCGACGGCTTGAGCGGCTCGATGTCCGCGGGGACCGGGAGCGCGACCAAGGCCGAGGCGAGCGCCTCGACGGCCTTCTGGTAGCGGCGGTCGCCGATCATCGGGATGTTGCCCAGCAGCCGCGCGCCGAGCGCGCGCTCGACTTCGTCGGGCCGCACCGCGGCCTTCACGTCGCGCTGGTTGAGGACCAGGTAGACGCGCGACGCGGGGATCCCGAAGCGCGCGAGCTCGGTCTGCACGGAGCGCGCGCTCGTGACCCCGAGCAGCGTCGGTTCGACCACGACGATGAAGTGCGCCGCGTTGACGACGAACGGCCGGACCGCCGCCGCGTACGGCTGCGGCGAGTCGACCAGGACGAGCTCGGTCGTCTCGCGGACGTCGTTCAGGATCCCGGCGACCTGGTCGGGCATGAGCGTGAACGCGCCGTCGATGGAGGCCGTGAACTCGATCCCGGCGACGTCGCTCATGATCGTCGCCGAGGCGAGGTTCCCGCCGATGCGGCCGGCGTCGAAGCTGCGCACGCTGTCGGTGAGGACGGCGACGCAGCGGCGGCCGCTGAAGTCGGCGTCGACGATGCCGCACGCCTTCGACTCGCGCAGGGTGCGGATGAGCTCGACGCACAGCGTCGTCGCACCGACGCCGCCTTTGGCGCCGATGACGATCGCGATCGTACCTTTCATCGCGGGCCTCTAGTGCGCGCTGCCGGGCTGGACGACTTTGTCACCGTCGATCACGGCGACCGGCGAGATCGGTTTCGGCGCGGCGGTCGCGGCGGGCTGCGGGCGCTGCGGCGCGAGCGCCTGCGGCATCATCTGCGGCAGCGTCGGGCCCATCGCGACCGGGCGCGGCGGCGTCGAGCCGCCGGAGAGCACGAGCTTCTCGACGGGCGCGCTGCGGAGGTTCTCGCGCGGCGAGCGCAGCGCGAGGCGCAGCATCGTGTTGACGTCGGCCATCGCGAGCAGGTCGGCCTGCTTCGTCGTGACCTCGAGCGTCGCGGTCTGGTAGCCCGGGTTGCTGCTGCTGCCGTCCGGCGCCGGCGTCGCGCCGGCCTCGGTGACGGTGCCGACGGAGAGGACCGTCGCGCCGCGGATGATCGTGACCGCCTTCGGGGCCTGGTCGGAGCGCGGCATGGTCGCCGCGATGACGTCGACCTTGTCGCCGGCCTGGATCAGGTTGGAGACGCCCTTGACCCGGTCGAGCGCGATCGCGACGGCACGCATCCCTACGTGGACGCGCCCGGGGAGACCGGAGGCGGCGTAGCGGACGAGCTTCGAGGCGGTGATCTGGCTGCCGGCCGGGATCGGGTTGACGGTCGTCGCGCCGATCGCCGCTGCCGGGACGACGAGCGCGTCGGGGTCGACGGCGTCGGCGGCACGCGTCGTGCGCGTGAGCATCTCCGAGGTCAGGATGGCGTGCGCGGGGATCGAGCGCGACGCGATCAGGATGGTGCGCTGCGTGGCCGGCGAGTTCGCGTGGCCGACCGACGCCAGGTAGTTATACGTCAGCACGCCTGTTCCGACCGCCAGAAGACCGGCGACGGAGAGGGCGATCGTGCGCGTATCTAGCGGACGAGCAAGAACGCGGGACATAAGAGTGCCACCCACATGAGGAGGGCGCCTCCGGCCGCCGCCACGGCATAGGGAAGCCGCGTACCGGTTTGCGGAAGCTGCCGAGTGATCAGCGCCGTCACCATCCGTTGCGACGCCGCGAGCGAGTAGAGGGAAAGAAATCCCCCGCAGAGCGCGGTGTAGACCAGAAAGTCCACCGCGAGGACGGGAGTGAGCCCGCAGCATCCTGCCGCGAGCAGCTTGATGTCACCGCCGCCGAACCAACCTCGCGCGAACGCGACGGTGCCGGCGGCCAGGAGAACGGCCAGGATCGCAACTGCGGTCCCGGCTCCCGAAAGTCCGTGGGTCGCCCCGGCCGTCACGACACCCGCGATCGCGAGCGCGCCGGTGAGCGCGTTCGGGATGCGTCGAGCTCGCACGTCGCACGCCGCAGCCGCCAGCGCGGCTGCGGCGAGGATCGGGACGAACGGCGTCATTTAGGGACCTGCGGGCTTGATCTGCGTGGCGATGTTGTTGAACGTGTCCTTCACCGAGCCGCCGAGGGTCGAGATGGCGACGATCGCGGCGACGGCGATGAGCGAGACGACGAGTCCGTACTCGACGAGCGTCGCGCCTTCGTCGTCCTTGAGCATGTCGAGGAACGTAGTGGTCACGGAGAGCTCCTTCTCTGAACGGGTCAGTGCAGCGGGTCTTTGGGGAGGTGATCGTAGAGGTCGGAATCGATGCCCGGATTCGGCGCGCCGATGACGACGCGTGCAGACGCTGGGGCTACCCCGGGCAGCGACGTCGCCGTGACGGTGACGGAGCTGCCGCGGGGCATCGCCGGTGCGACTTGGATCGTCGCGTGGAACGTGCCGTCGGTCTGCAGGGTGATCCGTCGCAGGAGCACGTCCGGAAGATCGCGAGAGATCGAGCCGACGAGTGTGATGGTCACTGGCACGGAAGCTGGTGCCTTCCCGTCGATCACGATGGCCTCGCGACCCGTCGCCATTCGCGCCGTCAGCGTGAGCGAACCGCTCGCCGCTACGGGCCCGGAGACGGGTCCGGTGCGCGCGCCCTCCGTGGCACGCGCATCCGGGTTGCGGCCGGCCAACGCACGAAGCTCGTTCACCACGTCGCCGGGAACGAGCAAATCGCCGTTCTCGAAGACGGGTGCCTCGCTGGCGTACGCCACGCGTTCGTTGACCAAGTACCGGCGGTTGCCGGGACGCAGGACGACCGTGAGGCCGGGGCGCGAGAGTGTGACCTCCGATGCGGACGCCGACCATGCATACGCGTAGCCTGCACCCTCGGCCACCCGCATCAGCGGGGTTCCGGTGTGGGCGGTTGCCGGACTGGCGAGGAGCACCGTTGCGACCAAGGCCGCAGCGAGGCGCCGCATCGAAAGAGTCACGGCGGGGTCATACCGTCGTTAGGACCTTCGACTCGCGTAGACGTGGGAAGTTTTACGGATCGTCGACGGGATGTTGACGCGTTAACGCCGTTCACGCGGGCAGAACGAACGCGGATGAAACCGCTGGCTTGGATTCCGACTATCGTCGCGTCCGTCGCGATCGCCGCTCCGGCGTTCGCGCAACCGATTGCAGCGATCTCGCTCCCCTCGGGACGTTCGACGACCATCGACGCGCCCGGACTCACCCGTGTCGCGGTGGGCGACGGCCGCATCGCGGGCGTCGTACCGGTCGGGACGCAGCAAGTCATCATCAACGCGAAGGGCCCCGGGCACACGACCGTCCTCGTCTGGACCACGACGGGCCGGCACGAGTACGACGTCACCGTGACCGAACAGACCCTGGACGACCTCGCCTCGATGCTGCGCGGGACGCTCGGCGACCCCGCGATCGCGGTGGAGCCGATCGGCCGGGCGCTGATCGTGCGCGGCGACGTCTCCGACCAGACGCGCCTGAACCGCGTCGCCGACGTGCTCGGCCGCTTCGCCCTCTACGCGAAGAACCAGCACTACGACATCGTGAACGCGGTGACCGTCTCGCGCCCGCTCGGCGCGCTGCAGGACGCGATCGCCCGCGAGACCGGCGCCCGCGACGTGCGCGTCGACTACGATAACAAAGGAAACGTGATGGTGAGCGGCCGCGTGCGCGACCGCGCCGCCGCCGAGACGGTGCTGCAGCGAGTGCGGGCCGTCGCCGGCGCCAGCCTCGCCGCCGACGGCAAGCTGATCGACCGGCTCGTCCTCGACGTGACGCAGCAGGTCAACACCAAGGTCTACATCCTCGAGGTCGACCGCACCGCGCTCACCCAGCTCGGGATCCGCCTCCAGAACGCGCAGATCAGCCAGAGCGGCCAGATCACCTACGGCGACCCGTCGTTCCCGTTCTTCGACAACCCCGGGTCGACCGGTCCCAACGGCGAGGCCTTCGGGTCGACCGCGACCGGGCAGGCGTTCAACATCGCGCGCGGGCGCTTCGTCCGCGCCGCGTTTCTCGCGCCGACGATCGACGCGCTGATCCGCAACGGCAACGCGCGCGTCCTCTCCGCCCCGGAGATGGTCGCGATGCCGGGCGCCGAGGCGAAGTTCCTCGTCGGCGGCGAGATCCCGTACGTCGTCTCGACCGGTCTCGGCCAGGTCAACGTGCAGTTCAAGGAATACGGCGTCAGGCTCAACCTCACGCCGACGATCCTGCCGGACGGCGCCGTCGAGACGAAGCTGACGCCGGAAGTCAGCGACCTCGACTTCCAGAACGGCACGGTCGCCAGCGGCATCCTGCTCCCCGCCTTCAAGACGAGCCGCATCACGACGGACGTCATCACGAAGAGCGGCGAGAGCATCGTCATGGCCGGGCTGCTGCGCCGCCAAGAGACCCGCAACGTCGACAAGATCCCCGGCCTCGGCGATCTGCCGATCCTGGGCAAGCTGTTCCGCTCGACGCGCTACCAGAAGCAAGAAACCGATGTCGTTTTCGTCATGACCCCCGAGGTGATCACGCGATGAACTCTCTGACCACGATGCTGCGCGACGAGAACGGCGCGACGCTGGTCGAATACGCGCTCGTGCTCGCACTGGTCGCCGTCGCGGCGATCGCGGGGCTGCACAGCGTCTACGACGCGGTCTCCGCGACGCTGAACAACGTCTCCACGAGCCTCTCGGCGACGCAGAGCGGGTCGTGAAGGCGCCTCGGGGAGCGGCGGTCCCCGAGACCGCGGTCGTGCTGGGCGTCTGCTTGACGCTGCTGTTCGGGACGTTCGAGCTCGGTCTGATCGGGCTGATGCAGCTCGGCGGCGACGGCGCGGCGTTCCTGGCTGCGCACACTTCGGTGCTGGGCGGCGATCCGAACGCGAAGATCGCCGGCCCGTTCCCGCAGATCGCGAAGAACGCGACCGTCGACATCCAGCAGACGCAGCCCGACGCGACCGCGGTCGACGTCGACTACAACGTCTCGCAGCAGTCGAACCGGCACGGCGGCGCGCAGGTCGTGCGGCCGACGCACACCCAGGCCACGGTGACCGCCGGCGACGTCGGAATCGGCTCCGTGCTGCCGAAGACCAGCCTCTCGAGCGGCGTGATCGAGGCCAACATGATGGTCTCCGGCGTCGGCTTCGAGCTCGACGGAAACCCGTACAACTCGGCCGCCGACTTCGCCAAGCAGAAGTCGTACTTCAACGACGACGGCAACGCGCCGCCGTACCACATCGGCTTCCGCTTCCTCTATCACTGCCGTACGGCGGCGAACCAAGGCTGCACGAACACGGGCTCCGGCGACCTGTACGCGGCCGGCTTCGCCGAGTATCTCGACGGCGACAACTGGAACCGCGCGCAGCCCGGCGTGCAGTCGGGCGGCGTCTACGAGGCGATGGCGATCCACCAGCAAGTCTACGCGAAGATCGCCGCGCACCTGTGGGCGATGCCGGCGGTGAGCGGCGACGGCACGGGGACGGTCCTCGACCCGGCCTCTTCGGATCACTGCATGGCGACCGTCAACAACTGGGACATCAACATCCCGCCCGGCTACACGATCGGGACGACCTCGATCGGCTCGTACCCGCTGAACCCGATGGGGAACTCGCCGGGATGTTCCTGACCTCTCGCTCGCGCGGTCAGACGCTGCCCATCTGGTCGCTCGGAATCGCCGGTGCGCTGGTCCTCGCCTTCGCCGCGGTTCAGTACGGCGACACGCTGCGCTGGCAGATCCGCGCCCAGAACGCCGCCGACGCGGCGGCGACTGCCGCACTCTCGGTGCAGACGCAAACCTGGAACCAGCAGCTCTCGCTGCTCTACGCCGCCTCGCTCGAGGAGTGGCGGATCCGCAACCTGCTCAGCGGGATGCAGGCGGCCGCATACGGCGATCCCGGCTGCGGCGGCGCGGCCGGCTGTCAGGCGACGTTCGTCGCGTTGAAGAACGAGTATCTCCGCGCGGTCGCGCGCTACACGCAGGACGTGCAGCTCGTGAACCGCACGTCGCAGTACACCGCAGCGCAGGCGCAGGCCGACGCGCGCGGGCTCATCAAGCAGCTCCAGGACAACTGCGGCAAGGCGAACGGCGGCGACTGCGCCTTCGCGTACAACGTCATCCAAGTGCAGCCGCGCACGGTCGTCAACGACGTCGAGGAAGACGGCGGCGCTTGGGTGATCAACAACCCCGGCGTCAACGCGACGGTGCGTCAGGACAACTTGCCGATGCAGATCGAGATCGTGACCTGCGCCAAGGTCGCGCCGATCGTTCCGGCGTTCCTCGGCTTCCAGCCGCCCACGTTCACCGCCGTCGGTCGCGCCGCCGCGACGTCGGCGATGGTGACGCAGGAGTGGATGCAGCCCGGCGTCGTCGTGAACCCGCGGACCGGGCAGCCGTTTCAACCGGTCGAGCGCTACGGCCCCGCGACGTCCGGGAGCGGCCCGAACGGCTGGAACTGGTTCACCGTCTCGTACCCGGGCAATTCGGCCAAAGCGTTTCCGAAGTTCAACGCCTATGCCGAGCACGTGAACGGTCCCGAGTACTCCGCCGTCACCGGCTGGTGGAACTCGGTCCCGATGAAGCCGTTCTCGGGCGCGATCAACACGGACACCCTGTCGTGCCCCGCGGCCTGACGCACCGCGCGCGCGGTCAAGCGCTCGTCGAGACCGCGATCGCGCTCCCGGTCTTCCTGATCGCGATGTTCGGCGTCATCTGGGCGCTGCAGACCGGCGTGCTGGGCGAGCGCGTCGAGCTCGTCGCGCGGTACGGCGGGATGGTCTCGGCGGAGCAGAACCCGTACCAGCAGTACAGCTTGTACGCCGCGTACGGCGCGGCGTCGGGTTCGGCGCTCGCGACGACCTGCGCGACGCCGCCCCCGGGGCTGATCGAGAACGGCGGACCGCTCGCCGCGCCGGCCGCCGCGACGCAGCCGTTCTGGCAGCCGTCGAGCACCGCGACGACGACCGCGATCTGCGGCAAGACGCTGGCGGGATCGTCGGGGCTCAGCGCGCCGATGCTGCTCGGGCGAAATCAGATCACCGTCACCGCGACCAGCGACGTGCCGACGACGCTGCAACCGTTCGCCGGAACGCACACCGATCGCAGCGCGACCTTCAACGCGTTCCAGTCGCCGAACATGGCGACGCTCGTCGGCTGCTACGACGAGCTGCAGTCGGCGCTCGAGCACTCGATCGATCCGGGGACCGATCAGGGTCCACCGACGCTGTCGCAGCCGGTCGCGACGTACCAGACCGGCGCGCTCGCGCTCTCCGGAAACTGCAGCTGACGGGCGCTACGCGCGCAGCGTGGCGACGATCTGGCGAAGCGACGGCGGACGGCCGTAGAGCAGCAGCCCCACCCGGTAGATCTTCCCCGACATCCACGCCAGGAGGACCGCCGCACCGACGTTGAGCGTGAGCGAGACGGCGACTTGCCACACCGGCACGTTCGAGACCGCGATGCGCGTGAACATCACGAACGGCGAGATCAGCGGGATGAAGGAGCAGACGACGACGTTCGGGCTGTTCGGAAACTGCAGCCCGAGCTGCGCCAGGATGATCCCGACCACGACCGGGACGACGAGCGGTCCGGCGACGCTGCCGAGATCCTCGGTGCGGTTGATCAAGGATGCGGCGGCGGCGTAGAGGACGCCGTACTGCGCGAAGCCGACGGCGAAGAACGCGAGGAACGCGAGGAGCTCGCCCGGCGCGAGCGTCAGCGAGCCGAAGCCGGCGACCCCGCCCGACGCCGGGCCGATCGCGTCGGGGCGCGCGAGCGCGCCGCCGATCGCGCGCCCGGCGAGGACGCCGGCGGCGATCCACACCCCGAGCTGGATGAACCCGGTCGCCGCGGCGGCGAGGATCTTCGCGGCGAGGAGCCGGGCCGGATCGAGCGTCGCGACGAGCAGCTCGGCGATGCGGCTCGTCTTCTCCTCGGCGACCGACGTCATGATCGACTGCGCGTTGAGCAGGATCGAGAGGTAGAGCAGCATCACGAACAAGTACGCGACGCCTTTCGCCGCGTCCGCGGCGCCGGCGTCGGCGAAGCGTCCCGAGACGTCGCGCACCTCGACCGGGACCGCCAAGTGGCTGACCAGGTGCTCGACCGGGATCCCGGTCGCGAGCGCCGCTTGGAGCGGTGCGAGGTCGCGGCCGAACGACTCGCGGAACGACGACGGATCGCGCGCGTACGCGACGACGCGCAGGCCGTCGGCGGCGCGGCTGAGCACGGCGACGGCCGACGCTTTTCCGTGCTCGTCGAGGAACGCCGGCGTCGGCGGCGAGTCGAGCCGCCCGACGGTCGCGGTGATCTCGAAGTCGCGCTGCAGCAGCGATCTCGCCGTCGCGACCAGCGCCGGGTCGCCGGCGAGCACGATCGCCTTGTTCGAGCGCGACAGCGCGCCGCCCAGGATCGACGGCAGGATCGCGATCAGCACGATGCTCGCGGCGCCGATCACCGTCCCGGCGAGAAACGCGCGCGAGCGGATCCGCCGCATGAACTCGGCGCTGAAGACGACGCCCAGCGTGTTCATGCCGCGGCTCCGATCGCGCGGAGGTAGATGTCGCGCAGGCTGGGGTCGACGCGTTCGAAGCGCGTGACGTCGCCGGCGGCGACGAGGCGCCGCAGCAGCGCGGCCGTGTCGGCGTCGGCCGGGACTTCGTAGGCGAGCAGCGGACGATCCGCTTCCGGGAGGCGGCGCGCGCCCGGCGTCGCGTCGAGCACGCCGCGCAGCGGCTCGGCGACCGGCTCGATCTCGACGATCCGCGTCGGCCAGGCGGCGCGCAGCTCGGCCAGCGTCCCGCGCGCGCGCACCGTCCCGCCGGCGATCACGCAGAACGACTCGCACAGGTCCTCGATCTGCCACATCTGATGCGAGGAGAGGATGAGCGTCGTCCCGGCGGCCTTGAGCTCGCGCAGCGCACCGAGCAGCGTCTCGGCGTTCACCGGATCGAGGCCGGAGAACGGCTCGTCGAGGACGAGCAGCTCGGGCTCGTGCAGCGCGGCGCAGGCGATCTGCACCTTCTGCTGGTTCCCCTTCGAGAGCTCGGCGCACGGCCGGTTCGCGTAGGGAGCGAGCCCGAGACGTTCGATCCATCCGTCGGCGCGCCGCTCGTCGTGCGGCGGCATCACGCCGTGCAGGCGGCCGAAGTACGCGATCTGCTCGCGGACCTTGAGCTTTCCGTAGAGCCCGCGCTCCTCGGGGAGATATCCGAAGCGGCGGCGCACCGCGAGGTCGACGGTGGCGCCGTCCCACGTGACGCTGCCGCGGTCCGGAACCAGGATCCCGAGGATCATGCGCATCGTCGTCGTCTTCCCGGCGCCGTTCGGCCCGAGCAGACCGAACGTCGTCCCGGCAGGGACGCTGAACGAGACGTCGCGCACCGCGGCGACGTCGCCGAACGACCGGGCCACGCCGGAGAGGAGCAGAGTACCCACGGGGCGACTTCCTTCGCGAGGAGGATCGGCGACCTTGCTTTCGATCGATTTACACGACCGGATCAGCTTCGTGACCGGCGCGGCACGCGGGATCGGGCGCGCGTGCGCCGAGGCGCTGGCGGAAGCAGGCTCGTCGGTCGCGATCGTCGACGTGGACGCCGCCGGCGCCGAGCAGACCGCCCGCGAGGTCGGCGCGCGCTACGGCGTCGGCGCGCGCGCCTACGGCTGCGACGTCCGCGATCCGAGCGCGATCCGCGCCGCGGTCGACGGGGCGGCGCGCGACTTCGGCGCGCTCGACCACGTGGTCAACAACGCCGGCGTGCAGTTCGTCTCGCCGGTCGCCGAGTTCCCCGACGACAAGTATGCGAACGTCCGCGCGATCGACCTCGACAGCGTCTTCCACGTCTCGAAGGCGGCTTGGCCGCATCTGCTCGCGCGCGGCCGCGGCCGCATCGTCAACGTCGCGAGCGTTCAAGGCTTGATCGGGTCTCCTTTCAAGATCGCGTACGTCGCGGCGAAGCACGGCGTGGTCGGGATGACCAAAGTGCTCGCGATCGAGGGCGCCGAGCACGGGATCACCGCCAACGCCGTCTGTCCCGGCGCGGTGATGACGGACCTCGTGCGAAACCAGGCGCCGGGGCTCGTCGCCTCGTACGGCGGCGGGATCACCGAAGAGCAGGCGCTCGAGCGCGCCTTTCTCGACGCGATGCCGTCGAAGCGCTTCATCGAGCCGTTCGAGGTCGGGGCGCTCTGCGCGTTCCTGTGCAGCGACTACGCGGCCTCGATCACCGGCGCGCCGATCTCGATCGACGGGGGCTGGGCGGCGCACTGACGCGCATCGGAGTCGTCAGCGACACGCATCTGCCGCGGTTCGGCCGCGCACTGCCGCGCGCGCTCGAGCGCGGGCTGCGCCGCGCGGGCGTCGCGCGCATCCTGCACCTCGGCGACTTCACCGATCTGCTCGCCGCCGATCTCTTCGAGGCGATCGCGCCGTTCGACGCGGTCGCGGGGAACAACGACGGCGACGAGATCCGTGCGCGGTTCGGCCGGCGCAAGATCGTCTCGGTCGAGGACGTGCGGATCGGGATGGTGCACGGCGACGGCCGGCGCGGCACGACGAGGTCCCGCGCGCTCGAAGCGTTCGCCGAGGAGCGCGTCGACGTGGTCCTGTTCGGACACAGCCACCGGCCCGTCGTCGGGCGCGAAGGCGGCCTGCTGATCGCGAACCCCGGGTCGCCGACCGACAAGCGGCTCAATCCGCTCTACTCGTACGCGATCCTGACCGTCGACGGCGCGCGTGCGCGCGTCGATCTGAAGTTCTACGCCTCGCGCGCCGCATAGCTCAACCGGCTGACAACTTCTAGGCTTCCTCGGCGCACGCGCGGGTGCGATGATGCGCGCGGGAGCGCCGGTCGACGTCTCCACGAGGCGTCCCACACCCGGGCCGGCGTTCCTCCCCTCGTGCGGGCTGACGGAGACGGCCTTTCCGGCCACGTACGGTGAGCCCACCGCTTCGCGAACGTGTTGTGGCCATTCCGTGCTAGGCGTGGCCAACCGTCACTCGCTGATTCTCCTGGGCGCGACGCGTTTTGCGCGCGCAACCGCACAGGAGAACTTTCATGCTCCATCTGCTCGTCGCGCTCGCGGCGGTGCTTGCGTTCTCGTCCGGGCTCGCCGCGTCGCACCCGACCGCGCACCTTCCCGGTCAGACCGTCACGTCGAACGACGGCGGCGACTGGCTGCAGGGCAGCGGGCCGCCGGGATCCGGGCACGGCTAGCGCCGTCAGCGCCGCGCGGCCGCGTCGTCGAGGATCCCGAGCCGCGCGCACTCGGCGACGAGCGCCGCGCGGCTGCGCACCCCGAACGCCGAGAAGATTGCCCGCGTGTGATTGTTGATCGTGTTGAAGCTGCGTCCGAATGTCGCGGCGATCTCGCGCGCCTTCCGTCCCTTGCAGAGCTCGGCCAAGACGCGCCGCTCCGCCGGAGTGAGCTGCGCGAGGGGATCATCCTGGCCGCTGCGGCGCTCGAGCGTCTCACGCAGCCACGCGTTCGGCGTGTTGCGCAGCGCATCGAGCGCGATCTGCGCGTAGCGCCGCTCGCCGGTGACGGCGCGCAGCGCGCTCGCGGTGATCGCGACGCGAAGTCGGTACCCGAGGTGCGTCCACAGCTCGAGGGAGCGCTCGAGATCGGCGGCGCCCTGCTTCGCCGCGCCGTCGGCGAGCGCGAGACGGCCGCGGGCGAAGAGCTCCATCGCCTCGAGCCTGCGGTCGCCTTCGAGCGCGAGCATCTCCGTCTTGCGCGGGCGCGTCCGCTCGTACAGCGTCAGCACCTTGCGAGCGGTCTCGGCGTTCGCTGAGGGGACCGCCGCGACGAACTGCAGCATCGCCGTGCGGCGGTCGACGTCGAGGTTCACCTGGTCGCCGCGCAGCAGCAGCGCGCCGGCGAGCTCGAGATACCGCGTCTCGGAGAAGCGGTCGCCGACGACACCGGCGACGAACGCCGCGTCGTTGAGCGCGACGACGTGATGGCTCGAGTCGACGGTGAGCGTGAGGCCGAGCTGCCGCTCGTCCCAGGCGCGCGCGACGTCGCCTTCGAGCAGCGAGAGCCACGAGAGGTGCTCGAGGACGGCGAACCGCTCGAGCCGCGTGTCGTTGCTCCAGGCGCTCGCCTCGTACTCGCGCCGCACGAGCCGCCCTAGGCGGAGGTCGACGGTCTCTCGCGCGATGATGCCGAGCGCGTTGACGATCCGCGCACGGCCCTTCACGTCGGTGCTCTTCGATTTGTTGAGCTCTTCGAGCGCGGCGCTGAACTCGTGCGCCGCGGCGCCGTAGTTCTCGCGCCGGACGTCGATCCAGCCGAGGAGCTGGAGCAGGCGCGACCGCCCGATGTCGGTCGCCGCCGGCATCGCGGCGTCGACGATCTCTTCCGCCTCGGCGAGCCGGTTCGTGCTCCACCGGCTCAACGCGCG
>DASWSC010000062.1:0-13628 GCA_036402855.1 Candidatus Elarobacter sp. | reverse complement strand
AGCGTCGTCTTCGCCATCTGCATCAGCGCGAGCATCCCCTCTTCCATCCGCGCGCCGCCGCTCGCGGTGAAGACGACGCACGGCAGGCTGCGCTCGCGCGCGCGCTCGAAGAGCTGCGCGATCCGCTCGCCGACGACGGTTCCCATCGTGCCGCCACGGAAATTGAAGTCCATGACGCCCAGCGCGACCGGATAGCCGCCGATCGACGCGAACCCGCAGACGACGCCCTCGGTGAGCTTCGACTTCTCACGATCGCGCTGAAGCTTCTGCGGGTACGGGACCTTGTCAGTCCAGCCAAGCGGGTCGCCGGGTAAAAGTTCGCCCCCGATCTCGGTGAAGTCGGAGTCGACCAGCATCGCGATGCGGTCGAAGGCGTGCATCCGGAAGTGATGGCCGCAGCTCGTGCAGACCCACACGTTCGCAGCGAGGTCGGGGCGGTACAGCATCGTGCCGCACTTGGGGCACTTCGTCCACTGCGCGGCCTCCTCGGCCGGGACGGGTTGCGCACGGCGCAGGCGCAGCCATTCCGGCACCGGCACGGCGGTCTACCGCTTTCCCTTCAGCCGCGCGCCGTAGATGCGGCCCAGCTGCTTGAGATAGTTGAGGATCTCGCTCTGATTGAGCTTCGACTCGCCGGCGACGCGGTCGGTGAAGACGTACGGCACCTCGAGGGCGCGGTCGTAGTGCGCTTTGGCGATGACCTCGAGACCGATCTTGAAGCCGATCGGGTCGAGCGCGACGCCGTCGAGCGCCTCGCGCTTCACGAGGAAGTAGCCCGAGGTGATGTCGCGGATCCTGGTGAGCGGCTGCGCGAGCGCGATCGCGACCCGCGAGGTGACGATCCGGCGCTTCGGCCAGTTCTCGATCCCGCCGCCGGGGACGTAGCGCGAGCCGATCGCGAGGCCGTAGCCGCCGTCCTGCAGCGCGGCCACCATCCGCGGCAGGATCGTCGCGTCGTGCGAGAAGTCGGCGTCCATCGCGCCGACCGCCTCCGAGTCGGGGCGGGCGAATTTCCAGCCGTCGATGACCCCGGACGAGAGCCCGAGCTTCCCCGGGCGGTGCAGGCAGCGGACCGGGAACCCCTCGCCCTCCAGCCGGTCGACGATCGCGCCCGTTCCGTCCGGCGAGTTGTCGTCGACGACGATGATCTCACCGTCGAGGTCGTTCTTCTCGAAGACGTCGCGCAGCGTCGTGACGAGCCGCTCGATCCCGCCGGCCTCGTTGTAGGTCGGGACGACGATCGAGAACTTCAAGCGGGTCTTCGCGGGCGCGGCGGTCACTTCAACTTCTTCATCGTCGGAAAACGGTCCGGATCGAAGGGCGTGAAGTCGCTGTACTGGTCCGACTCCTGGCGGATGAGCTGGACGGCGCCGTCGTTGACGCTGGCGACCTCGGTCGTCGGGATCGCGACGTCTTCGCCGCGCGCGTCCCAGTGGACGATCAGCAGCTCGGCGATGCGCGCGTCACCCTCGGCGTAGACGCCGCGGACATCGCCGACGCGCGTCGAGCCGGCAAAGACCGGGGTGCCGGGTTCGAGTGATTCGAGCGTTGCTGCCATGGTCGAACCGGACTTGTACGCCGCGATCACGTCCCGCTCCGCTCGCTTTCGTCCAGCGCGGAGAGCGCGCGCAGCAGCGCCGCCCGCGCGTCCGAGTGCCCGCGGAAATGGCGATCCAGCGATTCATTGAGGACCGCGTTCATACTCTTGCGCTCTGTCTCCGACCGTCGTTTCAGCTCGTCGTACACGCCGTCGTCCAGACGCGCCGGAAAAGCACGCATGGTCCCTGGATGATATCATAATGATATCAACCTAGCAAGCGGAGCCCGGGACGGGCTGCGAAGCTGGATGATACGGCTCGCGTAGAAGGGCAGCCGCGATGACGACGACCGCGTTCAACGAAGTCCGCCGCGTCGCGCTGGAGAGCGGCGCGACGACCACGATCGAATGCTGGGGCGAGGCCGGTCCGGCGGTCCTGTGCGTGCACGGGATCGCGTCGTCGCGGCGCGACTTCGCGCGGCTGGGGGAAGCGCTGGCGCAGACGCACCGGGTCTTCGCGTACGACCAGCGCGGCCACGGCGACGCCGAGACCTCCGAGCCGATGACGCTCGCCGCGCTCGCGGCCGACCTGCGTGCGGTCGCCGACAGCATCGGGACGGTCGCGGCGGTGGTCGGGCATTCGTGGGGCGGCGCCGTCGCGCTGGTCGGCGGCCCGAAGGTGGCCCGCGCGCTCGTCCTTGTCGATCCGATGATCCGGATCGCACCCGGCTCGTTCGAGCGAGACTACGTCGACGAGCTCCGCGCGCTGCTCGCGACCGCGCCCGGCCCGGAGCGCGACGCCGCCGTCGAGGCGGCGTTCGACGACGCCGACCCGCGCGACCGCGACGGGAAGGTGCACGCGATGCACCGTCTCGAGCTGGAGACGCTGCGGCGGCTGGGCCGCGACAACGACGCCGACGCGGGCGGCTGGGACCTGCGCGACCGGGTCGCCGCGCTCAAGATCCCGACCGTCGTCCTCGTCGCCGGCGAAGAGTCCGTCCTGGAACCCGGTGACCTCGAGACGCACAGCGCAGCCGTCCGGGTCGACCGGATCGCCGGGCACGGCCACACGCTGCACCGGAGCGCGTTCGAGCGATTCGCCGAGACCGTGCGCGAGGCGGTACCCGGCTAGGCCAGGTACGACGATGCCGTCCTGAGCGAGCTCGGGACGGCATCTCGGAGCGGTTCAGCGGCGCGGCGCGCTAGCCGTGATGGCGGCGCTGGTCGTCGGCGCTTTGCCGGGCGGCGTCGTCGCGGTCGCGCTGCGCGCGAGCGTTGTTGTACTGGCGGTTGTACTGGCCGTTGTTGTACTGACCGCGGGCCTGCCCGTTGTTGTACTGCCCGTTGTTGTACCGGCCGTTGTAGCGGCCGTTGTATTGACCGTTGTTGTACGCGCCGTTATTGTACACGCCGTTGTTGTACACGCCGTTGTTGTAGGCGCCGTTGTTGTACTGGCCGGCGGGGTACTGGGTGTAGCCGTAGTTGCCGGGGTTGTAGCCGTTGTTGTAACCGTTCTGGTTGATCGCGTACTGGCCGTTCGCGTCCGGATAGTACGTCTGCCCGTTCGGCATCACGATGCGCCCGTCGGCGTAGACCGTGCCGCCGTTGCGCGTGTAGCCGACGACGGTGTTCGCCTGCTGCTGCTTGTGCTGGTAGTTGCTGTACAGCACGATCGCGCCGATCGCTGCGGCCGCCGTGAGCAGGGTCGACGTCGTATCGGCCGAGGCCGGACGCGGCATCATCGCGCCGGCCGTGACCGTCGCGGCGACTCCGGTTGCCATGAAGAGCTTGGAAAATCGGTTGAGCATGATTCCTCGTTCCGACCGAGCGTCGTGCGTCTCGGTTCGCTCTCAGAATCATAGCCGCCGATGTTGTGAGAACGCTCAGGGTCAAGGCCTCTCCCAGGATTCTCATGACGGAAATGACCGGTCGCTACGATACGGTATGAGGGCCCGTGCCGCGCGACGAACGAGCGACCATGACCTTCCTTCGACGCTCGACGCGTGCGGCGCTCGCCGCATCGCTGCTCGCCTCGGCCCTCTGCACCGGCTCGGCCTCGGCGCAATTCGGGATCCCGGGGCTCGATCCGAGACGCGCCGCGCTCGGCGCCGCCGCGAAGCAACTCGCGCCGTACATCGTGGAACAGGCGCCGATTCGGCTCGACCCGGTCGATCTGTACCCGACGGTCGACGTGCTCCCGGGGGCCGCGTTTGCGACGGTCGCGACCGCGCAGGTTACCGCGACCGCTTCGATCATCCAGCAGCTGCGGCAGTCCAACACCGGAACGGTCTCGCTCTCGCCCGGTGACTACGCCGTCGCGGTGCGCCTCTTCTGCATGAGCCACTCGCGCCCGGCGCGCTCGCCGCTCGCGTTCGTGCTCGGACCGATGCGCGGCAAACGCGCGCCGGCGATCATCGCGATGAACTCGCGGGCGTCCGCGACGCCGTTGACGTTCAGCCCGATCCAGACGACGTCGTGGACGATCCAGGGCGGTCTCGGCTACGCGGACTTCACCCCGAACGCGCGCGCGGTCGTCGACCAGCTCATCCCCGACTACAAGGGAGTGCTCGCGTCGAGCACGCTCGACGACATCCAAGGCAAATGGAGCTCGCTGTCGAGCTCGCTCGGCGGACCGTCGCTCGACAGCATCTTGGGGCAGCTCGGCGGCGCCGGCCAGCTCATCGTCGAACTGCGCAGCGTCCGCTCCGAGATCCTCGGCCAGGCGAACGACTTCAACGCGCTGAGCCGCACGTTCGCGCCGATTCAGGCGGCCGACGTCTCGACGCTCGACTCGCCCTGGGCCGTCGTCGCCCCGGCGATGTGGATGCGGCTCGTCACGCGCGGCCACTACGGTGACATCGGGACGCTCCAGATTCGCGTCGCCGGGAGCGGTCCGCAGCCGGTCCCGCTGATCTCGTCGATCGGGTACGGCCGCTGCACCCCGCAGCTCACCACGCAGGGGCGCGCGTACGCGTGCACCCAGCCGCTCAGCTTCGAGGCGCTCCGGAGCGTCGCGCAAGGAATCTAGCGCAACCGGCCGCCGGACGACGCGCGTCCTGTGGTCCACATGATCACCCCGGAGCTCCTGAAGGCGCTGCCGCTCTTCGCCGGTCTTCCGCCGGAGCGGCTCGCGCACGTCGCGGAGCACGCGGCCGACATCCCGCTCGACGCCGGCGACTACGTCATTCACGAGGGCGAGTCGCCGTCGTTTTTCGTCGTGATCGCGGGGAGTCTCGAGATCACCAAGCGTTCCGGAACGATCGAGCGGGTTCTCGGGATTCGCTGCCCCGGGGACACCTTCGGCGAAGTCCCGCTGACGCTGGGATCGGCGACGTTCGCGAACGCCCGCGCCGCGGAGCCCGCGCGCGTCATGCGGCTCGACGGCGTGACGTTTCGCGAGCTGCTGCGCGAGTCGCCGGCCGTCGCCGCCGCGGTGACGACAGCCATCTCGCTGCGCGTCGGCGAGCTCACGCGCGAGACGGCCGAGCAGTCTCCGGCCGAGGTGATCATCATCGGCCGCCGCTGGGACCTCGCGTGTCACGACATCCGCGATTTTCTCGCGCGGAACCAGGTCACGTTCGAATGGATCGACCCCGACGAACCGCATGTCCTCGAGCGGGTCCCCGAAGCGGCCGGAAAGCTGGAGACGTGTCCGCTCGTCCGCGCGCGCGACGGCACGCTGCTGGTCCGCCCGCTGCCGCGCGAGCTGGCGCGCGCGATCGGCTTGCGGGTCGAGCCGGCGCTCGACGAGTACGACGTCGTGATCGCGGGCGGTGGCCCGGCAGGCCTGGCGGCAGCGGTCTACGGCGCATCCGAAGGGATGACGACGCTCATGGTCGAGCGCGAAGCGCCGGGCGGCCAAGCCGGTACGTCGTCACGGATCGAGAACTATCTCGGCTTTCCGGCCGGGCTCTCCGGCGGTGAGCTCGGCGACCGCGCGCTGCAGCAGGCGCAGCGGCTCGGCGCCGAGATCGTCGTGACGCGCAACGTCGCCGGGATCGACACGGCGCCCGAGCGGCACGTCGTCCTGCTCGACGGCGGCACGGCCGTGCGCGCGCGTGCGGTCGTCCTCGCGCAAGGCGTCACGTGGCGACATCTCCCGATCGAGGGGATCGAGTCGCTCATCGGTCGCGGCGTCTACTACGGCGCGGCGCGCACCGAGGCGCTCAGCACGCGCGGCAAGGACGTCTACTTGATCGGCGGCGGCAACAGCGCCGGGCAAGCCGCGGTCTTCTTCGCGAGCTATGCGCGCTGCGTCACGCTGGTGATTCGCGGGTCGTCGCTCACGCACTCGATGTCGCGCTATCTGATCGATCAGCTCGACCACCTGCGCGAGGCGGTTCGCGTGCTCCCGCGCAGCGAGGTGACGGCGGTCGAAGGCGACGACCGCCTCGAGGCGATCGTCGTGCGCGCGAAAGACGGAACCGAGACGCGCCACGAGACGGACTCGCTCTTCGTCTTCATCGGCGCCGACGCCGAGACGGGCTGGCTCCCCGACGAGGTTCTGCGCGACGACGAAGGCTACGTGCTGACCGGCGCCGAGGCGGCGCGCGACGTGCGCGCGCGCTGGCCGCTCCCGCGCGACGCCTTCTTGCTCGAAACCAGCGTCCCGCGCATCTTCGCGGCCGGCGACGTCCGCCACGGCTCGGTGAAGCGCGTCGCCGCCGCCGTCGGCGAGGGCAGCATGGCGATCGCGTTCATCCATCAAGCACTCGCCGCCGAAGCGGAGACGGCGCCGGCCTGAAGCGGCTAGATCTCGCCCCGCGCGTAGAGCAGCGCGCTCAGCACCACGAGCGCGGCGGTCTCGGTGCGCAGGATGCGGCGTCCGAGCGAGATCGCGGAGGCGCCCGCGCCGCGCGCGCGCTCGATCTCGTCCGCGGAGAAGCCGCCCTCGGGGCCGATCGCGATCAGCACGGAGCGCGCGCCGGCGACGCCGTCGCCGAACGCGCCGCGGAGCGGGGCAGCTTCGGCGAGCTCCCACGGCACGAAGACGCGGTCGTGCGACGGAAAGGTCGCGAGCAGCTCGTCCCAGCCGAGGACGTCGGAGACGGCGGGAACCTGCACGCGCCCGGACTGCTGCGCCGCGGCGCGTGCGATGCGCCGCCAGCGCTCGACCTTCGCCGGGCTCGTGTCGTGGCCGACGACCCGCGCGCTGCGCACCGGCACGATCGCGTAGACGCCCAACTCGGTCGCCTTCTCGACGACGAAGTCCATCTTTTGGCCCTTCGGAACCGCCTGCGCGAGCGTGATCCTGAGCGCCGCCTCGGCGCCGCCGCGGGCGAGCGGCTCGCCGAGCGTCGCGGAGACGTCGCGGGGATCGACCTGGAGGGTCGCCGCATACGCCGCGCCGCCCGAGTCGACGACTTCGACGCGGTCGCCGCTCCGTTTGCGCAGCACGGTCGCGATCTTCCGCGCGTCGTCGGGCGCGAACGCGACGCGGTCGCCGACCGCGTGGACGCCTTCGACGAAGAACCGGTCGCGCATCGCGGCAGGCGATTCGCTCCGTGCCGAGGGAAGGCCCGCGCATGGTCGACGACGCCTTCTGGCTGCGCTACTTGCGCGCCCATGCCGACCCGCGGACGCGGACGCTCCACGCGGCGGGGACGATCCTCGCCACCGTGGTCGGCGCGACGGCGCTCGCGCGCCGTGATCCGAAGCTGTTCGGCGCCGCGCTCGTCTGCGGCTACGGCCCGGCGTGGTACGCGCACGCGGTGATCGAGCGCAACAAGCCCGAGACGTTCAGCGCGCCGCTCCGCTCGCTGGCGAGCGACTACGTCATGTGCTGGAAGCTGCTCACCGGTTCGCTCGACGAGGAGCTGCACCGCGCGAACGTCGCGAACGCCGCCGAGGCCGGCGGCTAAAGGCCTACTCGGCGCGGAACGCGTCCTTGACGCGGTCGAAGAACGAGCGTTCTTCGATCTGGTCTCCGCCGGCGCGCGCGTACTCCTCGAGCAGCTCGCGCTCGCGCTTGCCGAGCTTCGTCGGGACGACCACGAACATCGTCACGAGCTGATCGCCCTTCGCGCCGCCGCGCACGCTGGGCATCCCGCGGCCGCGCAAGCGGTACTGCGAGCCGCTCTGCGTTCCGGCGGTCAGCGTCAGCGGAATCTCGCCGTCGAGCGAGGGGACCGTGATCTCGCCGCCGAGCGCGGCTTGCGGGAACGAGACCGGGACGTCGAGCAGCACGTCGAGTCCGTCGCGCCGGAAGACGGCGTGCGGCGCGACGCTGAGGTAGACGTAGAGATCGCCGTCCGAGCCGCCGCGGATCCCCGCTTCGCCGCTTCCGCTGATCTTGATGCGCGAGCCGTCGTCGACGCCGGCGGGGATGCGAACCTGGAGGGTCTTCTCCTGCTCCACCCGGCCCCGTCCCCGGCACACCGCGCACGGCGTCTGGACGATCTGCCCGTCGCCGGCGCACTTCGAGCAGGTCGTCTGCGTGACGAATTGCCCGAGCGGCGTCTGCCGCACCTGACGCTGGATCCCGCTCCCGCCGCAGCGGTCGCAGGGGACGATCAGCGTCCCCGGTTCGGCCCCGTTGCCGCGGCACGCCGAGCACGTCGAGAGATGCCGGAAGGTGACGTCGCGCGTCGTTCCGTGATACGCCTCTTCGAGCGTGATCTCGACGTCGTAGCGCAGGTCGCTGCCGCGCGTCGGACCGCTACGGCGCTGCTGCGCGCCGCCGCCGCGCGCCGCGCCGAAGAACATGTCGAAGATGTCGCCGAAGCCCTCGGATCCGAACGGACCGAACCCCGCCTCGCCCGCCGCGCCGTTGACGCCGGCATGGCCGAAGCGATCGTAGTTCGCCCGCTTCTGCGCGTCGGAGAGGACCTCGTACGCTTCATTGATCTCTTTGAAGTGCGACTCGGCGGCAGCCTTGTCGCTCGCGACGTCGGGATGATATTTGCGCGCGAGCTGACGATACGCGCGCTTGATCGCATTCTCGTCCGCATCGCGCCCCACTCCGAGAACTTGATAGGAATCCGCCGGCACGTTACCTGATTTCGACGTCGGTGAGGTGGTCGCCCAGCGATCGGGCCGTCCCCGAGGCCAGCGCGATCAGGCGCCCGTACGGCATCCGCCGCGGCCCGAGAATCGCAAGCATCCCGACGCCGCGGTCGCCGAAGCGATACGGCACGGTGACGACGCTGCACTCGGCGAGCTCGTCGGCGCGCAGCTCGTGTCCGATGCGCACGTGCGGCGCGGTGTCCGCGCCGCCGGCGACCGTCCCGTCGCCGGCGAGCTCGTCGGCGATCAGATCGTAGAGCGTGCGCTGCTCCTCGACGATGCGCAGGATCGCGCGCAGCTTGCGCAGGTCGTGGAACTCCGGCTGGTCGAGGAGATTCTGCGCGCCCGCGGCGGCGATCTCCGGTTCGTCCGTCTGCCGCGCGGTGGCGAAGACGGCGCGGACCGCGTCACGGATCTCGCCGCCCGCCTGCACGTCGGCGCACACGGCGTCGATCTCCGCCGAACCGATCTCTTCCATCACGCGGCCGCCGAAGCGCGAGTTGAGCGCGTTCGAGAGCCGGGTCAGGTCGTCGGCGCCGACCTCGGCGCGCCATTCGAAGACCCGCTGCGCCGCGACGCCGGCCGACGTGACGACGACGGCGAGACCTGTGTTCGGCGAGAGCCATATGAGCTGGACGTGTTTGAACGCATGCGTGTCGCGCGACGGCGCGATCGCGATCGCGAGGTTGCCCGAGAGGCCGGAGAGCAGGCGCGTGGTCTGCTCAATCACTTCGCTCAGCTCGAGTGAGGCGTCGCGGAACTGGTCGCGGATCCGTCTGGCGTCGTCGTTCGTCAGCGACTCCGGCTGCATCAGCCGGTCGACGTAGGTCCGGTATCCGGCGTCGGAGGGGACGCGGCCGGCCGACGTATGCGGCTGAACCAAGTACCCGCCTGCTTCCAGCTCGGCCATCTCGTTGCGGATCGTCGCCGACGAGACGCCCAGGTTGTACTTCTGGGTGAGCGTGACCGACCCGACCGGCTCGGCCGTGTTGATGTACTCGTACACGACGGTGGCGAGGATGAAGGCTTTGCGTTTGTCGAGTTCGGGCTTGTCGTTCACCACGGTCGCATTCGTTCGGCTCTAGCAGTCGGGCGCGGGGAGTGCCAGGCTTCCGGTAAGCGTATCATCCCGGCGCCGCGGAAACAAGCCGTCGGGGCGGTGTGCCTCAACCCGCCGCAGTGGTCGCGGCGGCGCGCCGCCGCGCCATCGTGGTCGCCTCGGAGAGGACGACGCCGTAGAAGACGACCGTCCCGACCAAGCCCTCCCATGCGGGCTGGGTCGCGACGACGCCGGCGACCGGGACGAACACGTCGTTGACGAGCCACCAGACGAGCAGCCCGTACGCGAGCCCCCACATCACCGAGCCCGGCGCGCGCCACATCGAGCGCATCCGGCGGGCCAGCAGGGCGTACGCGATGCCGAAGCCGACCGCCAGGATGAGGTAGAGCACCGCCCCCAAGCCGGCCAGCGCCCACGAAACGGGCGCGCCGCGGAAGGGCGCGACGCCGCGCGCGATCTGCGCGAAGAGCTCGCCGGCGGTCGTCTCGTGCAGCCACAGCGCGGAGACGCCGGCGGAGAACGCCGCGCTCGTGACGCCTGCGAGCAGGCCGCCGTAAAAACCGTCGATCCAGCGGACCATCGCTTCTTCTATCGGCACCGGGGGGGTGGCCGCTGAGCGAAACGAAGCGGGGCGCCATGTCCACGCCGACGCAAAGCGAAGCCATCGAGGCGCTCTTCAGCGAGGCGCGCCGCTTCCCGCCGCCGCCCGAGTTCGCCGCGCAGGCGAACGCGCAGCCGGGCGTCTACGAGGAAGCGGAGCGCGATCACCTCGCCTGGTGGAAGTCGTGGGCCGACAAGCTCGAGTGGATGACGCCCCCGACGAGCGTCCTCGAGTGGGACGAGCCCTTCGCGAAGTGGTTCGCCGACGGTGAGCTCAACGCGTCGGTCAACGCGCTCGACCGCCACGTCCGCGCCGGCAAGGCCGCGAAGGTCGCGTTCTACTACGAGGGCGAGCCGGGCGACCGGTGGACCGTGACCTACGGCCAGCTCCTCGACGAGGTATGCCGGTTCGCGAACGGTCTGCGCAAGCTGGGCGTGAAGAAGGGCGACCGCGTCGCGGTCTACATGCCGATGATCGTCGAGCTGCCCGTCGCGATGCTCGCCTGCGCGCGCATCGGCGCGGCGCATTCGGTGATCTTCGGCGGGTTCTCGCCCGACTCGATCGTCGACCGCGTCAACGACAGCGGGTGCGTCGCGATCATCACCGCCGATCAGGGGTGGCGGCGCGGCAACAAGGTCCCGCTGAAGGCGAACGTCGACGACGCGATCGCGAAGGGGATGCCTTCGCTGCAGCACGTCATCGTCGCGAAGCGCGTCGGGGATCCGGTGCCGATGGTCGACGGCCGCGACGTGTGGTGGGACGACGTCGTGCGCGATCAGCCCTCGAGCTGCGAACCGGAGCGGATGAACGCCGAGGACCTGCTCTACCTGCTCTACACGTCGGGGACGACCGCGAAGCCGAAAGGGATCAAGCACACGACGGCCGGGTACCTGACCGGCGTCACGGCGACGCACAAGCTCGTGTTCGATCTGAAGGAAGAGTCGGACGTGTACTGGTGCGCCGCCGACATCGGCTGGGTCACCGGTCACTCGTACATCGTCTACGGCCCGCTGTGCAACGGCGCGACCAGCGTGATCTACGAAGGCACGCCGGATTTCCCGGACAAGGACCGGCTCTGGGAGATCGTCGAGCGCTACAAGGTCACGATTCTCTACACGGCGCCGACCGCGATCCGCACGTTCATGAAATGGGGGACGCAGTACCCCGCGAAGCACGACATGAGCTCGCTGCGCGTCTTGGGCTCGGTCGGCGAACCGATCAACCCGGAAGCGTGGATCTGGTACCATCAGCACATCGGCGGCGGCCGCTGCCCGGTCGTCGACACGTGGTGGCAGACGGAGACCGGCGCGATCATGATCACCCCGCTCCCCGGGATCACGACGCTCAAGCCCGGCTCCGCCACGAAGCCGTTCCCCGGCGTGCAGCCCGACATCGTCAACGACAAGGGCGAGTCCGTCCCGTTCGGCGGCGGCGGGTACATCGTCCTGAAGCGCCCGTGGCCTTCGATGCTGCGCGGGATCTACGGCGACGACGAGCGCTACGCGGAGACGTACTGGTCGAAGTTCCCGCACATGTACCTCGCCGGCGACGGCTGCAAGCGCGACGACGAAGGCGACTACTGGTTCATGGGGCGCATCGACGACGTCATGAACGTCAGCGGCCACCGCATCTCGACGACCGAGGTGGAGTCCGCGCTGGTCGACCATCCCGCGGTCGCCGAAGCCGCGGTCACCGGGAAGAACGACGAGATCACCGGCCAGGCGATTTGCGCGTTCGTCACGATCAAGGCGGGCGTCACGGGGACGCCGCAGCTCGCCGACGAGCTGCGCGAGCACGTCGCCGAGAAGCTCGGGAAGTTCTGCCGCCCGAAATACCTGACGTTCACCCAAGAGCTTCCCAAGACGCGCTCGGGCAAGATCATGCGCCGCCTCCTGCGCGACATCGCCGAAGGCCGGATGCTGGGCGACACGACGACGCTCGCCGACTCGACCGTCGTCGCCGAGCTCCAGCAGCGCGCGAAAGACGAAGCCTCGAAGGAAGACTAGCGCTCAGAGCCAGCCGCGGTCGCGGGCGATGCGCGCGGCCTCGGTGCGGTTCTCGGCGCCGACCTTTCCGATCGCTTCGCTCAGGTAGTTTCGCACCGTTCCCTCGGAGAGACCGAGCTCGGCACCGATCGCCGCCGATGTGCGACCGTCGCCGGCGAGGCGCAGCACGGCGCGCTCGCGGTCGGTGAGCGGGTCGGGCTCCGACCAGGCGTGCACGGCGAGGCTCGGGTCGATCGCCCGCCCGCCGGCGTGCGCGGTGCGCACCGCCGCGACGAGCTCCTCGACCGGGCGGTCCTTGAGCAGGTAGCCCGCGACGCCCGCGTCCATCGCGCGGCGCAGATACCCCGGCCGCTCGAACGTCGTGACGATGACGACGCGCGTCCGCGAGTCGCGACGCCGCAGCTCGGCCGCGACCTCGAGTCCGGTCAAGAGCGGCATCTCGATGTCGGCGAGGAGAATGTCCGGTGCGAGCTGGTCGACGAGGCGCAGCGCGGCCGCTCCGTCGTGCGCCGCGCCGACCACCTCGATGTCCGGCTCGAGATCGAGCAGCGCGGCCAGCGCGCCGGCGATGAGCTGCTGGTCTTCGGCGATGACGACGCGGATCAGTGAACGGCCCCGCCGAGCGGCAGCGTCACGACCAGACGCGTTCCGCCCTCGGTCGTGCGCTCGACCGATCCGCCGTGCGACTCGACGCGCTCGCGCATCCCGCTCAGACCGAATCCCTCGCCGGCGGCGCCGCCGACGCCGTCGTCCTCGATCTCGAAGCGGCAGGTGCCGCCGGTCCCCGCGATCCGCAAGCGTACCGCGCTCGCGTGCGCGTGGCGCACGATGTTCGTGACGGCCTCTCGGATCGCGAGCGCGAGGACGCTCTCGTGCGCCGGCGCGAGCCGGACCTCCTCGGCTTCGCAATCGACGCGCACCCCCGCCGACGTCAGCACGTCTCGCGCGTGCGTCAGCTCGGCGGGGATCCCCGCGGCGCGGTAGCCCGCGACCGCGGCGCGAACCTCGTCGAGCGCCGTGCGCGCGATCTGTTCGACGTCGCGGATCTCGGCGACGGCGCGCTGCGGCTCGCGTTCCGCGAGCTTCGAGGCGAGCTGCGATTTCAGTGCGATCAGCGAGAGCGTGTGCCCCAGGACGTCGTGGAGATCGCGCGCGATGCGCTCGCGCTCGGCGATCTTCGCCAGCCGCTCGTTCTGATCGTACGCCTGTTCCAAGCGCCGGTGCGCGCGCTTCTGCTCGGCCGCATTGATGCACGCGACGCCGATGATCCCCGAGAAGACGACGCCGACGACCGCGGAGGGGAGGTTGACGCGGGTCAGCCAGACGTCGAGCGCGACCAGCGGCACGTAGGCGGCGAGCAGCCGATATGCGACCGGCGCGGGGAAGCCCCACGCGATGAACGTCGCCGCGTAGATGAAG
>DASWSC010000061.1:0-3153 GCA_036402855.1 Candidatus Elarobacter sp. | reverse complement strand
GCTACCAGCTCAACGGCGCGGGCTATCTCTACAACCGGCACGCCCACATCTGGGTGGTCGATGCCGACGGCACCAACCCGAAGCAGCTCACCTCGGCCCCGGACGGCGAGTCCGGAGCTGCGTGGTCACCCGACGACACGCGGATCCTCTACAGCCTCGTCCCGCTGGCATCGGTCGAAGGCGACGAAGGGAAGATGTTCGTCGTCCCCGCCGCGGGCGGAACGCCTGCGCCCGTTCCGGCCGCGCACTACGGCGTCTTCCCGCAGCAGTGGACGAACGACGGCAAGCGGGTTCTGTATGCCTATGCGTCACGCCACGACGGGAGCGATCTCCCCGCACTCGCGTCGGTCAGCCCCGACGGTTCCGACGACCGCACGCACATCGCGGAGAACACGGTGCTGCTCGGCGACGGGATCATCAACGACACGAAGGAGAACGGCGCCGGCTGCGGAGCGCTCACCCCCGACGACACGACCTTCATCGCCGACGTCGGCGTCCCGGGCGCGTCGGAGATCGACGCGTTCAACCTCAAGACCGGCGCGCCGCAACGGCTGGTCGCGACCGGCGGCGAGATCCAGGACTGCTCGTTCAGCCGCGATGCCCGCACGATCGCGTACACCGCGCTCGACGCCACGCACTTGCCGGAGATCTTCGTCTTCGACCGGGCGGCCGGAGCGTCACGCCGCCTCACCCACCTCAACGACGCGCTCACCGACGGGCTCGACGTCGCCACGCCGGAAGCGCACACCGTCGCGAACGGCCAAGGCGGAACGGTCGCGTACTGGGTGCTGAAGCCGCCGAACGCGGTCGCCGGCAAGCGCTATCCGGTCGTCCTGGATATTCACGGCGGGCCGCACACCGAGTTCGGCAACTCGTTCTTCCACGAGTTCCAGACGCTCGCGGCGCGCGGCTTCATCGTCGTCTACGCGAACCCGCGCGGGAGCATCGGCTACGGCTACGAGTGGTCCAGCGCGCTCGACGGCAACTGGGGAGACGCGATGTTCGCCGACGAGACGGCCGTCCTCGACGAGGTCGTGAAGCGGCCGGACGCCGACCCGGCGCACACGTTCGTGTCGGGCGGAAGCTACGGCGGCTACGCGACGCTGTGGATGATCTCGCATACGAACCGCTTCAAGGCGGCGCTCGCCGAGCGCGTCGTCAGCAACCTCTTCACGGAGACCCTCACCGCCGACTTCGCCGCGCCGCGCGGGTTCGAAGGGCCGGCCGGGACGCCTCACGCATGGGGCGGCGCGCTGCAGGGCTGGAAGACGCTCTGGCAGCAGTCGCCGCTCGCGCACGTCGCGGACGTCCACACGCCGCTGCTGATGATCCACGGCGACGCCGACACGCGCACGCCGATCGCCGAGACGCTTCAGGAATACGAAGCGCTCAAGATCCTCGGCCGCGAGGTCACGCTGGTCCAGTTTCCGCGCGAGACGCACGACCTGAGCCGGACCGGCGAGCCGATCCACCGCGTCGAACGCCTCCGCCTCATCGCCGGCTGGTTCACGCAGCACCTCTCCCGCTAAGCCCCAATGTCACCCGAGCCCCAATGTCACCCTGAGCCTGTCGAAGGGTGAGCCCGCGACGCGCCCGTGGTGCGCGACCACGGCTCGTGCTTTGATCGGCTGGGTGGGCGGCGCGTGGGGGTGCGGCGAAGCCCTGGTGTTACGGTATGGAGCTCGTTCGGTTCAGCGCGCTCGCACGGCACTACGGCGCGAACGACGTCTTCGAGGCGCTCGCCGGCGTCGTACGGGACGGCGACAAGATCGGTATGGTCGGGCCGAACGGCGCGGGAAAGTCCTCGCTCGTGCGGATCCTCGCGGGACGTGACGAGCCGGACGCCGGCACGATCGTCCGCGCACGCGAGCGGCGGCTCGGCTACCTGGCGCAGGACGCCGCCGAGAGCGGACCGCAGACGTTGCGCACCGCGTTCGACGAAGCGATGGCGCGCGGCGACGCGCAGGAGTGGGAGATGCGCGCGACGCTCAACCGCTTCGATTTCGCAGAGAGCGACCTCGACCGGCCGTTGCGCGAGTTCTCGGGCGGGCAGCGGACGCGCGCGCTGCTCGCGCGGACGCTCCTCGAGCAACCCGACTGGCTGATCCTCGACGAGCCGACGAACCACCTCGACCTCGACACGGTCCGCTGGCTCGAAACCTTCGTCGCACGCGACCCGCGCGCGTTCGTGATCGTCTCGCACGACCGCTACTTCCTGGAAACGGTCGCGACGCAGATCTGGGAGCTCGACCACGGGGAGCTCAGCGTCTACGACGTGAAGCCCGGACGCGCGTACAGCATGTACGCCGAGCAGCGCGACATCCGTCGCGAGCAGCAACGGCGCGACTACGAGGCGGCGACCGCCGAGCGCAAGCGCCAGCGCGCGGTGATCGATGAGCTGCGCACCCACGGCTCGCACAACTACAGCGCGGTCTGGAGCCGCGAAAAGGCGTTCGCGCGTGTCGACGCCGTCGATGCGCCGCGCGCAGAACGCCGCACCATCGCCGTCGCGCTGAAGGCGGCGCGGCGCGCGACCGGCGGACCCGCCGTCGAGATCACCGGCATCACGAAGGGATACGGGCGCACGCTGTTCGCGAAGGTCAGCGCGCTGTTCACGCGCGGCGAGCGCGTCGCGATCGTCGGGCCGAACGGCGCCGGGAAGACGACCTTCCTGCGGATCCTCGCCGGCGATCTCGCCCCGGACCGCGGCAGCGTGCGCTACGGCACCGGGCTGCGGACGGCCGGCTACTCGCAGACCTCGGTCGACGACCTGCCCGCCGGTGCGACCGCCGCCGACGCGGTGATGCGGCTGGGGGTGAACGACCGGGAGGCACGCGGGCTGCTCGGCCGGCTGAACCTCGGCGGCGATTCCGGCGACAAGCGCGTCGAGGAGTTCTCCGGCGGCGAGCGGCGGCGCATCATGCTGGCGCGGCTGATGGCGCAGCGAGCCGACTGCCTCTTTCTGGACGAGCCGACCAACGATCTCGACATCGCGAGCCGTGAAGCGCTCGAGGACGTGCTCGCCGAATACGACGGCGCGCTCTTCGTCGTCTCGCACGACCGCTATCTGCTCAAGCGCCTCGGGGAGCGCGTCGTCGAGATACGCGACGGCGCCGCGCGCGTCCTCGACGTCGACTACGAAGCCTACGAACG
>DASWSC010000060.1:0-5184 GCA_036402855.1 Candidatus Elarobacter sp. | reverse complement strand
CGACGCCGCGCACATCGTGCCGCCGACCGGCGCGAAGGGGATGAACCTCGCGATCGCCGGCTTCTACCGCGGAAACGGTTTGGCTGCGCTCGACGCGTACTCGGCGCGATGCTTGCGGCGCGTGTGGCGGGCGGAGCGCTTCTCGTGGTGGATGACCTCGATGCTGCACCGCGCGCCGGACGGCGACGCCTTCGGCGAACGCCTGCAGCTCGCCGAGCTCGACTACGTGGTGAGCTCGCGCGCCGCATCGCAATCGCTCGCCGAAAACTACGTCGGCCTCCCGCTCGCCGTGTGAGGGCTCGCGGAAGGCCGCGCGGGTTCAGTGTAGGATGGCGGAGGGCGACCAGCGAGCGCCGGACGCGATGATCCGGGCGAGGCTGCGCGCCGAGTCCAGCACGGTGAGTGTATCCAAGCGGCGTTTGCTCAGCGTCCCGAGCTGCGGATAGCTGCCGACGGATGCGAGCGTCAGGTGCTCGCCGTGGTTCCCGACGTAGTCCGTGATCCCGCAGCCGGGAACGTACGAGACGAGGTAGGTCTGGCCGAGATAGGTGTACTGCACCGTCGCGCCGGTCGCCGGCGTCGGGCAGGCGGACGCGCCGGGGACGGTGCCGACAAACTGCGTCGTCCCGGTGACGCCCGGGTACGTCGAGAACGACTGACCCTGCGTCAGCGTCGAAGGAACGAGCAGCGGGAAACCGGGGATGCCGCCGCCCGCGTAAATTCCACCGCTGCCGTCGAGCAGGAGATAGGCCGTCGCGTTGTAGCCGGAGGCTGAATTCTGCAGTCCGAGACCGGCGAGCTCAGCCCCGCCGGTCGCATTCGTGAGCGTCCCGTTCGCTCCGAGAAGGACCAGTGCCAGGGTCGAGCCCGACGGCGGATCGGCGTAGACCGTCATCGTGACCGACGGAAGGCCGAACGCATTGCCGTGATAGTTCCAGCCGCGGCTGGCCTGATACGCGATCATGTCGCCGGTGACCGACTGCGGCGTCACGCCGCCGCCCGGCGGGACGCTGCCGCCGCCACCGCCACCGCCACCACCGCACGCGGCGAGCGCGAACGCTGCAAGAAGAAAAGCGGCGACGCGAAGACGCGCCCGCTTGGAAACGTGATTCACCCGGTCCTCCACATGGAAATTCGAACGAGCGATAGAGATCACTCGCGCATGACGTGAGCGCGTGCATTGACGCAGCGCCGCGACGGTCAGTTCCGTCCGCGCGCAGGACGACCCTTCGACGGCGCGCGGCTGTGCGAGGATGCTAACGCAATGTTTGCACACCGTGAGCCGCACGCCGCCGATGGCGCCCGGCGCCGACGCGCCACCGTGACGTCTTCCCGCCGGCCGGACCCGGCGCCGGAGGGCGAGCCGCGGGAGCGACGCAATCCACCCTCGTGAAGCTGCGGATCGCGTTCACCGGCGGAGGGACCGGGGGCCACATCTACCCGGCCCTGGCCATCGACGAGGCGATCCGGGCGGAGTATCGCAGCGATGCCTACGAGGCGCGGTTCTTCGGCAACCGTGAGGGGCTCGAAGCGAAGATCGTCACGGCGATGCCGATGACGTTCGTCTCCAGCGCCCCGCTGCAGCGCCGCTTCTCGCTGTCGGCGCTGCGCACGATCGCGGCCAACGCCGCCGGCGTCGTTCAGGCGCTCTCGGCGCTGGCCCGGTTCAAGCCGGTGTACGTCGTCGCGACGGGCGGCTACGTGTGCTTCCCGGTCGTCGTCGCGGCGCGAGTCTTGCGGTTGCTTCGCATCGTTCGCGCGCGGATCGCGCTGCTCGAGATCAACGTGACGCCGGGGCTCACGAACCGGCTGCTCACGCCGCTGGTCGACGAGGTCTGGACGACGTACGCCGCTTCGCAGGCGTCGTTCGGCCGCAAGACCGTCGTCACCGGCGCACCGGTGCGTCCCTCGCTCCTCTTGGCGAAAGATGCGGCGAGCGCGCGCGACCGGCTCGGGCTCGCTCCCGGGCGCCGCACGGTCGTCGTCATGGGCGGAAGCCAAGGCGCGCGTTCGATCAACGAGGCGGTCGCGGCCCTGGTGACGCGCCGCACGCTCGGCGACGACTGGCAGGTGCTGCACGTCTCCGGCGAGCGCGACTACGCGTACATGCAGGCCGAAGAGCGCGAGCTCGCCGCGGGCAACCGCGTGAGGCTGCTCCGGTACTTGGCCGATCCTGCGGATGCGTACGCCGCCGCGGACGTCGTGATCTCGCGAGCCGGGGCGTCGACCCTGGCCGAGCTGGCCGTCACCGGAACGCCCTCGGTGCTCGTCCCGTATCCTCACGCGGCCGACCTGCACCAGGCGCACAACGCGGCGCTCTTCGAGGAAGCCGGTGCGGCGATCGTCCTGAAGGACGCGGAGATCGACGGCGACCGCCTGTGGTGGACGCTGCGCGAGATCCTCGACACCGATCGCGTCATCGCGATGCGAAAGGCCGCACGGTCGCTCGCGCAGCGCAACGCCGGGCCGGCGATCGTCCGCCGGATCGAGCGCGGACTGCGCGCGCGGGTCGTCGACGGCGCCGAAGCGAACGAGTCTACCCCGTGACGAACACGGCGTTCCATCTCGTCGGTGCCGGCGGGATCGGCATGAGCGCGATCGCGCGGCTGCTGCTCGCGCGCGGCGCCTCGGTGAGCGGATCGGACGTGGCGCGGACGCCGCTGGTCGCCGAGCTCGAGTCCGAAGGCGTTCGCATCGCGATCGGCCACCGCGCCGAGAACGTGGACGGCACGCCGCGCGTCGTCGTCTCGTCGGCGATCGCGCACGACAATCCCGAGTTCGTCGCGGCGATCGAGCGCAAATTGGACGTCATCACGCGCGGGGCGATGCTCGCCGAGCTGGCCAGAGGGCACAAGCTCGTCGCGGTCGCCGGAACGCACGGGAAGACGACGACCACCGCGATGCTCGCGACCATCTTCGAGACCGCCGGGCTCGACCCGACGGTCGCGGTCGGCGGGATTCGGGTCGATACCGGGACGAACGCGCGCGCCGGAAACGGCGCTTGGTTCGTGACCGAGGCCGACGAGTCCGACGGCTCGTTCCTGGCGCTCAGCCCGACGATCGCGGTGGTGAACAACGTCGAGAACGATCATATCGTCTCGGACGACGACCTGCTGCGCCTGCTCGAGCAATTCGTCATCTTCACCAACAAGGTCCCCGCCAACGGACGTGCGATCGTCGGTTACGACAACCGCGGGAGCAAGGTCGTCGCGCGCCAAGCCGTCGCTCCGGTGAGCACGTTCGCCACGCGAGACCGGGACGCCGACCTCACCGCGATCGACGTGACGTATGCCGAGCTCGGATCGCGTTTCACCGTCTGCGACCGCGGCGTCGCGCTGGGCACGGTTGCGCTCAACGTTCCCGGCGAGATCAACGTGCAGAACGCGCTCGGCGCGATCGGCGCGGCGCGCGCCGCGGGGATCCGCTTCGACGACGCCGCGCGCGGGCTGGCGGCGTTCCACGGCGTGCAGCGCCGCTTCGAGGTCGTCGGCCGCGGCGCGATCACCGTCGTCGACGACTACGCTCACCATCCGACCGCGATCGCCCAAACGATCGCGGCCGCACGCGCGTTCGCGAACGGCACGCCGCTGATCGTCGCGTTCCAGCCGCATCGCTACACGCGCACGCAATACCTCAAGGACGACTTCGCGCGCGCGCTGCACGGCGCCGACCGCGTCATCCTCACGCCGGTCTACGCCGCCTCGGAAGCGCCGATCGAAGGGATCAGCGAGCGGAGCATCGGCGTCCCGCTCGCCGCCTCGGGGACGCCGGTCGCGTACGTCGACGACGTCGAAGCGCTGCTCGAAACGATCCCGCGCGACGCGCCCGACGGCGCGCTCGTGCTCATGCTCGGCGCCGGCTCGATCACCTCCGTCGCCCACCGCCTCGGCGAAAAGATCCAAGCCGCCCCCGTGTCACCGTGAGCTCCGTGTGTCACCCTGAGCTTGTCGAAGGGTGAGCGCGCATGAAGACCGCTAGCGCCCTCGACGACGCGGACCGGGCCGCGCTGCGCGAGCACTTCGGGGAGCGGGCGCGCTTCGACGAACCGCTCGCCCCGCACACGTGGTGGCGCATCGGCGGCCCGGCCGACGCGCTGCTCGACGTACGCTCCAGCGGCGAGCTGGCCTTCGTCCTGCGCCGGGTCCTGAAGCGCCGTCTCCCGATGTTCGTCCTGGGATCGGGCTCGAATCTTCTGGTCGGCGACGGCGGGATTCGCGGCGTCGTGCTCCGCCTGGGCGGCGACTTCACCAGCCTCGAGGTGCGCGCCGGGGACGACGGTGTCGTCGCCGAGGCGGGCGGCAGCGCCTCGCTGCCGGTCTTGTGCACCAAGGTGGCGAGCCTCGGCGGGGTCGGCGTCGACGGCCTGGCCGGGATCCCGGCGACGGTCGGGGGCTCGATCCGGATGAACGCCGGGACCGACCGCGAGATCGGGGAGTTCGCCCGTGAGGTCGTCGTGCAGACGCCGGCCAAGCCCGAGCCGCACCCGATCGACGTGGCGTGGCGCTACCGCCGGACGACGATCCCGCGCGACGCGATCGTGGCGCGGACGACCCTGCACTTCGAGCGCGGGGAGCCGAAGGCGGTCCGGGAGCGGCTCCGGACGCGACTCGTCCGCAGGAAGGCGACACAGCCCGTCGCCATCCCGAACTCCGGCTCGTGCTTCCGGAACCCGGAGGGCGACTTTGCCGGTCGTCTGATCGAGGGCGCCGGGGCCAAGGGCTGGCGCGAAGGCGGGGCCGAAGTGTCCGGCCTGCACGCGAACTTCATCGTCAACACCGGCGGCGCGTCCGCGCGCGACGTCGCCACGCTCCTCGCACGGGTTCGGAGAGCGGTGAAAGAGCGGTTCGGCGTCGAGCTGCACCTCGAAGTTCATCTGGTCGGAGAGTTCGTAGACACCGAATGCCCAGTCTGAAAGTCGCCGTGGTCATGGGCGGTCCGAGCGCGGAACGCGAGGTCTCGATCGACAGCGGAACGTGCGTGATGCGCGCGCTCGCCACGCTGGGCCACGAGGCGCGCTCGCTCGACTTCGACGCGCGCTTCGTCGACGCGATTCGCGAGACGAAGCCCGACGTCGTCTTCAACGCGCTCCACGGAACGGGCGGTGAGGACGGCACGATCCAGGGCGTCCTCGAATGGCTCGGGATTCCGTACACCGGAAGCGGCGTCGCAGCGTGCGCGCTCGCG
>DASWSC010000059.1:0-2987 GCA_036402855.1 Candidatus Elarobacter sp. | reverse complement strand
TCCTGGCGCTGACGGCGACCGCGACGCCCGCGGTGCGCGAAGACATTTTGATCCAGCTCGGCATCCCGCACGTCAAGCCGATCGTCAAAGGGTTCGACCGCCCCAACCTGATCTACGGCGTGCGGCGCGCCGAGAGCGAAGCCGGGAAGCTGAAGACGCTCAAGGAGCTGTTCGAAAAGGGCGAGCTCGAGGGGACCGGGATCGTCTATACCGCGACGATCAAGAACGCGCTCGAAGTGCAGAAGTACCTGCAGGACGAGCTGGGTCTCCCGGCCGCCGTCTACCACTCGAAGCTGCAGAAGCACGACCGGACGGCGGTCCACGAGCTCTTCATGCAGGAAGCGATCCGGGCGGTCGTCGCGACGAACGCGTTCGGGCTCGGCATCGACAAGCCGAACATCCGCTTCGTCGTGCACTACGATCTGCCGGGGAGCGTCGAAGCGTACACGCAGGAAGCCGGGCGCGCCGGCCGCGACGGCGATCCGTCGAAATGCGTGCTGATCTACCGCATGAGCGACACGCGCGTGCAGAACTACTTCCTCACCGGGAAGTACCCGGACGTCGAAGAGGTCCAGAAGGTCTTCGGGACGCTCGAGATCTTCGGCGAGCAGGAGGGCGGCGTGAGCCTCACCGACCTGCGCAAGATCACGCAGCTCCCGCTCACCAAGCTCAAAGTGATCCTCGCGCTCCTCAAGAAGAGCGGCTTCATCGAGAACTCGATGCGCGGCAAGTACGTCCTCACCGAGGCGGCGCGCGAACAGCGCGAGATGGTTCTGAACCTCGCCAACTACGAGACGAAGAAGAAGTACGATCAGTCGAAGCTGGCGATGATGCTGCAGTACGCCGAGACCACCGGGTGCCGGCGCCGGTTCATCCTGAACTACTTCGGCGAGGACTTCGACGCCGAGACGTGCGGGGCGTGCGACAACTGCCTGCAGGGCCGTCGCGTGATGACGTCCTCCGGGTACCGGATCGCCGACGTGGTCTACCACGCCAAGTTCGGACAAGGCACGGTCGAGCGCGCCGAGAAGGACCTCGTGACGGTACTGTTCCCGAACGTCGGCTACAAGACGCTTCTGGCGTCGGCCGTCTCGCGGGAACCGGCCCAGCAGAAGATCGCGTAGTCACCACCGCACTGGATAGGGAGCCGCTTGCGACGCGTCATCGCGCCGTTAACTAGCCTCGCGTTCCTCGTCGCCGTCGCGCTCGGCGCGGCCGCGCAGGTCAATCCGCCCGTCCCGCCGCCTCCTTCGGGCCCCGTCAACCCGCCCGGGAGCGTCGTCACGCCGGCGCCGTCGACCCCTCCGACGGAGTCGCCGGGTACCTCGCCGTCTCCCGGCGCGACGCCGGCTCCGGGCGCGGAGACGCCGGTGCCGACCGCGTCGCCGACGCAGCCGCCGATCCTGATCGAGCCGCCGCAAGTCAGCGTCGAACCGGGGAAGACCGTCGCCGCGCGCATCAACAGCTCGCTCGGCGCGCTCACCGCGACGGTCGCCGACCCGTCGATCGCGAGCGCCGTCGTCGACCAGGCGCAGCGGACGCTCTACGTCGGAGGCCTCAAGGTCGGGACGACCACCGTGACCGTGACCGACGCGCGCGGCCTCACGCGGGACATTCCGGTACGCGTCGCATACGCCGCCGGGACGGTCGCCGAGGAGATCATGCTGCGGGTCACCGGCAACCCCACGTCGTCCGACTATCTGCGCGAAGCGATCGCCGACGCCGTCGAACGCGCGGCGACGCTGCGGCCGGGCGTGACGCTCGACATCCCGCCCGAGAGCGTCCCCGTCCACGGCGACCTCCGCATCGACAACCGCATCGCGGTCGACGTGCGCGTCCACGTCGAGGGCAACGGGTACCTCCCCGTCAACGGCGTCACGCACGTCGTCGTGGAGAACACCGCGCTCCCGCCGATCCAGCCGGCCCGGCTGCTCGTGAGCGATTATCCGGAGCGGCTCACCGCGAACGGACTGCTCTTCACCGCGCGGCTCGACCGCGCGCAGGCGCAACGGTTCCTGTACTATCACTACAACCCGGGCACCGAGCCGGCGCGCCGCATCCTGCTCAAAGCGCACAACGCATCGAACGCGTGGGGCACGGTCCAGCTCATCGAGGGGCAAGGCGGCCCCGGCCCCAACGAGATGGAGATCGGGCATCTCTCCACCAAACGCTTCCTCGTGCGCGAGGCGCGCAACGAAGGACGCGTCGTGCCGATCCCCCCGGGCGCAACGGTCAACCTCGTCGACCACGGCCTTCCCCCGCAGATGGTCGTCAGCGGGATCTTGCAGCTCCGCCTCGTCACCGGCGATCCGCTCGATCTCGCGCTCGTCGCGCAGGACGCCTCCGCCCCGCTCGATCAGTCGCTCGACACGACGCAGCTGCTCGCGGGCGGCGCACCGCACGCGCGCGGGGTCTATCCCGTCCCGACGTTCTTCTTCGACCGCACCTACGACGTCGACGGCGAAGACCTCGAGATCGCGATCGGTCAGCTTCCGCTGCCGAACCTGCGGCAGGGTGAGGCGCTCAGCGGCGACTACGGCGTCGAGCAGTCGATGAGCGTCGTGATCGTCAACATGACGCGCGGTCCGCGGTCGATCGCGTTGTACGCGAACCCGCGCGGAGGCCGCGCGACGGGGACCTTCATCGTCAACGGAACGCTGGTGCAGGCGCATGCGCTGCCGGCGTTCTCGAAGTTCAAGATCTGGCAGGAGCGCATCAATGCGGGGACGTTCCGGCGCATCAAGGTCGTCACGATGCCGGAGGGCGGGTCTTCCTATCCTCTGCGCCTCATCTTCGCCCCGGACGACGGATCGGTAGCGCCGGGCGCGCCTGGGTCGCCGGTCTACTGACGGCACGCGCCGGGGCGTGGCGCGCGGCGGTGTGGCGCGGCGAGCGCGGGGTGCGCTGCTGTGGCGGGCACGCTCCCTTCGCGCATCCTGCGCTCCGGTCGCTACCGCTGCGTTCGCTCCCGCCCTTCCAGGGCTCCG
>DASWSC010000058.1:0-10083 GCA_036402855.1 Candidatus Elarobacter sp. | reverse complement strand
TTCCAGCTTCCGGTCACCGAAAGCGTCGCGCCGCTCCAGCAACCCGACGTGCACTACGACGGCCAGCACGTCGCGGCGGTGATCGCGACGACGCTGGAAGCGGCGCGCGAAGGGGCCTCGCTCCTGCGGATCGAGTACCTGCGCAGACCCGCCGAGGTGACCCTCGCCGACGCGACGACGATCGAGCACCCGGAACAGTGGTTCGGCGACGACGTGCAACCGCGCCGCGGCGATCCCGAGCAGGCCTACGAGCGCAGCGAGGTGCGGCTCGACCTGACGTACACGACGCCCGCCGAGACGCACAACCCGCTCGAGCCGTCGGTGACCGTCGCCGAGTGGCGCGACGGTGAGCTCACCGTCTACGACGCGACCCAATGGGTGCGCGGGACGCGCGCGGTGCTCGCGAAGAGCTTCGGCCTCGATGAGGAGAAGGTGCGGGTGCTTTCGCCCTACCTCGGCGGCGGCTTCGGCTGCAAGGGATTTTTCTGGCCGCATGCGCTGATCGCGGCGATGGCGGCACAGATCACCGGCCGCCCGGTGAAGCTGGTGCTGACGCGGGAGCAGATGTTCACCTCGTGCGGACACCGCAGCGAGACCCGGCAGCGGCTGCGCGTCGGCGCGTCGCGCGACGGGCGCCTGCGGTCGGTGCTGCACGACGTGCTCGGCGAGTCCTCGCGGGTCGGGACGTTCGTCGAGGCGGCGGGCGGCGTGACGGCGATGCTCTTCGACATCCCGAACATCGCGGTGACGCACGCGATCGCGCGGCTCGACGTCGCGACGCCGACCGCGATGCGCGCGCCGGGCGAGGCACCCGGCAGCTACGCGCTCGGGAGCGCGCTCGACGAGCTCGCCTACGCCTGCGGGCTCGACCCGCTCGACGTGCTGCGGCGCAACCACGCGAGCACCGATCCGTCGAACGGCCTTCCGTTCTCGTCGAAGCACCTGCTCGCGTGCTACGAGCGCGGTGCCGAGGCGTTCGGCTGGAACATGCGGTCGCCGCAACCGCGCTCGATGCGCGACGGCGACGACTTGATCGGCTGGGGCGTCGCGACCGCGACGTATCCGGCGCTGCGCTCGCCGGCGCAGGCACGCGTCGCGATCGGGGCCGACGGCTCGGTTCTCGTGACGAGCGCGACGCACGATCTCGGAACCGGGATGTATACGATCCTCACCCAGATCGCGGCCGACGCGCTCGGCGTTCAGCCGGCCGCCGTTCGCGTGCGCATCGGCGATTCGTCGTTCCCGGTCGCACCGGTCGCCGGCGGATCGATGAGCTCGGCGAGCGTCGGGCCGGCGGTGCAGGCGGCGGCGCACAGCGCGCTCGCCGCGCTGACGGCTCGCGCCGCGTCCTCCGAATCCTCGCCGCTCTTCGGCGTCGCCGCGGACGACATCGAGGCGCGCGACGGCGTGCTGCGCGCTCGGCACGATTCCACCCGCTCGATCACATTCGGCGACGCCGTCGCGCTGGGCGGCGGCGGGCCGGTCGAAGCTCTCGGCGACGCGGCACCCGGCGACGAGGGAGAGCGGTTCTCGTTCCACTCGTTCGGCGCGCAGTTCGTCGAAGTGCGCTACGACGAGGAGCTCGCCCGGCTGCGCGTCTCGCGCGCTCTCGGTGTCTTCGACTGCGGCCGCATCCTCAACGCGAAGACCGCGCGCTCCCAGATGATCGGCGGGATCACCTGGGGGATCGGGATGGCGCTGCTCGAGGAGACGGTCCGCGACGCGCGCAGCGGCGCCGTCGTCACCAACAACCTCGCCGACTACCACGTCCCGGTGAACGCCGACATCCCCGGCGTCGAGGTGCTGTTCGTCGAGGAGCCCGACTTCGCGCTGAACCCGCTCGGCGCGCGCGGGATCGGCGAGATCGGGATCACCGGCGTCGCCGCGGCCGTCGCGAACGCGGTCTACCACGCGAGCGGCGTCCGCGTCCGCGAGCTGCCGATCGTCCCCGAGAAGCTGCTCGCGAGCGGCGCGGCGGGCGCATAGCCGTTGCGCATCGAGCGCGTGCGAACGGTCGTCCTGGGCGGCGGCCGTTCGCGGCGCATGGGCTTCGACAAGCTCGCCGCACCGTTCGGGAGCGAGCCGCTCGCCCGGCGCCTCGCGCGCGCGCTTCAGGAGCTCGCGCCGCTGTTCGTCACCACGCCGGAGGTCGCGTCGCTGTTCGCCGATCTCGCGGGCGTCACGGCGCTCGTCACGCCGCCGACCGCCGGACCGAGCCGCACGCTGCAGCTCGCGCACGACGCGGTTCACCCCGAGCTGAGCCTCGCCGTGCTTCCCGCCGACTTGCCGTTCATCGACGCCGCGCGCGTTCGCGCGTTCGTCGCGCGGGTTCCGGACGACGCGGACCTCGCCTGGCCCCTGGTCGGCTCGACGCCGGGACACCCCGTGATCTGGTCGCCGCGCGCTCGCACGCGCATCGCGGCGCTCGGCGACCTCGTGCCGCCGCTTCGCGTCCGCGACGACGACGCGCTCCGCGTGCTCGCGCTGCCGGAGCTCGATTCGGCGTACGTCGACGATGTCGATACGCCGGAAGGCTGGGCCGCCGCGGCGGCGCGGGCAGGCGGTGAGCCGCCGGCGGCGGATTGAGCGGCACGATGAGAGGCCTCACCATCGCGCTGCTGCTCGCGGCGATCGTCTGCCCGAGCGCCCCCGCGTCGGCGGCGGCTCCGGCGTACGCAACCGACGGCGAGGCGACGGTCTACGTGCAGGGCGCCTTCGAGGGCCCGTTCGATCTCATCTACGACGCGTCGATCGCGCCGGCGCCGGCGAACCGCTCGTGGTCTCTGGTCGGAATCTCGCTGCTCGGCAATCCGCTGCCGAGCGACGCCGTCGAGATCGGACTCTTTCGTGACCCGGGTGTGCCGGGAGCAGCGTCGGTCTACGTCTCGACGACGAAGGCCGGTGAGGCGCCGCAGGTTCGGAACCACGGCGCGCTGTGCGCTTCACCGTGCCGCCTCGAACTGCGCGGCGACGCGCGAACGGTCGAGGCGCGCGCCGGCGGCCGTGCGATCGCGTCCTGGCCGCGCGCCTCGCTGCACCTCGAGTCCCCGTACGTCCAACTGAACGGCGAGGTCGCGCGCGAGGGCGACACGATCGACGCGCGCTTGACGCCGGTCGTGACCCAGGCGCACGATGCGCTGCCGGCCCCGGGCTGTGCGTTCATCACGCGCGGCATCGAGGTCGCGCGGACCGCGGCCGGCGCGCTGCTCTACTCCGGCACATACGACCGCGCCGGCCGGGCCGGCTACGTCTCGCTGCGCGACGGTTCCGTCGGCGAGAGTTGTCCGTCGCCGGCTACGTGAGCCCGTCGCTGAACGGTAACTGCCGCACGCGCTTGCCGGTCGCCTTGAAGACGGCGTTCGCGATCGCCGGGGCGATCGGCGGCGTCCCGAGCTCGCCGATCCCGCTCGGCCGCGCCGTGCTCTTGACGACGTGCGTCTCGATCTTCGGTGCGTCCTTCATGCGCAGCACGGTGTAGTCGTAGAAGTTGTTCTGATCGACCTTGCCGTCGGTGAACGTGATCTTCGCCGTCATCGCCATCGCGATACCGTAGTTGATCGCCCCTTCGAGCTGCGCCGCGACGATGTCCGGATGGACGACGGTGCCGCAGTCGGCGGCCATGACCACGCGGTGAACGTTCACGTCCTTCCCGCTCACCGTCACCTCGGCGATGAGCGCGCCGAGGCTGCCGCCCCAATCGCACAGCGCCAAGCCCTGTGAGGCCCCGGGCGTCTGCGGACGGCCCCACGCCCCTTTGCCGGCGGCGAGCTGCAAGACCGCGCGCATGCGCGCGCCTTTCTTCGGGTCGAGCAGCGCCATCCGAAACCCGAGCGGGTCCTTTCCGGCGGCGTGCGCGAGCTCGTCGACGAACGACTCGGTCGCGAACGTGTTCCAGTTGGCGCCCGGCGCACGCATGAAGCCGACCGGAACGCCGGGCTCGAAGTCCGCGTAGGTGGTGCGCGTCGCGCCGAAGCCGTAGAACTCCGGCGTCACCGAGTCGACCGCGGTGAAGTCGACGCCGTTCTTCATCATCGCCGGTGCCCAGCGCTTCACGATCGACGGCGACGCGACGCGGTGCTCCCAGGCACTCACGCGCCCGGCCGCATCGAGCTTCGCCCGGACCACGTTGACGCTCATCGGCCGGTAGAAGTCGTTCTTCATGTCGTCTTCGCGCCGCCACGTCACCTTGACCGGCTTCTTCACGGCCTTCGAGATCTCGACCGCGTCGACGGCGTAATCGGGATCCAAGCGGCGCCCGAACCCGCCGCCGAGAAACGTCGTGTGGACTTGCACCTTCCCGGCGGGGAAACCGGTGATCTTCATCGCCGCATCGCGGCAGCGCGTCTGCACCTGCGTCGGCGCCCAGACCTCGCAGGCGTCCTCGCGGACGTCCGCGGTCGCGTTCATCGGCTCCATCGCCGCGTGCGCGAGGAACGGCCCCCGGTAGACGGCTTCGATCAACGTTCCGGCAGCCGCGTCGACGTCGCCGCTCTTGCCGGCGACGACGCCGCTCGTGCGCGCGAGCTTCTCGGCGTCGGCGAACATGCGCGGCGTGCCGATGTGAGCTCCGGGCCCGTCGTTCTTCCAGGTCACGTTCAGCGCGTCGCGCCCGTGCATCGCGGCCCACGTGTTGCTCGCGACTACTGCGACGCCGCTCGAGATCTTCACGACGTCGATCACGCCGGTGACCTTCCGCGCCGCCGCGTCGTCGACCGACGCCACGGTCCCGCCGAACGTCGGCGCTTTCAGCACGTTCGCGTAGACCATCCCGGGGACGACGACGTCGATGCCGTACGTCGTCCGCGCCCGCACCTTGTCGTCGAGATCGAGCCGCTTCGGCGAGGTACCGATGAGGGTGAACTGCGAGGCGTCTTTGAGCTTGACGTTCTGCGGCGGCTTCTGGGTCGCGGCGGCGACGGCGAGGTCGGCGTACGCCGCGCTCCGGTTCGAGGGCGCATGCAGCACCTGACCGCTCTTCGTGGTGCACGACCCCGGGTCGACGCCCCACTGCTTGGCGGCAGCGGCGATCAGCATCGCGCGGGCGGCGGCGCCCGCTCCGCGCATGATCGGATACATGTCCTGCGTGCTCGTGCTGCCGCCCGTCGTCATGTCCTTGAAGACCGGGTCGGCGTACTGGTCCTCGGCCGGCGCGAACTGCACGCGAACGCGGTCGAACGGCAGATCGAGCTCTTCGGCGACCAGCATCGGCAGCCCGGTGTAGACGCCCTGTCCCATCTCGCTCTTGTTGATCAAGACCGCGACGGTGCCGTCGGTGCGCACGTGCACCCACGCGTTCGGCGCGAACGTGACGCTCGGTTCAGGTGACGGCTGGTAATCCGGGACGGTCGCGGGTCGCCGCTCGCACGCCCCGAGCGCGAGCCCCGCGCCGTACGCCGCGGTCGTGCGGATGAACAGATCGCGGCGCATCACGCGAGCTCCGCCGCGCGCTTGATCGCGGCTTTGATGCGCGGGTAGGTGCCGCAGCGGCAGATGTTGCCGCTCATCGCCGTGTCGATGTCGGCGTCGCTCGGCGTCTTGCTCTTCGCGAGCAGCGCGGCCGCGGACATCATCTGTCCTGACTGGCAGTACCCGCACTGCGGGACGGCGTGCTCGACCCACGCGCGCTGGACGGGGTGCGATCCGTCGGGCGAGAGCCCCTCGACCGTCGTGATCTTCTTGCCGGCCGCCTGGGAGACGGCCGTCGAGCACGAGCGGACGGGCTGGCCGTCGAGGTGGACGGTGCACGCGCCGCACTGAGCGACACCGCAGCCGAACTTCGTCCCCGTCATCCCGACGACGTCGCGAATCACCCAGAGCAAGGGCATGTCGGCGGGGACGTCGACGTCGTGCGCGACCCCGTTCACGGTCAAGCTGATCACGTTGAGGTCCTACCCTTCGCAGGGGAGGACCGCACCGGGGCCTAGGCGGTTGCGGCGACCACCGCGGCGGCCGGGCCGTCGTCGAGCCGGAGCGTGAGGCACTTCGCGCTGCCGCCCGCTTTGAGGAATTCGGTGAGCTCGGTGCGGAACACGCGGTAGCCGGCGTCGTGCAGCCGCTCCCGCAAGCGCCGCGAGCAGTCGTGCATGATGACGGCGTCACCGACCTCGACCGCGTTGCACGCGAAGCGCAGCGCGTCGTCGACCGAGACTTCGATCAAGTAGCCCGGCTCGACCGCGCGCCGCAGCATCGTCTGCGCGTGCGCAGAGAACGCGTCCATGTAGGCGAGCACGTGTCCGCTGCCGAGCGGGCACAGCGCGGTGTCGAGGTGATAGAACCGCTCGTCGACCAGCAGCAGCGGCAGCACGCGGCACCCGACGATCTCCTGGAGCTGCAGCGTCGCACCGCGCTCCGTGCGCCATCCGTAACCGGCGTAGAGCAGGGGACGGACGCGGTCGAACAGCGCGTCGCCGGCGCCTTCGAAGTACGTCTGGCGCAGAAACGTCGTGGCGTACCCGGCGCGCGCGAGCGCGGCGCGGTAGACCGGCTGCTCGCGGCGGCGCTCCGCATGGCGGAAGCTCGAGACGACCGCGAGATTCCCCATCATCAGCGCGGCGTTGGCGGTGAAGACGATGTCCGGCATGTGCGCCTGCGGCTCGACGCGGATCACCTCGGCATCGCCGACGCACCCGATGAGCTCGACCAGGCGTTCCCATTGCCGCAGCGCGTCGGGCGTGCCGTCGCCGACATGGGGCGTCATCCAGGGATTGATCGCGTACCGCACGTCGTAGTGGGCCGGCGGGCAGACCATGAGCCTCGTCGCCATGATGGTTCGATCGTAGCGCAGACCGGCCGCGCCGTCGTTCGACAAACGGTGCGCCCCGCGAGCCCCGATCTGTGAGATTTTGAGCCCCGGCCCGTCCCGAGCTTCGCGCGGATGGGTACGCCCGTGCCATGGAACGCGACACGAACGTCGAGCAGCAGGGCGACTACAAGAACGCCCTTCCCGGCGAGGTGACGGATCATCCCGATTCGGGGATGCCGCGGCAGCTCCGCACGCAAGCCGACGACGACGACCCGCTGAGCCGTCGTGAAGCCGACGTCAGCGGCATCTCGCTGACGCCGCAGGTCGTCTACGCCGACACGGACGAGGACCAGAACCGCGAGGACCGCCAGGACGCGCACCGCGCCGAGCCCGACGAGCACGTGTAGCGGTTCGGCGAGCGTCAGTCGTCGATGAAGACGTCGTCTCCGTCGACGCGGACGCCGTAGGTCTCGAGCGGGATGACGGCCGGCAGCGTGAGCGCTGCGCCGGTCTTCACGTCGAACAGCGCGCCGTGGCGCGGGCACATGATCGTGCAGTCGTGCAGCTCGCCCTGATCGAGCGGCCCGCCGTCGTGCGTGCAGACGTCCTCGATCGCGAAGAGCTCACCGTCGCAGTTGCAGAGCAGGACGGCGCTTCCGTCGACCTCGATCTTCTGCGTGGTACCGGGCGGAATGCCGGAGAGCTTCGCAACCTGACGGGGCACGCGCCGCACTTCGCGAAGGGCCGCGCATGACCCGTCCCGCCGCTGTCCTCCTCGCGCTGCTCGTCGTGGCGCCGTTCCCCGCGGTCGCCGCGACGAGCGCGCACAAGACGCCCGTCAAGCCCGCTGCGCCGAAGACGGTCACGCTCAGCGACGGCCTGAAGTACACCGACCTCAAAGTCGGCAAAGGTGCGCTCCCGAAGCCCGGGCAGACCGCCGTCGTGCACTATACCGGGACGTTCCCCGACGGGAAGAAGTTCGACAGCTCGCGCGACCACGGGCAGCCGTTGGAGTTCGCGCTCGGCCGGCACGGCGTGATCCCGTGCTGGGACGAAGCGGTCGCGACCATGCGCGTCGGCGGACGCCGGAAGCTCGTCTGTCCTCCGGCGCTCGCGTACGGCGAACGCGGATACCCGCCGGTGATCCCGCCGAATGCGACGCTGAACTTCGACGTCGAGCTGCTCGGCGTCAAATAGCGCCGCGCGCGAGCATCAGCAGATCGGCGCGGACCCCGACAGACTCTCGACCGGGAGCACGGTGAACGAGAACCCCGGCCCGAGCGTGATGTTCTTCCCCCAGCGGACGGTGTTGACGCCGCTCATGATGAGCCCCGGGACGGGGAGCGGGACGTGCGAGGCGGCCTTGTTCAGCAGCGGCTCGGACGGCGTCCAGATGACCGGCAGCGTCGGGTTCATCGTCACCTCGAGCCGCTCCATCCCGCCGCCCTTCGGCTTCGGGACCATGACGTAGCGGGGCTCCAGCGAGAGGCTGCCGTCGTGGTTGTGCCGCCCGGCGGAGCTCGCCCCGCGGATGATCCCGTAGCCGATCGACCCGGCCGGAATCTTCGTCCCGTCGTCGCGCGCGGCGTCCTCGGTGACGCGGAACTTGAACGGCATCCCGGCATGCGCGGTCCCCGAGAAGACCTTGTCGACCATCTCGGCCGGGATCGACCAGGCGCAGACCTTCGCGGCGGCGACCGGCCGCGGCGCGACCGCCGCGACGGTCAGGACGCAGACCGAGGCGAGGAGCGAGCGAGCGTGCACGCTCGCATCATTCCCAGAAAGGCGGCGTTAGCCGACCGAACCTTCCATCTCGAGCTTGATCAGGCGGTTGAGCTCGACGGCGTACTCCATCGGCAGCTCCTTGACGAAGAAGTCGAAGAACCCGTTGACGATCATCGCCGTCGCGTCGGCTTCCGACAGACCGCGGCTCATCGCGTAGAAGAGCTGCTCCTCGCCGATCTTCGAGACCGACGCCTCGTGCTCGACCGTCGAGCGTTGCTCGTCGATCTTCATCGTCGGCTTCGTGTCGGAGGACGACTTGTCGTCCATGATGAGCGCGTCGCACTTGACGCGCGTCTTCGCCCCGACCGCGCCCTGATGGATCTCGACCAGGCCGCGGTACGTCGTCTTCCCGCCGTGCGCGGTCACCGACTTGTTGGTGACGACCGAGGTCGTGTTCGGCGCGGCGTGGATCACCTTCGCGCCGGCGTCCTGGTGCTGGCCTTCGCCGGCGAACGCCGCGGAGAGGATCTCGCCGCGCGCGCCTTCACCCATCAGGTAGATCGCCGGGTACTTCATCGTCAGCTTGCTGCCGATGTTGCCGTCGACCCACTCGACCGTCGCGTTCTTGTACGCGACGGCGCGCTTGGTGACGAGGTTGTAGATGTTGCGGTACCAGTTCTGGATCGTCGTGTACCGGATCGACGCGCCGTCCATCGCGATCAGCTCGACCACGGCCGAGTGCAGCGACGAGGTCGAGAACTGCGGTGCCGTGCAGCCCTCGATGTAGTGGACCTTCGAGCCTTCGTCGGCGATGATCAGCGTGCGCTCGAACTGGCCCATGTTCTCGGTGTTGATCCGGAAGTAGGCCTGGAGCGGCATCTTGACCTCGACGCCCTTCGGCACGTACACGAACGAGCCGCCCGACCACACCGCGGAGTTCAGCGCCGCGAACTTGTTGTCGTTGATCGGAATGACGGTGGCGAGATACTTCTGCACGATCTCGGGGTGCTCGCGCAGCGCGGTGTCCATGTCGCAGAACAGCACGCCGTCCCGTTCGAGCTCCTCGATGACGGAGTGGTAGACGACCTCGGATTCGTACTGCGCCGAGACGCCGCTGAGGAACTTCCGCTCGGCCTCGGGGATGCCGAGGCGGTCGAACGTGCGCTTGATGTCATCCGGAACGTCGTCCCAGTTCTGCTCGGTGCGCTCGCCGGCTTTGACGAAGTACCGGATGTTGTCGAAGTCGATGTCGTTGAGCAGCGCGGTGTCGCCCCACGCCGGCATCGGCTTCGAGCGAAAGACGTCATAGGCACGCAGACGGAAGTCGAGCATCCACGCGGGCTCGTTCTTCATCGACGAGATGCGCTCGACGATCTCGCGGTTCAGGCCCTTGTCGGACTTGAACGCGTAGCTCTCTTCGGAATCGTGGAATCCGTGTCGGTATTCCTCGATCAGGGCATCGGTCGTGGCGGCCATGGGTCTCCCAGCGTAGTCGGTTCGTTCGTGAACGGTCAAGATAGTGCAGGCGTATCTGCACTATCTCCTCTAACCCGCGGCGCGCCGGCAAGGTGGCCGGGTGCGCGGCTCTCTTCTATTCCCGGATTGAGGCGGCCACG
>DASWSC010000057.1:0-5534 GCA_036402855.1 Candidatus Elarobacter sp. | reverse complement strand
CACCACCGTCCCGATCGTGCTGAAGTCCTCGCTGAAGGGCTTCGTTCCGAGCCCGAACACCACGTATCACTTCGCGCGCATCAAGCCCGCCGGGAGCTGAGGAATGGCGAATCTCGATCCCAGCTGCATCTTCTGCAAGATCGTGCAGAAGCAGATCCCCGCCGACGAGGTGCTGCGCGACGAGCACGTCGTCGCGTTCCGCGACCTCAACCCGCAGGCGCCGACGCATGTCCTCGTCATCCCGACCGAGCACGCGCAGCACCTGAGCGACTTCACCTCGAGCGCGTCCGGCGAGAAGGCGGCGCGGCTCCTCGCCGCCGCCTCCGAGATCGGCCGCCGCTTCGGCCGCGACGGCTATCGCGTCGTCATGAACGAAGGCCCGGACGGCGGCCAGACGGTCCATCACCTCCACGCGCACGTGCTGGCAGGCCGTCCCATGACCTGGCCTCCGGGGTAGCAGCCGCGAAGGAGTCGCTCTTTGACGGCCGCGACGTCTCGTGGTATCCTTCTCCGTCGGGCCGTTTGGCCACGAAGCGGTTTCGGCCGTGCGGAGGGAGGTGTTCTAGTAGATGGAGATTCGAGTCGCACCGGGCGAGACGATCGAGAGCGCGCTGCGCCGCTTCAAGAAGGCGACGCAGAAAGCCGGCGTCCTCGCCGAGGCGCGGAAGCACGAGCACTACGAGAAACCCAGCGTCCGCCGTAAGAAGAAGAGCGCCGCAGCCCGCAAGCGCCGCAGCTGAGTGAGCATCAAAGACCAGATCACCGCGGACATGAAAGAGGCGATGCGCGCGCGTGACCAGCTCAAGCTGGACACGCTGCGCAGCGCCGTCTCCGCGTTCAGCTACAAGCGCAAGGAATCGACCACCGACCTCTCCGAGGCGGACCAGCTGGCGATCGTCCAGCGGCTCGTCAAGCAGCGCGGCGATTCGATCGAGCAGTTCCGCAAAGCCGGCCGGACCGAGCTGGCGGAGAAGGAGACGCGGGAGCGGGAGATCCTCCAGCGCTACCTGCCGGCTCAGAAGTCGCCGGACGAGATCCGCGCGGCCGTGCGGGCCGCGCTCGACGCGCTCCCGCCCGAAGGCCGGAACCAGGGCGCGCTGATGAAGGCCGTGCTGCCGCAGCTCAAGGGTCTCGCCGACGGCAACGCCGTGCGGCAGATCGTCACCGAAGAGCTCGCGCAGGCGTAACCTCCCGGGCGAGCGGCGGTAGTTCGAGCCGTGCTCGCTCGCCGTCTCGTCGCCGCCTTCTGCCTCCTCGCGGGCTTGCTCTCGGCCTGGGCGCAAGGCAGCGCAGCGGCCCCGCAAGGCGACGTCATCGTCGTACCGATCCACGACGTCGTCGACGAGGGGATGGCGCATCTCGTCCTGCGCGCGGTCGCCGAGGCGAAGGACCGTCACGCGCGGGCGATCGTCCTGGACGTCAACACGCCCGGCGGACTGGTCTCCGCCGCGACCCAGATGCGCGATGCGCTCATGGCGAGCCCCGTCCCGGTCGACGCGTACGTCGTCCGCGGCTGGTCGGCCGGGGCGCTGATCTCGCTCTCCGCCGCGCGCATCACGATGGCCTCGGGCGGATCGATCGGCGCGGCGCAGCCGATCCCGAAATCGGTGAAGACCGTCTCCGCCTTGCGCGGCGAGTTCGAGGCGACGGCGGCGCACTACCACCGCGATCCGCATCTCGCGGCGGCGATGGTCGACGCGACGGTCGACGTCCCGGCGTACAAGGCGCGCGGCGGAATTCTCACGCTGACCGCGGACGACGCGCGCAAGGCCGGCTTCTCCGAAGCGACGGTCGGCTCGTTCGATGCCGCGCTCGCGCAGTTCGGGGTCGCCGGCGCGACGCGCGCGACGGCTTCCTACACCCTCGCCGAGCAGATCGCGCGCATCGCGACCAACCCGCAGATCAGCAGCATCCTGCTCACGATCGGCTTCCTCGGACTGATGATCGAGCTGCAGACGCTCCACGGAATCGCGGGCGCCGTCGGCGCCGCCTCGCTGGCGCTGTTCTTCGGGACGCACGTGTACGCCGGGTTCTCCAACGGGCTGGTCGTCGCGCTGGCGCTCGTGGGGCTGCTGCTGATCCTCTTCGAGCTCCACGTCTTGCCGGGTCACGGGGTCGCCGGGGCGCTCGGGGCGCTGATCCTGGTGGCGTCGGTCCTGCTGGCGTTCGGGCTGCCGTTCTTCGTCGGCGCCCTGCAGGCGCTGGCGGTCGCGATCGTGCTGACGATCGTGTCGTTCGTCGTGCTGCAGCGCGTGCTCCCCGAGAACGCGTTCGTGAAGCGCCTGATGTTCGCCGGGACGCAGGGGCCGGACTACGTGGCGAGCTCGGATTTCCGCCATCTTCTCGGCGCGGCGGGGACGGCGGTCTCGTTCCTGCGCCCGGCCGGCGTCGCCTCGTTCGGCGAGACGCGCGTCGACGTCCTCACGGAGGGGGAGTTCGTCCCCGCCGGAACACCGGTTCGTGTCACTCGCGTCGAAGGCGCGCGTATCTTCGTGCGCCCTGAGGCGCCGACGTAGGAGCACCGATGGGCACTCTCGTCCTGATCGTCGTCACGATCGCGCTGCTGATCGGCATCGCGCTCTTCCTGTACTACTTCCCGCTCGGGCTGTGGATCCGCACGGTCGCCGCGGGCGTCCCGCTCTCGATCCTCTCGCTCATCCGCATGCGCATCATCGGCGTGCCGGCGGGGCTGCTGGTCGCGAACCTGGTGCGCGCGCGCAAGGCGGGGCTCCCGCTCACCGTCGACCAGTTGCAGTCGCACATCCTGGCCGGCGGGAACGTCGACAAGGTGACGCTGGCGATGATCGCCGCGCAGCGCGCGCAGATCCCGCTCGAGTGGCAGCGCGCGGCGGCGATCGACCTCGCCGGGCGCGACGTGCTCGAAGCGCTGCAGACGTCGGTGAACCCGAAGGTCATCGAGACGCCGCTCTTCCAAGGCGTCGCGCAGAACGGGATCCAGCTCAACGTGAAAGCGCGGATCACGGTGCGCTCCAACCTCGACCGCTACGTCGGCGGCGCGGGCGAGCCGACGATCGTCGCGCGGGTCGGTGAAGGTGTCGTCAGCGCGGTCGGCGCGGCGATCGACCACAAAGAAGTCCTGGAATATCCCGACCGCATCTCGAAAGCCGTCCTCGCGAAGGGTCTCGACGCCGGGACCGCGTTCGAGATCGTCTCGATCGACATCGCGGACGTCGACGTCGGCAAGAACATCGGCGCCGACCTGCAGACCTCGCAGGCCGAGGCCGATCGCCGCATCGCCCAGGCGAAGGCCGCCGAACGGCAGTACGCCGCGATGGCCGCCGAGCAAGAGATGAAGGCGCAAACGCAGCAGATGCGCGCCAAGGTGGTCGAGGCCGAGGCGCAGATCCCGCAGGCGATCGCCGAAGCGTTCCGCGCCGGTCACCTCGGCGTGATGGACTACTACAAGCTCAACAACGTCAAGGCCGACACCGAGATGCGCGGCGCGATCGGCTCGAGCGTGAACGCCGACGGGAACAGCGTCCCGCCGGGAGGCACCGCGACGCCGCAGTGACCATCGACAACTCCGTCGGCTTCCTCATCGTCGCGGCGATCATCATCTCGTCGATCGCCTCGACGATCCGCGCCGCGAAGAAGGCGATCTCGGAGAACCGCGGCGGCGGCGCCGGGACCGTCCAGCCGAACGCCCGGCCGCGCGCCGGCTCGCCGGAGCAGGTCGCGCTGCAGCAGCGCGTCCTCGCCGTCGAAGCGGAGATGACGCAGCGTGGGATCACGCCCTCGCCGGTGATGCAGGCGCTCCTCAACCGCTTCGGCGGCGTGACGACCCCGCCGCCGGCGCCGCAAGCCCCCGCGCCGCCCCGCGCGCCGCAGCCGGAGCCGGCCGTGCAGCGATCGCGCCGGCCGGTACCGGTCGCGCGCTCCACCGACGTCCCGGCGCCCTCGGGCGACGCGCCGGCGTCCGGGCCTTCGCCTACCCGGCGCATGCTCGCCGCCGCATTCGGCGACCCGGCCCGCGCTCGCGACGCCGTCGTCCTGGCCGAGGTTCTCGCCCCGCCGCTCGCCCTGCGGTGACAACTCCCGGCGCCTCGGACGCGTTCTAACGAGGAGATGCCGTCGATCACCAGCGAGGCGACCTTCGACCTCAGCGGTCTTTCCGATCCCATTCGCCTCTGCGGATACCGCGACCAGAACCTCAACGCGCTCGAAGCGCTCATCCCCGTCGTGCTGCGGCTCGACGGGGATCGCGTCTACGTCAGCGGTGACCAGCGCGCCGTGCGCCGTGCCGAGGACGTCCTCACGGCGATGCTGACGGCCGCGCGCAAGGGCGCGCAGATCACCCCGGACGACGTCGCCCTCGCCGCTCGCGCGAGCGGCGAGCGCGGGATCCCGCCGACGCTTGCGACGACCGCACGCGGCCGCGAAGTGCGGCCCAAGACCGACGGCCAGCGGGCGCTGGTCGGCGCCATCGACGCCAACACCCTGACGTTCGCCGTCGGGCCGGCCGGGACGGGGAAGACGTTCCTGGCCATCGTGATGGCGGTGCGCGCGCTCAAGAACCGCGAGGTCTCGCGGATCGTCCTCTCCCGCCCGGCGGTCGAAGCCGGCGAGAAGCTCGGCTTTCTCCCGGGCGATTTCAAGGAGAAGGTCGACCCGGATCTGCGCCCGCTCTACGACGCGCTCCAGGAGCTGCTCGAGAACGGCACGACCGAGAAGTACATCGAGCGCGGGACGATCGAGGTCGCGCCGCTGGCGTACATGCGCGGCCGCACCCTCGGCGATGCGTTCGTGATCCTCGACGAGGCGCAGAACGCGACGCACGAGCAGCTCAAGATGTTCCTCACGCGGCTCGGGCAGAACTCGAAGATGGTCGTCACGGGCGACGATACGCAGATCGACCTGCCGCGCGGGATGCGGAGCGGGATCCTCGACGTCGAGCGCCTGTTCAGCGACATCGACGATCTCGCGATCGTGCGGCTCGACGAGAACGACGTCGTGCGCCATCCGCTGGTCGGCCGTCTAGTCGCCGCCTACGACCGCCTCTCGCGCGAACGCGAGGCGTAAGGTCCGCCCGCTGCCGCCGCGGTGATCTATCTCGAAAACCAGACGCGCGGGAGCGGGCTCGATGCACGGCCGCTCGCCGGCGTGCTGGAGCGTCTGCTGGGCGAGATCGGCGAAGCAAGGTCCAGCGTCTCGCTGACGTTCGTTCGCGACGCGGCGATGCGCGAGCTCAACCGCGCGCACCGCGGCAAGGACGCGCCGACGGACGTCCTCAGCTTTCCGATGTATCCGCCTGACGCGTTCGACCGGAGCGGCCCTACCCGGCCGCTCGCGCGCGGCCTGCGCGACGACGACCGCGCTCCGGAACCGGAACGGATGCTCGGCGACATCGTGATCAGCGTCGATACCGCGCTGCGCCAGGCGGCCGAGTACGGCGCGCCGCTCGAACGAGAGATGCAGCGGCTGCTGATCCACGCCGTCCTGCACCTCGCCGGCCACGATCACATGGAGCCGGGTGAGCGCGCGGCGATGGAGGCGGAGGAGCGGCGCTTGGCGGA
>DASWSC010000056.1:0-3120 GCA_036402855.1 Candidatus Elarobacter sp. | reverse complement strand
CGCGACGTCGAACGGCACGCGTCGCGACTGCACTTCCCAGCCGCCGCTGCGCTGCGTGAGGATCGCGTAGTGCGCGTGCGGGTCGCCGTCCTTCGGCAGCCCCGCCGACGCGACGTTGACCAGCAGCCGTCCGTGCCAGGCGCGCACGTAGGGCAGGTGCAGGTGCCCGAACGCGATGGTGCGCTGCGGGACGCCGCCGAACAGCCCCTCGAGCGTGTCGTCGTACGCGTCGGGCCAGACGTGCTCGTCGTCGTTCTGCGGGTTCGCGTGGCAGACCAGCAAGCCGTCCTCGCCGTCGCCGAACGCAAGCGTCGCGGGAAGCTCGCCGAGCCGGCGCGTCCACTCGCCGCCGATCTTCGCGCGCGCCCAGTCGACGCCGCGGGCGTCCTCGGGATCCGCTTGGGCAGCGCTGCCTTCGGCGATCATCCGGTCGGTGTTGCCGCGCAGGCAGCGCGCGCCGATCGCACGCAGCCGCTTCAGGACGAGCTTCGGCTTCGGCCCGTCCAGGCACAGATCACCCGCCGCGACGACCACGTCGGCGCCGCCGCGCGACTCCAGGTCCTCGAGGCAGCGCTCGAGCGCGTGCGCGTTCCCATGGATGTCGGAGAGTATCGCTATGCGCACGGGTTGCCGCCTCGAACCGCGCGCGCGCTCAGGCGCGTTTGACGGCCAGCGCGAGCGCGAACGGGCCGAAGCCGGCCTTGCCGAACTCCCACATGTCGATCGCCTCGACCGTGATCTTCGCGCGGCGCAGCATCGCGATCGACTCGCGGAAGCGCAGGTTCGCCAGGACGTGACGCTCGCGCAGCGTCAGCACGCCCGCAGCCAGCTCCTCGCCGCGCGGAACGCGGATCACGCGCAACCCGTCGAGCGCGGTGAGGTCGACGCGGCCGGGCGCGGCGACGACCGTATCCGAGGCGACGAGGGAGAACACGTCGCGCAGCCGCGCGACGTCGTTCGCGACCGGCAGCTCGACGACGGTGTAGCCTTGCTGCGTCAGGATCGCCTCGAGCTGCTTGCGGCCGAGCTCGTTCGAGCGCCGCCGCAAGCCCGCGCCGGCGCGCGGCACCGCGACGAACGCCCGCCCCGGCGCGAGCGCGACGTCGGTCGCGTCGAGCAGCCCCGGCGCTTCGATGCGGCCGGTGACGGGGATCCCGAGCTCGGCGAGATGGCGCTCGATGGTGGACACCTCGCCGCGCCGCTCGATCTGCGACGGCCGTGCGATCACGGCCCCGTTCGGAAGGACGATCGCACAGTCGGCGACGAGCGACTCGGTCGCGGACTCGGTCTGCGGGTCGATCGCGTGGACGCTGACGCCGAGCGATCGCAGCCGCCCGGTGAAGATGTCGTGCTGCTCCTGCGCGCGGTCGGCGATCGGTGACGGCTCGCCCTTCATCGGCGGCAGGCGGTCGACTGCGGCCGCCGGGCGGATCACGACGGCGCCGGCGAGAGCGCCGGCGTCGGTCGACACGTAGGGTTTGGCGTAGGAGCTCACGGTCACGACTGGCGCGGGTTCGCCGAACGAGTCCCGCGGTCCTGAGGGGGGAACACGACCGCCATGAGCACGCGCCCGCTGACCGTTCTGTGCGCCCTCATCCCGGCGCTCGCCCTCACCCTCGGCGTCGCCGCCGCGAACCGCCTCGAGCCGCGCATCCTCGGCTTGCCGTTCGTCCTCGCCTGGATCACGGCGTGGGTGCTGGTGACCCCGGCGTTCATGTGGGTCGCGTACCGGAGGACGCGCTCGTGAACGCGGGGATCGCGCTCGGCATCGTCGCCGCCGTCGTCCTCGGGACGATCCTGCTCGGGCTGCGCGGCGTGCGCGGCGTCGCGATGGACCCGCACGAGTACATCGTCGGCGGGCGGCGCATGGGCGCGCTGCTGCTGTGGCTGCTGCTCGCCGGTGAGATCTACACGACGTTCACGTTCCTCGGCGCGGCGGGCTGGGCGTACGGGAAGGGCGCGCCCGCGTACTACATCCTCTGCTACGGGACGCTCGCCTACATCATCTCGTTCTTCCTGGCGCCGCCGATCCACCGCATCGCGCGCGAGCGGGGCTATCTCACCGGACCCGATTTCTTCGCCGACCGCTACCAGAGCCGTCTGCTCGGCGCGCTCGTCGCGCTGCTCGGCTTCGTGATGCTCGTCCCCTACGTCACGCTGCAGCTCACGGGGCTGCAGATCTTGCTGCAGATCGCCGGCTTCGGCACGTTCAACCCGCTGGCCGCGGTCGCGATCGGCTTCTTCGTGATCGCGCTCTTCACGTTCGTCGCCGGCCTGCGCGGTGCGGCGTGGGCGAGCGTCGCGAAGGACGGCCTCGTCCTGATCGGCGTCGTGTTCGCGGGGATCGTGCTCCCATCGCACTTCTTCGGCTCGCCGGCCGGGACGCTCGACGCCGTGCTGCGCGACCATCCCGGCTGGCTCACGATCGGCGGCCCGACCGCGCCGAACGGGATCACGTGGGTGGTGACGACGACGATCCTCACGGCCTGCGGCTTCTTCATGTGGCCGCAATCGATGGCGGCGATCTACAGCGCGCGCGACGAGGATACGCTTCGCCGCAACGCGGTGTTCCTGCCGTTCTACCAAGTCATGCTGCTGCTCGTGTTCTTCGCCGGCTTCGCGGCGCTCGAAGTGCTGCCCGGACTGCAAGGGCCCGCGGCCGACCAGTCGTTCATGCTCGTCGTGCAGCGCTCGTATCCGGCCTGGATCCTCGGCGTCGTGGCGGCGGCCGGAACGCTCGCGGCGCTCGTCCCGGCGTCGGTGCAACTGCTCGCCGCGGCGAGCATCGTCGGTAAGAACGTCCTGGCCGACTACGGCGTCGCGCGCGACCCCGCCTCGCAGACGCGCGCGACGCGCATCCTCGTGCTCGTCGTCGCGCTGCTCGCATTCGGCTTCTGGGCGCTCGCGAAGACGACGCTGGTCAACCTGCTGCTGATCGGATACAACGGGATCACGCAGCTCTTCCCGGGCGTCGTGCTCGGTCTGACCGAGCGCCGTCCGCCGGCGCTCGCCGTCGGCGCCGGGCTCGTCGCCGGGCTCGCGGCGCTCATCTGGTTCGCGCGCGGCGGCCAAGGGCAGATCGCGGGGATCAATACCGGTCTGATCGCGCTCGCGCTCAAC
>DASWSC010000055.1:0-7964 GCA_036402855.1 Candidatus Elarobacter sp. | reverse complement strand
CGGTGATCGTCGGGCGGATGGCGAGCGTCGTCCTCGCCGGCCGCGCCGACCTCGTGCGCGTCTTCGTGCAGGCTCCGCTCGCATGGCGCATCGCGCACGTCGTCGAGTCGCTCGGCGTCGGCGAAGCGGCGGCACGCGAAGAAGTCGCGCGCATCGACGAGGCGCGCCGAACGTACGCGCGCGAAGGCTACCGGGTGACCTGGGGCGATCCGCGCGTCTACGACCTCGTCCTCGACAGCTCGCGCTTCGGCGTCGAGGGGAGCGCCGACGTCATCGTCGCCGCCGTGCGCGCGGCCGGAGGGTGAGCTCCGCCGAACCGCGGATCCCCGACCGCCGCGAAGGGCTCCTCGGCCCATTTCGCTTCAAGGACTTCCGGCTGCTGTGGTCCGGGCTGCTCGTCGGCAACCTCGGCACGTGGATGCAGTTCACCGCGCTCGGGTACTACGTCGCCTCGCCGCCGCTCGCGACCGACGCGCGCGGGAGCGCGCTGAACATCGGGCTGATCGGGGCGGCGCGCGCGGTCCCGGTGCTCATCCTCTCGCCGCTGGCCGGCGTCGTCGCCGACCGCTATCCGCGCCGCATCGTGCTCTTCGTGACGAACAGCGCGACCTCGCTGCTCGCGTTCACCGTGTTCACGCTGATCGTGACGAACCACGCGCCGCTGTGGACGCTGATGATCACCAGCGGCCTGCAGGCGGCGACGCAGTCGTTCGACGCGCCGGCGCGGCAGAGCTGGGTGCCCCTGATGGTCCCGCGCGAGTTCGTCGGCAACGCGATCGGGCTGAACTCGGTCGCGTTCAACGCGCCGAGCGTCGTCGGGCCGCCGCTCGCCGGACTCCTCATCGCCGGGATCGGCGTCGCGCCGTGCTACCTCGTGAACAGCGTCACCACGCTGGCGGTCGTCGTCGCGCTCGCGTTCATGAAGCCGGCGCCGCCGTCGAGCACGCGCCGGGGCAACGTGTTCGGCGCGATCCTCGAAGGCCTGGTCTTCCTGATCCGTCACCCGGTGCTGCGCTGGGTCGTGCTGATGCTGGTCGTCAGCTCGCTCACGATCCGCGCGTACAACTTCCAGTTGCCCGCCTACGCGGTCCACGTCGTGCACACCGACGCGCGCGGACTCGGCTGGCTCATGGCGGCGAGCGGGCTCGGCGCGATCTGCGGCGCGTTCTTCACGGCGGCGAGCGGCGGCGAGCGCCGCGGCACCATCTGGGCCGGCTCGGCCGCACTCGCCGCGATCGGCGTCGCCGCGCTGGGGCTCACGGCGAACTTCACGGCCGCGCTGGTCTGCCTCTCGGTGATCGGCCTGGCGACGCTGAGCTTCATCGGCTCGTCGAACATCCTGCTGCAGACGCTCTCGCCCGACGACATGCGCGGTCGCGCGATCTCGGTGTACTCGATGATCTTGCTCGGACTGGTGCCGTTCGGCTCGCTGCTGGTCGGCTCGCTCGCGACGCTGATCGACCTGCACTGGACGTTCGTCGCCGGCGGAGCGGTCTCGCTGGCGGTCGCCCTCGGGATCGCGCTGACGCAGCCGCAGGTGCGCGAGGCATGACCGGCGCGTTCCTGGTCTCGGTGCTCGCGGCGATCGTCGCGCTGGCGCTGCTCGCCAAGAAGCTGCGCGTCCCGTATCCGATCGTCTTCGTCTTCGGCGGCCTCGCGCTCGCGGTGATCCCGGGCGTTCCGACGATCGCGCTCCAGCCCGACCTGGTCTTTCTGCTCTTTCTTCCGGCGCTGATCTTCGGCGACGGCTGGACCACCGACTACCGTTCGTTCAAGCGGTACTCGCAGCCGATCTTCATGCTCGCGATCGGTCTGGTCGCGTTCACCTCGCTCATCGTCGCGCTGACGGCGCACTGGATGATGGGCTTTCCGCTCGCGCTCGGCTTCGTGCTCGGCGCGATCCTCTCGCCGACCGACGCGGTCGCCGCCGACGCGATCGCCGAAGAGGTCGGGCTGCCGCGCCGGCTGATGACGATCATCAGCGGCGAGAGCCTCGTCAACGACGCGACCGGCCTGGTGATCTACCGGTTCGCGGTGGTCGCCGTCGTGAGCGGGACGTTCTCGCTGCTCTCGGCGGCGCTCTCGTTCGTCTACGTGGTCGTCGCCGGCGTCGCGATCGGGATCGGGATCGCCTGGGCGATCGCCAAGATCACGGTCGCGATCCGCCGGGCCGGCCTGAGCGACTCCTTGATCGCGGTCTCGATCTCGCTGGTGACGCCGTTCGCGTTGTACGTCCCGGCCGACGCGCTGCACGCCTCGGGGGTGCTGGCGGCGATGAGCGGCGGGATCTACCTCAGCCGCAAGTCGTCGCAGATCTTCGACGCCGACGCGCGCCTCGCCGCGGCGTCGGTGTGGAACCTGCTGTTCTTCGTCTTCAACGGCGCGGCGTTCGTGCTGATCGGCCTGCAGTTGCGCGGGATCGTGCGCGGGCTCTCGCAGTACTCGCTCCTCACGCTGATCGGCTGGGGGCTCGCGATCGCGGTCGTCGTGATCCTCGTGCGGTACGTCTGGATGTTCCCGGCGACGTACGGCCGGCGGCGGCTCTTCCCGAAGGTCCGCGAGCGCGAAGGCCCGGATCCGCCGTGGCGCTGGGTCTTCGTGCTCGGCACCGCCGGGATGCGCGGGATCGTCTCGCTCGCCGCCGCGCTCGCGCTCCCCGAGACGGTCGGGAACGGGGTGCCGTTTCCGCAGCGCGATCTGATCCTGTTCATCACGTTCGTCGTCATCCTGGTGACGCTGGTCGGCGAAGGCCTCGCGCTGCCGTGGCTCATCCGGCGCTGGAACATCAAGGACGCCGAGGACGCCGGGCGGGTCGTCGCCGCGGCGCGGGTGCGCGTCGCGGAGTCGGTGCGCGACCACCTGCGCACGCTGGAGTCCACGTTCGAGTCCACCGCCGAGTGGGAGGTCGCGGGCCGCCTGAGCGCCGACTACGAGCAGCGCGTGACCCACTACACCGCGCACGCCGACGGCCTCGAGCCCGAGGACGACGCGCGCATGCACGAGATCGAGCGCTGCCTGCGCCGCGAAGCGTACGACGCGGAGCGCCGTGTGCTGCAGGCGATGCGGCGCGCCGGCGAGGTGACCGACGACGTCTACCGCCACCTCGAGTGGGATCTCGATCTCGCGGAGTCGAGGCTCGAATGATCGGCCCGCCGGCGCCGCTCGGCCGCGCCGCGTACGCCGTCGCGGGACTGGCGCTCACCGGCCTCAAGCTCAGCACCGACCGGATCGTGAGCGAGCTCGTCTTCCACGATGTCTGGTCGCCGCAGATCTATCTCGCGCCGCACGGGAACCGCGCGTATCTGCTGACGCTGCTGGCGATCGCCGTGCCGTTCGTCGCCGCGGGAACGTGGCTGACGCTGCGGCGCCTGCGCTCGGCCGGGTGGTCGCCGTGGCTCGTGCTGCTGTTCTTCGTGCCGCTGGTGAACCTGGCGTTCTTCGCGCTGTTGTGCGTCGTGCCGCCCCGGGCGAGCGACGCCGCGCCGGGAGCCGGGCCGCCGCCGCCGGCGCTGCAGCGCTGGCTGCCGCGGTCGCCGTTCGGCGCGGCGGTCGCGTCGGCGCTCGCCGCCGGCGTCGTCGCGGCGGTCTTCGTCGTGCTCTCGACGCGGGTCACCGTCGACTACGGGTGGAGCGTCTTCGTGGCGCTGCCGTTCGCGCAAGGGATGCTGGCGGTGTGGCTGACCGGGACGCGCTCCGGACGCGTGCCGAGCACCGCCGCGGCGCTCGGGATCGCGGCGCTCTCGACCGCGATCACCGCGCTGCTGCTCCTGCTGTTCTTGATCGAAGGCGCGATCTGTCTGGCGATGGTCGCGCCGCTGGCGCTCGTGCTGGCGCTGTGCGGCGGTGTGGCGGGGCTGGCCGTGCTGCGCATCCCCGCGCGCCGCGCGGCGCCGCTCGTCCTCGCCGCCGTCGCGCTTCCGGCCGGCTTGCTCGGCGCACTGCCGTCGGGTGCGCTCGACGCGCCGCGCTACGCGGTCGTGACGACCGTCGTCGTCGACGCGCCGCCCGAGCGCGTCTGGCCGCACGTCATCGCGTTCCCTCCGCTTCCGCCGCCGCAGGACGCGATGTTCCGCAGCGGGATCGCGTACCCGCAGCGCGCGCGCATCGACGGGCGCGGCCGCGGCGCGATCCGGTACTGCGAGTTCTCGACCGGCGCCTTCGTCGAGCCGATCACGGCGTGGGAACCGGCGCGCCGCCTCGCGTTCGGCGTCACGCGCAACCCGCCGCCGATGCGCGAGCTGTCGCCGTTCGGCGTCTCGATCGAGACGGCGCACCTCGCGAACTATTTGGTCGCCGACGCCGGCGAGTTCCGGCTCACCCGGCTTCCGGGCGGGCGGACGGAGCTGATCGGCACGACGTGGTACCGCCACCATCTCTATCCCGCGGCGTACTGGCGACTCTGGTCCGACGCGATCATCCACCGCATCCACCTGCGCGTGCTCGAGCACGTTGCGCGGCTGAGCACCGCGCCGGGGGCGTGATCGATCTCGCCGCGGCGCAGGCGTACGCGGAACGGCACGAGCTTCACGCGCTGGTCGTCCGGCGGGGCGACCAGATCGCGCTCGAGGCGTACGGCGGCGGGTACGACGCGCAGAAGCCGCACGCGCTCTACAGCGGGACGAAGAGCTTCTGGGGAGTGCTCGCGGTCGCCGCGCAGGACGACGGGCTGCTCGCCCTCGACGAGCCGGTCGGAGCCACGTTCGCGCCGTGGAACGAGGGCGAGAAGGGCCGCGTGACGCTGCGCGATCTCTTGCAGCTCACCAGCGGGATCGGGTTCGGCGGGCTCGGGCGCGCCGTTCCGACCTACGAGAACGCGCTCGCCGTGGAGCTCAAGAACGCGCCGGGCGCGACGTTCACCTACGGCGGGATCCCGCTCCAGGTGTTCGGCGCGGTGCTCGCGCACAAGCTCGCGCCGAGCGGGCGTTCACCGCACGACTACCTGCGCGAGCGCATCCTCGATCCGATCGGCCTTCACGTCGGCTCGTGGCGCGCGCTGGCCGACGGAACGCACCCGCTCCCGACCGGTGCGTCTCTGAGCGCGCGCGAGTGGCTCACGTTCGGCATCCTCGTCCGCGACCGCGGCCGGTGGGAGAAGAAGACCGTCGTTCCCGCCGAGGCGTTGGCGCGTTGCTTCGCCGGGTCGCGCGCGAACCCGCGCTACGGTCTCGCCTGGTGGCTGAGCCCGCTCCCCTCGCATCCGGACGTCGTCTACGCGAGCGGTTCCGGCGGTCAGGCGCTGTACGTCATCCCATCCGAGGAGACGGTCGTCGCGAAGTTCGGCAACTCGTCGTCGTGGAAGCACGACGCGTTCCTGAAGCGGCTGCTGCCCGCGCGCTAGCGCTTCATCGCTCGGAAGTAATAGTCGCTGAGGCGAAAGCCGGCAGCTTCGAGCGCGGCTCGCTCGGGGCCGGCGGCGGCGGTCGTCGCGGCGCAGACGCGGCGACCCGTCGCCTCGATGCGGTCGGCGAGTGCGGCGAGCAGCGCGCCGCCGTACCCTTTCCCGCGCTGCGCGGGGTGGAGCGCGACGCGGACCTCGGTCCACGTGCGGTCGAGCGGCTCGCGAAGCGCAAAACCGACCGGCTCGCCGCCGATCTCGGCGACCTCGGCGTACGGCGCGTCGAACCCGAGCTCCAGCTCGGCGCTCTGCGTCGCGAGCGCCTCGAGATCGCGCTGCGAGGGCGGACGGAAGACGACGCGCTCGGTGTGCGCGGCGTCCATGCGGTGGACGAAGACGCCGCCGGCGGGATGGAGCGCGAGGTCGAGCTCGACCGCCGCGCGCCGGAGCATCGCGTCTCCGCCGTAGAACCAGACGCGCTCCGCGCCGGTCGCAGCGAGCGCGCCGGTGAGCCGGCTCGTCGCGTCCTCGCCGCGCGTGACGTCGAACCGCACGATCGTGTCGGCCGGCATGAGCGTGCCGTCGCCGAGGAACGCCACCGCGACGGCGCGGTCGCCTGCGCGAATCGCGACGCCGCGCGCGCGGGCACGGACGAGCCGCGCGAACGCGAGGTCAGGGAGCTGGTCGAGGTACATGGACGTCCGCCGAAAAGAAGAAGCGCGCCGCGAGTTTCCTCGCGACGCGCCGTGTCCCCTCAGATCGAGGTGGTGTTACGCCGCTGCTTTCTTGCGGCCGCCGGTCTTCCGTGCGCCGGCCTTCTTGCGTCCGCCGGCTTTTCTCACGGCGTTCTTCGCGCCACCCTTGCGCGCGCCGGCCTTCTTGCGTCCACCCGTCTTCTTGCGGCCCGCGGCCTTCTTGCGTCCGCCGGCCTTCTTCCGTCCCGCGGCCTTCTTGCGTCCACCGGTCTTCTTGCGCGCGGTCGTCTTGCGGGCTCCGGCCTTCTTGCGTCCGCCGGTCTTCTTGCGCGCCGTCGTCTTCTTCGCTCCGGCTTTGCGCGTCGATTTCTTACGCGTGGTCTTTCGACCCGCGGCCTTCTTTGCTGCGGCCATTCGGTAGTGCTACCGTTCCTTTCCACGTCCGCGGTACCCGACGGACGCGCGGAGATCCGGCGGGGCGACCGCCGGCTAGTTGCCTACCTTATACCACTCTGCGCGCATTCGTGCAACTTTTTGCCGTTTCGCCGCAGGAGAGCGCAGTGCCGAGGTCGTCGCAGACGAAGGATTCTTTCGTCACACCCGGCAAGCCGCGAGCATGATCAGACGTGTATCAGCGGCTGCGTGCGCTGTGGTGTTCGCCGTCGTCGCGGTCGCGCCGTTGCCGGCTCGCGCTGACGTGTCGGAGGCCGGCGCACTCAGCGCCGGGCTTCTCGCGCCCGCCAACGCGTCGCTCCAGCGCGCGCTCAACGACATCAAGGCGAACGAGAAGCAGCGCGCCGCCGCGGCGCAGGACGTCGCGCAGGCGAACCCGCCGGGGACGCCGCAGGCGCCGCTCCACCGGCCGAGCCTTCCGCGCGGCTTCACCTACAACGTCGACGTGTCGTTCGCGTACCCGCTGAGCAACGTCGGCTTCAACGCCGGCGACCCGGGCGGGATGGATGTCGGGTTCGGCTACTCGTTCTCGCGGACGCAGCGGCTGACGGCGGGCTACTACGAGATCCAGCAAGTCCCGGTCGGGTTCAGCAACACGGTCGTTCCGTTCGCGCTGCAGGGCTTCGGCCCGGTCGGCAGCGCGAACACCGGCGTCGTCGACGCGACGACCAAGGACAAGATCCTCCAGGTCGGCCTCCAGAATCTGTTCGTCATCGGCAACAAGCTGCCGATCGTGATCACGCCGACCTACCTTGCGCACACCGCGACGATCGGCGGGCATTCCGACGACCAGCTCATCGAGTTCAACGGCTTCCCGACGAGGGTCAAGCTGCGGACCGAGCAGGAGTGGCTGCTCGGCATCACGCTGCCGTTCTTGTCGACGCCGCGGATGTTCGGCACGTTCACGGTCGCCCCGCAGTGGCTCAACCATCCGAACGGCGTGAACCAGTCGAACAAAGCGCAGCTCTTCATGCTCGGCTATCTGGAGTACCGCGCGAACCCGCAGACGACGTTCTTTTTCCAGCCGTCGCGCCTGGTCCAGTACAACCCCGTCGACCCGTATCCTGAATACACGCCGACCATCATCTACGGGATCGCGCACAACTTCACCAAGCAGACGTTCGTGCAGATGTCGGTCCTCGAGGGCGGCGCCACCAACTACAACAACCAATGGGGGATCGTCAGTTTGACGTGTCAACGGCTTCCGTGTCGTCAGGATCAGGTCGCGCCGCAGTTCGGCGGCTTGCACGCGGCCGAGGTCCAGATCAAGTTCGGGTTCGGGTCCCCGACGGTGGTTCCGCTGTGATCGCGCGCGTGCGCGTCCCGGCGGCGCTGGCGGCGACCCTCCTCCTCGCGGCGTGCAACGGCGGCGGCAGCGGCAGCAGCGGGATCTTCTCCGTCCCGCCGCCGGGTCACGCCGGCAGCGTCGCGCCCGCCGCGCACCTGAGCATCGCGGGCGTCGGCGACAGCCTCACGGCCGG
>DASWSC010000054.1:0-8746 GCA_036402855.1 Candidatus Elarobacter sp. | reverse complement strand
CTCGTGCGCCGTCTCGTGCGCGAACTCCGCGGCGCCCGGCGTGTCTAACCGCGCGATCACGGTGGCGGCGGCGATCAGGTCGTCCACGGCGCGCACGATGCCTTCCCGAATCGCGCGCTCGGCATCGCGCTCCGGAATGCGCACGCCGGCGGCGCCGCGCGCCAGCATCAGCACGTAGTCCAGCGCGGCCGCCGTGGCGAGCACGCGCGGGCGCACCTCGTCGAACGGCGCGTGCGCGCCGAACTCGCCGACGGCGCGCAGCAGCGCCGTCTGCAGTCCTACGACTGCGTCCGCGCGGTCAGGGCCCATAGCACGGCGATCTGCGTCTTCGAGTCGGGCAGCTCGTCGGCGCGGATCTTCCGCCACAGCTCGTCGACCGGGAAGATCCCGAGCTCCATCTCGGCTTCGCCTTCGTCGAACCCGCTGCGCTCGCCGATCTCGTAGCCGTCGACCGCGCAGAAGTGGAGCAGCTCGTCGCAGAACCCGGGCGCCGAGAACGCCGACCACAGCCGCTCGACGCGGTGCGCGACGTAGCCCGTCTCCTCGCGCAGCTCGCGCACCGCGGCCTCCTCCGGCGACTCGCCGGGTTCCATCCCGCCGGCGACCACTTCCCAGTTGTCGCGCGCCAGCGGGTGGCGGTACTGCTTCACGAGCAGCATCTCGCCCGGGCGCGGGCGCACGATCACGACGACCGCCTGCGCGTGCTCGACGACTTCGACGTCGTGCGGGTTCCCGTTCGCGGAGCGCAACGTGTCGATGCGCAGGTTCACCACCTTGCCGTCGTGGATGCGCCGCGTCGCGAGCAGCTCCATCGCTCAGATGACCGCCGTGTTGGCGAGCTCTTCGAGGAGCGTCGGCCGGTGCGGCTCCCACCCCAGCTCGCGCGCCGCCTTGCCGCTGTCGGTCTGCAGATCGCACGCGAGCGCGTCGGCGAACGGGCCGAGCTCGGCACGCGCCTCCTCGAGCGTAAGGTGCTCCACCTCGCCGTCGCGGCCGGCGGCGCGCGACGCCGCGTGCGCGACCTCGTCGTACGGCACCGCCGCGCCGCGCTGCGCGTTGTAGATCCCGTGCGCGGTGCGACGGTCGAGCGCTTCGCCGTAGAGCGCCGCGAGCGCGTCGTGCCGCACCGTCGGCCAGCGGTTCGCGCCGTCGCCCGCGACGGTCAGCGCACCGTTCCGCGCCTGCTCGACCATCATCCCGGGGATCCCGCCGCCGTCACCGTAGACGATCCCGGGGCGGATCACGATCGCCCGCAGCCGTCCGTCCTGCGCCAGCACGAGCGCCTCGTGCGCGGGGCGCCAGGCGACGAGCGGGAGGGGCGCGAGCGGCGCCGCTTCGTCGACGACGGCGTCGCCGCGCGAGCCGTAGACCCAGACGCCGCTGGTGTAGATGATCGCGCGCCCCGGCCGCAGCGCATCGAGGACGGCTTCGAGCAGACCGCGCTCGACCGCGACGCCTTCCGGCGAGTAGTCGAACGCGCAGTGCACGACCGCGTCGGCGGTCGACGCTTCGCCGCGCAGCAGGTCGACGTCGCGCATCTCGCCGCGCACCGGCTCGGCGCCGAGGCGGCGCAGCTTCTCCTCCGCGGCCTCGCTGCGGGCGAGGGCGCGCACGACGTGCGTGCGCCGCCGCAGCTCGCGCACCACGCTCGCGCCGACGTAGCCCGTCCCGCCCGTCACAAAAACCGGCATGCTATACGATCTCTCCGTTCGGAAGCCGCTCCGCCCCGGGCTGCGCGGAATCGTCCTTCGGGCGCGCGGCGATGGTGACGATGTCGAAGACGAGCGCCGCTTCGGCGGCCGCGATCGTCGCGCCGATCGCCCAGTGGACGTGCAGGCCGATGGCGACGAACCCGAGCACCGCCGCGACGAAATACGTCGCCGCCTTGCTGACGTCGACGCGCGCCGTCGGCGCGTTCGCGAGAAAGGCCCGGCGCAGCGCCAGAAACGCGATCACGACGACCACGCCGAGCAGCACCGCCGCGAAGCCGCGATGGAGCGCCAGCATCGCGAGGATCACGTTCCCGCCGGCGGCGACGACGATCGCGATCAAGGCCATCCAGACGATCTCGGCGATGCGGGTGTCTTTCACGGCCGCGAGCCTTCGACGCCGCGCCGTGAAGGCCGTCCACGGGCGGGAGGGCGCCGCCCGTGGAAGCCCGGCGCCGTGCCGACCGAGCTCAGCCCGCACAACCCCCGGTTCGCCGGCGTTCGCGCTCTGCGGACGCCTCGCGGCCGCCGCGAGGCCGGCCGGTTCGCCGCCGAAGGCCCGACGCTGCTCGAAGAGGCGCGGCGCAGCGGCCTTCGCCCGCGCGAGATCTACGCGACGCCCGAGGCGCTCGCGGCGCTCGACGCGGGTGCCTGGGAGTCGACCGGGACCGCCGTCTACATCGTCGCCGAACGGGCGTTCGCGCGGCTCTCCGAGGTCGAGACGCCCGCCGGCATCCTGGCAGTCTTCGATCTCCCGGCGTGGACGCCGGCGCAGGTGCTGGCGACGGACGGCACTGTCCTCCTGCTGGCCGGAGTGAACGACCCCGGGAACGCCGGGACGCTGGTCCGGTCGGCCGAAGCGTTCGGCGCCGGCGGCGTGCTGTTCGGACGCGGCGGCGCCGATCCGTTCTCGGCGAAGGTCGTGCGCGCCGCGATGGGATCGATTTTTCGGCTGCCGGTCGCGACGGCCGGGCCGGAGGAGATCGTCGCCGCCGCCGCTGCGGCCGGCCGGCCGCTGATCGCCGCCGGGCTGGACGGCCCGGACGTCGGCGTCGTGGGTATCCCAGCCCGCGCCGTGATCGCCGTCGGGAACGAGCGGCGCGGGGTGCGCGACTGGCTTCCGCGATGGGATGCGACGATCCGGATACCGCAGCGGGGGGAGGCGGAGAGTTTGAATGCGGCGGTGGCGGGGAGCATCGTCTTGTACGAAGCGATGCGCTGTCAAGACCCTTGTCAAGTCGCCGAAAATCGTTGATCTGTCAAGACTTGGCGGCCCCCTGGGGTGGTGCTATACTCACCCCTGCCGACGCAAACCACGCGCGCACCGAAGACAGGAGAGGGAACCGCCGACACACATGCGCACCTCCGACGTATTCTGGAAATTGTTTAGCACGACGGGCTCGATCAGCGCGTACCTGATGTACCGGCAATTGCATCCCACGCCCGCGAATTGATGCGGGCGGCCCTCGCTCGGCGAGGGCACGAGTCCAGACACACAGTGTGCAGACGCCCGGTCCTTCCAGGACTGGGCGTTCGCGTTTGCATATGACAGAGACCGTTTAGGATGACACGACCCGCATGACAGAACTCGAAGCGAACCTTGCGGCGCTGACCGCGCGCTTGCGCGACGCGATCGCGCGCGCGGCCGATGCGCGCGCGCTCGACGAGGTTCGGCTGGCGTTTCTCGGACGCAGCGGCGCGATCACCGAGGTGCGCAAAGGGATCGGGAAGCTGCCGCCCGCGGAGCGTCCCGGCGCGGGCAAGCTGATCAACGAAGCGGTCCAGGCGCTGGAACGCGAGCTCGCCGATGCGCTCGGGACCGTCGAGCGCGCCGCGCTCGAGCGCTCGCTGCAGGACACGTCGGACGTGACGCTCCCCGGGCCGCCGGCGAACATCGGCGCGATCCATCCGGTGCGCCGCGTCGCGAGCGAGGTCGCGCGGTATTTCACGCGCCACGGCTTCGCGGTGGTGCTCGGTCCGGAGATCGAGACCGACGCGAACAACTTCGACGCGCTCAACATCCCGCCCGATCATCCGGCGCGCGAGGGGCTCGACTCGTTCTACCTGCGCCCGGATCTCGTGCTGCGCACGCACACGTCGCCGATGCAGGTCCGCGCGATGCGCAAGCACGGTCCGCCGATCGCGATCATCGTGCCGGGCAAAGCGTATCGCCGCGACGCGATCGACGCGCGGCATCTCTACATGTTCCACCAAGTCGAAGGCTTGATGGTCGGGCGCGGGATCCACTTCGGTCATCTCAAAGGGATGCTCGTCGGAATGTGCCGCGAGCTCTTCGGTCCCGCGGCCGACGTGCGGTTCCGGCCCTCGTTCTTCCCGTTCACCGAACCCTCGGCGGAGATCGACGTGAAGTGCCCGGCGTGTGAAGGGACATCCGTCCTTCGACAGGCTCAGGATGACCTTCGACAGGCTCAGGATGACATTCGACAGGCTCAGGATGACATTCGACAGGCCCAGGATGACAAGGCGTGCCGGACGTGCGGCGGAAGCCGCTGGATCGAGATCGGCGGCAGCGGGATGGTGCATCCGAACGTCCTGCGCGCGGTCGGCTACGACCCGGCCGAGGTGACCGGCTGGGCCTTCGGCTGCGGTCTCGAACGGATCGCGATGAAACGGCACGACATCAACGATATCCGCGTGTTCATCGAGAACGCGCCCGGATTCGCGGAGTCGCTGGCCTGATGCGCGCTCCGATCGCCTGGCTGCGCGACTACGCCGATCTCCCCGCCGACTCGGAGGAGATCGTCGCGCGCCTCGCCGCCCTCGGGTTCCCGGTCGACGACGTCGAGCAGCGGCCGCGGCTCACGAACGTCGTCGCCGGCCGCATCACCAAGCTCGAGCGTCATCCGAACGCCGACCGCCTGCAGCTCTGCACGATCGACGCCGGCGCGGAGAAGACGCTGTTGATCGCGACCGCGGCGACGAACGTCGCGGAAGGCCAGATCGTCCCCGTCGCCCGGATCGGCGCCGAGCTCGCGGGCGGGCTCACGATCGCGCCGCGCCAGATGCGCGGGGTCGACTCCGAGGGGATGCTGATCTCGGCGGAAGAGATCGGGCTGCCTGCGGAGTGGTTCGAGGACGGGATCATGCAGCTCGACCCGTCGATCCCGCTCGGCACCGACGTGATCGCGCACTTCCGGCTCAACGAGCCGGTGCTCGAGGTCGACGTGACGCCGAACCGCCCGGACGCGCTCTCGATCGTCGGGCTGGCGCGCGAGCTGGCCGCCTCGTTCGGCGTCGCGCTGCGCGAGCCGGAGACCGGCGTTCCGGGCGAAGGCGAGAGCGACGACGCGCGCGTGACGATCGAGACCGTCGACTGCACGCGCTTCGTGTACCAGCGCGTCGGCGGCGTCCGCGTCCGTCCCGCGCAGGCCTGGATGCGAATCCGGCTCGCGCTCGCGGGACAGCGGCCGCTGAACAACGTCGTCGACATCTCGAACTTCGTCATGATCGAGCTCGGTCAGCCGCTGCACTTCTTCGACTGGGATCGCGTCGCCGGGAAGCACCTGGTGGTGCGCGACGCGCACGACGGCGAGCGGTTCACGACGCTCGACGGGCAGGAGCGGACGCTCGACGCGCGCGCGATCGTCATCGCCGACGACCGTGGACCGACCTCGATCGCCGGGATCATGGGCGGACAGCGCAGCGAGGTCGAGGCCGGCACCACCGAGCTGCTGATCGAGGCCGCCACGTGGACCGGACCGCGGATTCGCCGCGCTTCGACGATGCTGAAGCTGCGCACCGAGGCGTCGAGCCGCTTCGAGAAGTCGCTTCCGGCGGCGCTCTCCGATCTCGGCGCCGCGCGCGCGGCGCGGCTGCTCGCCGGCGAAGGCGCGGTGGTGCGCGCTCCGCGCGCCGCGGGCCGTCCCGTTCCGCAGCCGGCCGCGGTGCGGCTCGCACCCGGCGAGGTGGAGCGACTGCTCGGATTCGCGCCGGCCCCGGCGGAGATCGAGCGGGCGCTGCGGTCGCTGGGGTTCGACGTACGACGCGAGCCTGCCGGCGCGGGCGACGGCGCTGATTTCGCCGTCACGCCGCCGTACTGGCGCGGCGACGTCCTGATCGCCGCCGACCTGGTCGAGGAGGTCGCCCGCGTCATCGGCTACGACCGCGTCCGCGCCGAGGTTCCGGCGGTCGTGCCGCAGGAGATCGATTCGGCGGAGTTCGACCGCGAGATGGAGCTGGCGGCGCTGCTCGCCGGGCTCGGGTATACCGAAGTGCTCTCGCTCTCGCTCCAGCCGGGCAGCGTCGCCGAGACGTGGCGCGCCAACGGTATCCCCGTCGAGGGCGTCGTCGAGATCGTCAACCCGCTCAGCGAGGATCAGCGCTGGATGCGCTTCTCGCTCGCCCCCGCGCTCCTGGAGTTCGCCGCGCGCGACCGCGCGCTGCAGCACGGCTGGAACGCATCGGAGACGCCGTACCGCCGCTTCGAGCTGGGCCGGGTCTTCGGCGGCGGCAACGCCGCGCCGCACGAGACGGTGCTCCTCACCGTGCTGCACGCGCCCTCCGCCGGCTCGGACGGGGCCGACGACGCGTTCGGTCGGTTGAGCTCCGACGTGCTCGCGCTGTTACGGCGCATCGCCGGAACCGACGCGCAGGTCGCGCGCGGCGCGTTCGCCTCGCTCCATCCCGGGAAGACCGCCGAGCTGCGCTTCGGCGCGACGGTCGCCGGCTACGCGGGGGTCATCGACCCGAGGCTGGCGCGGGCCTATGAGGTCCCCGACACCACGGCGCTCGCGACGATCTTCGTCGAAGCGCTGCCGCCGCGCGTCACGCCGGCGTACGTCCCTCCCTCGAAGTTCCCGGCCGTCGACCGCGACCTCGCGGTCATCGTGCCGCTTGACGTGCTCGCCGGGGATCTGAGCGCCGCGGTGCTCGAGGACGACCTGGTCCGTTCGGCGCGCGTCTTCGACGAGTACCGCGGGCCGCAGGCCGGCGAAGGGAAGAAATCGCTCGCGCTGCGCATCGTGCTGCAGTCCGGCGACGCGACGCTCACCGACGAGCACGCCGACGCCGCGATGCAGCGCATCGTCGCACGCCTGCGCGACCGCTTCGGCGCCGTGCAGCGCGGATGATCACCTGGCCCGATCTCGTGATCGGCGGGATCGCGCTGATCTTCGCCCTGAAGGGCTTCAAGCGCGGCTTCGTCGGCGAGATCGGCGGCTTCATCGCCCTCTCGGCGGCGATCTGGTCGGCGCTCCACTACCCGGGCACGCTCGACCCGCTGATGCGCGACACGTTCCACATCGCGGCGGGGAGCGCGCACTTGGCCGGGATGGTCGGCTTCGCGGTGATCGTCTACGTGGCGCTGCTGGTCATCGCGGCGTTCCTCGCGCGGATCGCGAAGCTGCCGGTGATCAACATCGGCAACGCCGCCGGCGGTGCGGTCGTCGGCGGCCTGAAAGCCCTGATCGGGATCTGGGCCGTGCTGTACGTGGGGCTCTTTCTGCCGATCCCGGCCGACGTGCGCGGCGATCTGCACAAGTCGACCGCCGTCGCGCTGGTCACCTCGGAGAACCAGCAGATCGACGGCATCGTGATCAACACGATGCCCTCGGTGTTCCGGCCGCTCGTCGAACCGTTCTTCGCTCGCCACCGCGTCTAGCCGTCGCGCACCGCACCGACGTTTGAACCGCGAACCGGCGCGGGTACTTCGTGCTCCGAAGCGGCCGAGCGAGGAGCAGCATGAACATCAAAGAGACGGTTTCGCGGGTGTTGCGCAAAGGACGCGGCGGCGAGGACGGCGCGCCGGCCGCCGACGCGCTGGAGCTCATCAAGTCCGATCATCGTGAGGTCGACGCGCTCTTCGCGAAGGCGCTCGACGAGGGGACGCCCGCCGCACAGCGGCGCGCCGCGATCGCGAAGGTCGTCCAGGCGCTCACCGTGCACGCCGAGATGGAGGAGGCGATCTTCTATCCGGCGCTGCGCAAGGCGGGCGGAAAGGCCGAGCGCGACAGCGTGCTCGAGGCCGCCGAAGAGCACGGCGTCGTCAAGGACCTGATCGCGAAGATCGAGCAGAGCCGCGGCCGCGACGAGACCCTGACGGCGAAGGTGACCGTCCTCCAGGAGCTCGTGCACCATCATGTCCAGGAAGAGGAGGGCACGATCTTCGGTGAGGCCCGGCGCGCGCTCGGCGCCGAACGCCTGCAGCAGCTCGGCGAGGAGATGCAGCGCTTCAAGGAGCGCGCGCTCAAGGGCGGCGGAACCGGTGCCGCCGAACGCGCCGCGACGCGCGGGACCCCGTCGGCGAAGCCGGCGGCGCGGAAGGCCCCGGCGCGGAAGACTCCCGCGGCCAAGGGTGGAGCGGCACGCAAAAAGACCGGCCGCCGGAAGGCACGCGGCTAGGGAGCGCGCCGAGCGGGGACGCTTGCTCCCCGGCAAAGAAGAACGGCCGTCATGGCGACGGCGAAGCCGGGAGCGAACGGCGTCCGCAACAAGACCGGACCGGCGAAAGGGCGGCTCTACGCGGGCCGCTCCGCGCCCGAGCGCCGCGCCGAGCGCCGTGCGCGCCTACTCGAAGCTGGGCTCGAGCTGTTCGGCACGGTCGGCTTCAGCAAGACGACGATCCCGATGCTGTGCTCGGCCTCGGGCGTCACCGCGCGGCACTTCTACGAAGAGTTCGCCTCGCGCGAGGCGCTCCTGCGCACGCTCTACGACCGGATCGCGGAGATCGCGCTGGAGCGCACCGTCGCCGCGCTGCGCGATCCGTCGAGCAGTCCCCAGGAACGCATCCGCGAGAGCAGCGCCGCGTACTTCCGCTACCTCACCAGCGATCCGCGGCTGGCGCAGATCTACACGATCGAGGCGGTCGGGATGCACGCGAACCTCGAGGCGCACCGGCGCGACAAGCGCGAGGCGTTCGTCAAGAAGCTCACCCAAGCGGCGCAGCGGGTCGAGTCGGAGTCGATCGACAGCCGCCTGCTGAGCGCCGCGATCGCCGGGGCCGCGCACGACCTCCTGCTCGAGTGGGTGCTCGCGCCGCGCCGAGCGCCGTGCGCGCCTACTCGAAGCTGGGCTCGAGC
>DASWSC010000053.1:0-9319 GCA_036402855.1 Candidatus Elarobacter sp. | reverse complement strand
ACCGCCCCCAAAAAAAGCCCGTTCAAAAGCTGCTGCGCCAGCACTTACGCGCCCGCCCTCGCGCTCACGGCGCGCTCGCGACCACGGTCATGGAGCGAGCGCAGAACCATCGTGCCGTCTTCAACATCTCCCTTGCGAGCTCGAACCCGGGGCCCCACCGTGCACCGCACGGTGGGGGGCGCAGCCCAGGGCGGAGCGCCTTCTCAGTGAAAGTAGGCGAAGCCGTCTTTGACGATCGAGAGGATCACCGGCGACGACTTCACGTCGCGGTTTCCGTCGAAGCCGATCGGGCCGAGGACGGTCTGGATGACGCGGACGTTCTTGAGCGCGGCCGCCATCTCGTCTTTCGTCGTGGCGCCGCCTTTGACGAGCGAGGCGACGATCTGCGCGGCGGCGTACGACTGCGCGGCGAACTGGTCGGGGCCTTTGCCGTACTTCTTGGTGTAGCGCTTGACGAAGTCGACGTTCGAGGAGTACTTCGCGCCGGAGAACCACGCGGCGCCGACGACCGTCCCTTGCGCAGCCGGTCCCGCGACGCTGTACATCTCGGGCGAGTTGAGCCCGTTGCCGCCCATCATGTGCGCCTTGATCCCGAGCTTTCCGGCCTGCTGGATGATCTTCGTCGCCTCGGGGAAGAGCGCGCCGATCGCGATGACGTCGGGGTGCTTCGACTCGATGCGCGTCAGCGCGGGCTGGAAGTCGGTGTCCTTGATGTGGAACGTCTCGGTGTCGACGACGTCGACCCCGGCCGCCTTGAGCTCGCGCGCGAAGATGTCGCCGTCGGTCTTGGTGAACGCGTTGTCGTCGCCGTAGATGATCGCGGCGGTCTTGTAGTGCCACTTGTCGTGGGTGCGCTTCACCGTCGTCGGGATCACCTGCGACTCGGCGAGCGAGTCGCGGAACACCGTCGGACCGATCGCCGTCACGCCTTCGGCGGTCGTCGAGGTGCCCATCACCGGGAAGTTCGCGTTCTTCGCGATCGGGAACGCCTTGAACGCCTCGCCCGAAAGCGTCGGACCGATCACGATCGGCGTCTGCCCGTCGGTCGTGAACTTCTGCATCAGGTTCACGACCTGCGCGCCGTCGGTTGCCGCGTCCTGAACGTCGAAGACGAGGTTCGCGCCGCCCGCGTCGATCTTCCCCGACTTGATGTCGTCGTTCGCCATCTCGTACGCGTTCTTTTGCGGCGTGCCGTACACGCCGGCCGCGCCGGTGACGTCGGCGATGACGCCGACGTGCACGTTCTTCCCGGCGGCCGGTCCTTTCGAAGCCGCGCCGGACGGCGCGACGAGTGCGGCGATCGCGAGGAGCGCGAGCGCCGGCACCGTGATTCGGTTCATCCTGTACTCCATGACTCGGGTGAGGTTGATGCGCCGTTCGCACGTTCCGGGGGCTCGTCCCCTTGCACGGCGGCGCGCAAGTGCGGACGAAGCGCCCGCATGAACGCTCCGAAGCGCAGATCGTTCTCCTCGCTGCTGGGCAGTTCCGTGTAGACGACCACGATCCAGCGCGTGCCGCCGGCAAGGCTGAGGATCCCGCCGTCGTGCGAGACCTCGTCGGTATCGCCGGTCTTGTGGGCGAACGCGTCCCCCGGCGCGAGACCGCGCGACAGCTTCACGTCCCACCACGAGTGCGCGAGGATGGCGCGCAGCCGGGCCGCCTCGGGGACGCCGCCCTCGGCGATCGCCGCGAACAGCTCGGCCGCTTCGCGCGCGGGGAACGTGTTGCGTCCGGTCGCCTCCGGATCGTCGATCAGCGGAAGCTGGCCGGTGAGCTTGCGCCGGAACGCCGTCTCGACGAGGCCGAGGGCGCGCACGTCGGCGGTCGCTTGCTCGCGGCCCAGCAGGTCGTAGAGCTGGTTGGTCGCGACGTTGTCGGAGCGCTGGAGCATGAACGTGACCAGCTCCTCCACGCTCGCCTCGTAGCCGGCCACGATCGGCGAGGGCGCGTCGTTCATCGTCGCGTTCCGGTCATCGACCCGGACGCGGTCTCCCCAGGCCAGGCGCCCGGCGTGGATCGCGGTCGTGGCGGCGACGGCGAGCGGCACCTTGATCATCGAGGCCGGGTAGACCGGGCGTCCGTCGTCCTGGGTCCAGGCGGGCCCGGAAGCAAGGGAGCGGACGTGAATCTGCGCCCCGCCGAGCCCCGTTCGATCGGCGAGAAGCGCCAGGTCGGGCCGGTTCATGCCCTCAGGATGCAAGCACGTACTTGCATGAATCTCATTCGACCGGTATAGTGTTCATGCAAGTACCTACACGCATGAGTGACGCATGGAAGAAATACTGAAGCACGACGCCCTCCGTTTGAACGCCGACGACCCGGCCGCCCCTTCTCAGGTGGCGGCCGCCGTCGATGCACTGCTCGCCTCGGTCCCCGAAGCGCCCCGGCTGAGCGTGACGCTCTCCGGCGAGGCCTTGCCGTCCGAGACCGTCGCGGCGCTGGTGACGGGGCTTCGCCGTCTGCGCGAGCGCGGCGGTGCGGTCCAGGTGGCTCCGGCGACCGGCGCCGTGCGGGACGCGCTGACGCTGACCGGGCTCGACCGCGTCTTCGCGTTTCCGCTCGTTCCGCAGGAGCCGAAGGCGCGCCGCCCGCGGCTGCTCACCCGGCTGGCGGCGGCGTCGTTCGCGGCGGTTCTGGCGCTCGCGGGGATCCCCGCGCACGCGGCGGCCGACCGGCCGACCGAGCCGTCGGCGATCCTGGCGAAGGTCATCGAGCGGAACCCGAGCCTCAGCAGCTATCAAGGACGGGTCCACGTCGATCTGCGCATGACGTCGTTCCCGTTCGTCCGGCAGCACCTCGACGGCACGACCTACTACAAGCGTCCCTCCAACTACGAGGTCGTCTTCGACCACGTCCCCGCGCTCGCCAAGGGCTTCGACAAGATGTTCGCCGACGTCGGCGATCCGTCGAGCTGGGAGAAGCGCTTTCACGTGACCTACGAGGGCGAGCACGACTACAACGGCCGCAAGGACCTCGAGCTCAAGCTGGTCCAGCGCGTGCGCGGGATGATCGACCACGAGACGGTGCTCGTCGACCCGGTCTCGTGGGCGATCGACTCGATTCGGTACGACTACTACAACGGCGGCCACATCACGATGACGCAGAGCTTCCGCGAGGTCGGCGGCTACTCGATGCTCGCCGAGCAGAACGCCGAGATCGCGATCCCCTACGCGAAGGCCGTCGCCCACGGAACGTACGCCGACTACAAGACGAACGTCGCCGTCGACGACGCGGTCTTCACGAAGAAGAACAAGAACTGATGATCGTCGCCGGGCAGCGGTCGCACGCGGGCGTCGAGGAGACGCGAGGGAAGATCCTGGCGGCGGCGCGCGAGCTGTTCGAGCAGAACGGCACGCGCGGGACGACGACCCGCGAGGTCGCCGAGCGCGCGGCCGTCAACGAAGCGACGCTGTTCCGGCACTTCGGCTCGAAGCGCGCCCTGCTCGACGCGATGCGCGAGCAGGCCTGCGGGGTCGAACAGATCCGCTCGATCCTGGCCGGGCTCCCGGGCGACGACCTGGCGAGCGATCTGCGGCTTCTCGCCTACAGCATCGTCGATCACATGCTGGTCCGCCGCGGGATGATGTGCGTCTCGCTGGCCGAGGACGCCGCCGGAACCAGCGACGCACCGGAGTGGCGCGGGCCGGCCCAGATCTGGTCGGAGCTGGCCTCGTTCTTCGCCCAGAAAGCCGAAGCGGGCTTGGTCCGCGGCGAGCCGACGTTCGTGTCGCGGTATTTCTTGGGCATGCTCTTCTCGTACGTGGTCGGCCGCAAGCTCTGGGACAGCGCCGTCCCCGACCGCGGCGTGCTCGACCGCATCGTCGACGTCTTTCTCAACGGAGTCACCGCCTAACTTGGAAACCCGGACCGAAGCCCCACCGCCGCAGCGCGCGACGCCTGACGGTCGCGGTGCAGCGCCCGCCACGCCGCCCGTCGAGACGGAGGTCACCACGACGAAGCGCCGGCGGCCGCCCGTGTGGGCGATCGTCATCGGCGCGATCGTGCTGATCGCGGTGCTGATCTGGGGCGTCCGGTATCTCGCGTACTCGACGACGCATCAGACGACCGACGACGCGCGCGTCGACGCGGACACCGTCACCGTCTCGAGCAAGATCGCCGAGCGCGTCGCGCAGATCGCGGTCGACACCAACCAGCACGTCGCCAAGGGACAAGTCCTCGTGCGGCTCGACGATGCCGACGAGCGCACCGCACTGCAGCAGGCGCAAGCGGCGCTGCAGGCGCAGCGCGCGAACGCGCGCGCCGCTCAGGAGAACGTCGCGCTCACGCAGGCGCAGGTCGCCGCGCAGTCGCAGCAGGGCGCCGGCGGCGTGACCGCCGCCCGCAGCTCGATTCAGAACGCCGAGGCGCAGGCCCAGTCGGCGCAGCAGCAGGCGGACGCGGCGCGCGCCGCGATCGGGCAAGCGCAGGCCCAGCTTCGCGCGGCGCAGGCCGGCGTGCCCGCGGCGCGCGCGGCGCTGCAGCGCGCGAACGCGGACCTCGCGCGGTATACGGCACTCGTGCGGACCGGCGACATCGCATCGCAGCAGCTCGACGCGCAGCGTGCCGCGCAGGCGCAAGCGCAGTCGCAGTACCAGGCCGCCATCGACAACGCCGCCGCGGCGCAGACCGCGGTCGCCCAGGCCCAGGCGCGCTACACCGCGGCGATCGCCTCGGCAAACGCGGCGAGCGCCGGGATCGGCGCACAGCAAGGGCAGCTCGAGACCGCGCAAGGGCGTTTGGTCGAAACCGACAACCCGTATCGCGTCTCGGCGACGCAGGCCCAGGCGAGCGCGGCCTTCGCGCAGACCGGCTCGCTGCAAGCACAGGTCGAGAGCGCGCAGAACAGGCTCGGCGACACGGTGATCCGCTCGCCGATCGACGGGTACGTCGGTGCGAAGAACACCGCGGTCGGCGCCGCCGTCACGCCCGGGCAATCGCTGATGACGCTGGTTCCGGCGAGCGGCACGTACATCACCGCGAACTACAAAGAGACGCAGCTCGGCAGCGTCAAGGTGGGGCAGCCGGTCGACATCAAGGTCGATGCGTACAAGGGCGTCGCGTTCCACGGACACGTCTCGGCGATCGCGCCGGCCTCGCAGAACACGTTCAGCCTCGTCCCCGCGCAGAACGCGACCGGCAACTTCGTGAAGGTGACGCAGCGCCTGCCGATCCGCATCATCGTCGATAACCCGCCGGCGGACAAGCCGCTGCGCGTCGGAATGTCGGTCGAGACCTCGGTCAAGGTCAAGTAGGCAACTCGATGTCTCGATCGCGTCTGCTCGCGCTCGCGCTCTGCGCGTGCCTCTTCACCGCGTCCGCCGGTGCCGCGCTCGCGCAGACGACGCCGGTGCCGATGCCGGCGTCGATGCCGCCGGCGATGCCGCGATCGTCCGCCGCGCCGCAGGCGACCGCGATCCCGCAGCCGATACCGGCGGGCAGCGCGGCCGGGAATCCGGGCGCTCCCGCGAGCAACGGTCAACGACCCGGAGCGAACATCCAAGGCGGGGCGAACCCGCCGCCGCCGGCCCCGGCGGTGCTTCCGCCGGTGCCGTCTCTGCCGCCGTTCAGCGCGCCGGTCAACGCGATCCCGAACCCGGATCTGGTCGGCGTGCAGCAGCAGCCGTTCGTCGGGCTCGCGCTGCAGGACGCCGTCGTGATGGCGCTCCAGCGGAACACGCAGCTCGCGATCGCGCAGTCGAACCGCCGCATCGCGAACTACCAGATCGTCGCCGCCAAGGGCGCGTACGACGTGAACTTCCAGCTGGTGCCGAGCTACACGCACGCGGTGGCGCCCGTCGTCAGCGCCTTCAACACGAACGCCCAGGGCGGCCCGGTCACCACCGACACCGCGAACGCGACCGCCGGGATCCGCGGGCTGACGCAGCGCGGCGGAACCTACAGCGCGAACCTGGTCGCGACGCGCGTCAGCTCGGACAGCGCGTTCAACAGCTACAACCCGTTCTACGAGACGGCGCTCCAGCTCTCCGTGACGCAGCCGCTGCTCCGCGGCCGCGCGATCGACCAGCCGCGCCTGCAGATCCAGCTCGCGGAGATCACCTCGGCCGTCTCCACGAGCAACGCGCTGGCGCAGGCGTCGAACACGATCGTCCAGGTGCAGAACGCGTACTTCGACCTGGTCTCCGCGTGGCAGAACGTCGCGATCCAGGAGGAAGGGCTGCGCAACGCGCAGGCGCAGGCGCAGTCGAACGCGCGGCTGGCCGCGCGCGGTGCCGTCGCGCCGACCGACATCGTGGAGGCGAACACCCAGGTCAACATCTTCCAGGACAACGTCTACGCCGCGATCCAGAACGTGCAGCGGGTGCAGACGCAGCTCAAGCAGTTGATGCTCGCGAACCCCGCCGATCCGGTCTGGTTCGCAAACCTCGTGCCGACGACGCCGGTCGTGCAGGTTCCGCAGGAGCCGGCGCTCGACGCGCTGGTGACTTCGGCGATTCAGAACCGTCCGGAGGTGGCGCAGGTCCGCGCGCAGCGCTCGCAGGCCGACGTGAGCCTTTCCTTTGCGCGCGATCAGCTCAAGCCGCAGCTCGACCTCGGTCTGGGCTACACCTCGAACGGCTTTGCCGGAAGCCCGCTGAACCCGTCGGCGAACCCGCTCTTCGGGCTGCTCGGCGCGATCGCGCCTCCCGCGGCGCTCGCGTCCTTCCCGACGCCGCCCGCATACCAGAACGGCCGCTTCGGCCAGTCGTTCCAGAACCTGCTCGACAACCGCTACCCGACGTATACGGCGCAGGTCGTGTTCTCGTTCCCGATCGGGCAGCACACCGGCAAAGCCGATCTCGCGATCGCGCAGGAGCAGCAGCGGCAAGTCCAGATCAACGAGACCGCGCTCGTACAGCGCTTTCGGAGCGAGGCGGTCAACGCGATCCAGGGGCTGCGCGAGGCGCAGTACCGCGTGATCGCGGCGCGCGCGGCGCGCGAAGCCGCGCAGCGGGTCCTCCTCGGCGAGCAGCGCCGTTTCCAGGCCGGAACGTCGACGACGTTCCTCGTGCTGCAGCGGCAGCTCGAAGTCGCGAACCAGCAAGGGCGCGAGCTCCAGGCCCAGACCGACCTCGACAAGGCGATCGTCGAGCTGAACCGCGTGAGCGGCGGGCTCTTCGCGCAGAGCAACATCGACGTCTCGGGGCTCGGCCTGCCGACCCTGACCGGTGCCGGAGCCAACAGCATTCTGCCGGCGATCACGCCGACCCAGGCGCCGCCGGTGACGCGCCGGCCTTAGCCGAAGAGTTCCGGATGACGACCCCAGAAGCGGCCGGCGGCCCGGCGCCGGCCGCCGAGCCGCCCGTCTCGCCGCGGCGCGGCGGGATGGTGTTCATCCTGATCACGATCGCGCTCGACATGATCGCGTTCGGGATCATCGCGCCGGTGTTCGCGCCGCTCGTCGTGCAGTTCATGGGCGGAAACGCTTCGCGCGCCGCGGCGCTGCTCGCCGTCTTCGGGACGTCGTTCGCGCTGATGCAGTTCGTGTTCTCGCCCGTCCTGGGCGTCCTGTCCGACCGCATCGGTCGCAAGCCCGTGATCGTGCTCTCGAACCTCGGGCTCGGTCTGGACTACGTCGTCATGGCGCTTGCGCCGAACCTCGCGTGGCTGTTCCTGGGGCGGATCGTCTCGGGGATCACGTCGTCGAGCGCGACGGCGGCGAGCGCGTACATCGCCGACGTGGTGCCGCCGGAGAAGCGGGCCGGCGCGTTCGGGCTGTTCGGCGCGGCGTTCGGGCTCGGCTTCATCGTCGGGCCCGCGGTCGGTGGCTTCCTCGGCGCGTACGGGGCGCGCGTGCCGTTCTGGGCGGCCGCGGTCGTGAGCATCCTCAACGCCGTCTACGGCGCGTTCGTGCTCCCCGAGTCGCTTTCAGCCGAGCGCCGCAAGCCGTTCTCGTTCGCGCGGGCCAACCCGCTCGGCTCGCTGCGGTTGCTGCGGCGGCACCGCGAGCTCTCCGGCTTGGCGACGGCGACGTTTCTGAGCATCCTCGCCTCCGTCTCGCTGCAGAGCGCGTTCGTGATCTACGTCGTGTACCGGTACCACTGGGACTCGCGCGCGATCGGGCTGTCGCTCACGATGGTGGGGCTGTGCTCCGTGGTGGTGCAGGCCGCGGCGACGGGGCCGCTGGTGAAGAAGCTCGGCGAGCGGCGCGCGATCTACGCCGGAATCGCATCCGGCGCGCTCGGGCTCGCGCTGTACGGCTTCGCGCCGGCGGGATTCGTCATCTTCGCCGCGACGCCGATCCTGATGTTCTGGGGGCTCACGTCGGCTGCGGCGCAGCAGATCATGACGCGCCACATGGCGCCGAACGAGCAGGGTGAGCTCCAAGGCGCGATCGGGAGCTTGCGCGGGCTCGCGTTTCTGATCGGGCCGGCGGTGTACTCGCTGACGCTCGCGGCGGCGATCGGACCGCTCAAAGCGTGGATGCCTCCCGGAGCCTCGTGGTATCTCGCCGCGCTGGTGTTGCTGGCGGCGGCGATTCCGGCGCGCGCGGCGCTGCGTGCGGAGGTCGTGGCCGTGGCGCATCCTTCGACAGGCTCAGGATGACATTGGGGTGGTGCACGATGACATTGGGGTGGTGCACGATGGCGGGGCTTTTTAGAGGTGGGTGGCGGCGGGTTGGTCGACGATCCAGATGAGGGTGCCTTCGGTGGGGTGGATGGCTTGGGCGGGGTAGGCGTCGGGGTCGCGGGGGCCGTTGAGGACGGCGTGGAGCGCGTCGGCTTTCTCGGGGCCGCCGGCGGTGATGGCGACGTTGCGGGCGGCGTTGATCGCGCGCGGGGTGAGCGTCATGCGCCACCGGTCGAGCTGCGGAACGTAGTGCGCGACGCACCACTTGTCTTTGTCGATCGCGCGGACGGTGCCGGGGAAGAGGGAGGCGGTGTGGCCTTCGGGACCCATTCCGAGCAGGACGAGGTCGAGGCGCGGGTGCTCGCCGAGCTCGCGGCGCAGCACGGCGTCGTAGTCGGCGGCGGCAGCGCTCGGGTCGTCCTCGCCGCGCATGCGATGGACCTGCGCCGGATCGATCCCGAGCGGGTCGAGCAGCGTCTCGCGGTTCATGCGGTAGTTGGAGTCTTTGTTGTCCGGCGGCACGCAGCGTTCGTCGCCGAACCAGAACACCACGCGGCTCCAGTCGACCTCGTCGCGCCGCGGCGCCGCCGCCAGCAGTGCGTTGATCGCCCGCGGCGTCGAACCGCCGGCCAGCGCGATGTCGACCACGTCGCGCCGGGCTTCGTCGCCGATATCACGCCTTGCGCTGTCCGCTGCGTCGCGCTGCGCGAGCGCCGTGCGGAGCACGTCGACGACGTGATCCGCGGCCGCC
>DASWSC010000052.1:0-9611 GCA_036402855.1 Candidatus Elarobacter sp. | reverse complement strand
ATTCTTCCCGCTCGGAAGGTTGATCGCGGTCTTGCCGCCGATCGCCGCGTCGACAGCCGCGAGCAGCGTCGTCGGAACGGCGGCGTACGGGACGCCGCGCTGGAACGTCGCGGCCGCGAAACCGGCCGCGTCACCGATCGTACCGCCGCCGACGCCGACGACCAGGCCGCGCCGGTCGAGCCCGCGCTCGACGAACTCGGCGTACAGCGCACCGAGCGATTCGAGCGACTTCAGCGACTCGTCGGCGCGGACTGCGAAGCTGGAAGCGGGGATACCGGCGTGCGCGTAGGTGCGCGCGACCGCGTCGCCGAGCGGTGCGAGCCGTTCGTCGGTGACCACGACGACGCGTCCGCCGTCGAGCGGGCGGGCGCGCTGCGGGAGCGTGTCGAGGACGCGCGCGCCGATGACGACGTCGTACGGCTTCGCCGTCGCGACGCGCACGACGCGCTCCGCTCTCAGCGCCGCGTCGACGGCGCGCGCGACCTCGTCGGGGGTCAGCCCGTCGACCGCGACGCGCACCTGGGCGCGCAGGTAGTTCGGGCGCCGCGCGGCGTGCAGGCGCGCGAGCGCGCCGGGCTCGCGCAGCAGCGGGCGCGTCGCGCGGGCGCGCGCGGTACGCTGCTCGCACGCCGCCAGCGAGGCGTCGAGGAACACCGTCGTTCCGCTCGCCGCCAGCGCGCGCCGGTTCGCCTCGTCCTCGAGCGCGCCCCCGCCGAGCGCGACGACGACGCCGCCGCGCTCGGCGAGCGCGGCGATCGCGGTGCGCTCGCGGGCGCGAAACGCGGCCTCACCGTCGTCGCTGACGATGCGCGCGATGCGGCGCCCCTCGGCGGCTTCGATCGCGGCATCGACGTCGACCGCGTCGAGTCCGCGCAGCCGCGCGAGCAGCGGCGCGACCGTCGTCTTGCCGGCGCCCGGCGGGCCGCAGAGGTAGACGTTATCGGGCACGGGCCGTGCGATCCCACGCTTCGACGCGTTCGCGCAGCTCGTCGAGCGAGTCGCCGCCGAACTTCTCGAGCACCGCGCTCGCCAAGACCAGCGCGAGCAGCGACTCGCCGATCACCGCGGCGGCCGGGACGGCGCAGGTGTCGCTGCGCTCGACGTGCGCCGGCGTCGCCTCACCCGTGCGGAGGTCGACCGAGCCGAGCGGCTTCATCAGCGTCGCGATCGGCTTCATCGCCGCGCGGACGACGATCGGCTGTCCGGTCGTCATCCCGCCCTCGATCCCGCCGGCGCGGTTGCTGCGGTACTGCGTGCGCGCGCCGTCGCCCGGCTCGTACTCGTCGTGCGCCTGCGAGCCCGGAACCGCCGCCGCGCCGAACCCGAGCCCGATCTCGACGCCCTTGATCGCGTTGAGCGCCATGAACGCCTTCGCGACCTCGCCCTCGAGCCGGCGATCCCACTGCACGTACGATCCGAGCGCGATCGGGACGCCGCGCGCGACGACTTCGAAGACGCCGCCGAGCGAGTCGCCGGCCGCCTTCGCGACCTCGATCTCGCGCACCATCGCCGCCGCTGACGCCCCGTCGAGCGCGCGCACCGGCGAGGCGTCGACCTCCTCGGGCGCGGCGTCGCGCCACGGCGTCTCGTCGACGGCGCGGCCGATCCGCACGACGCGGCTGGCGATCGTGACGCCGAGCGCGCCGAGCAGCGCGCGCGCGACGGTACCGAGCGCGACGCGCATCGCGGTCTCGCGCGCGCTCGCGCGCTCGAGCACGTCGCGCAGATCCTCGCGCCCGTACTTGATCCCGCCGACGCGATCGGCGTGGCCGGGCCGCGGCACGTGCACCTGGCGCGCCGCCGGCTCGCCGTTCTCCGGTGCCTCGACGCGCATGATCTCGGCCCAGCGGACGTGATCCTTGTTCTCGAGGATCAGCGCGATCGGGCTCCCGATCGTCACGCCGCGCCGCACGCCGCCGACGATCCGCACCTCGTCGGTCTCGATGTTCTGACGGTTGCCGCGCCCGAACCCGAGCTTCCGCCGCCGCGCCTGCGCCAGCAGCAGCGCCGCATCGATCGCCAGCCCGCTCGGAATCCCCTCGATGATCCCGACGAGCGCCGGCCCATGCGACTCCCCCGCCGTCAAAAACCGCACCCCGCTCACACCCCCTCCCCGTCGCAGTCAGCCCCAGTGTCACCCTGAGCCCCAGTGTAACCCTGAGCCCCAGTGTCACCATGAGCCCCAGTGTCACCCTGAGCGCCGGTGTCACCCTGAGCTTGTCGAAGGGTGCGCGACACCCCAGCCGCCGGCACCTCCAGCGGCCACACGCCGAACCACAGCTCGAACGTCGCCGCAGCCTGCGCGAGGAACATCGCCGTCCCGGTGATCGTGCGCATCCCGCGCGCGCGCGCCTCGAGCACGAACGGCGTCTCCTCGGGGACGTACACCAGGTCGAACGCCGCCGCGCCGGCGGGCGCGTTCTTCGGCAGCAGCGAGATCTGCGGCTGCCCTTGCATCCCGGCCGGCGTCGCGTTCACGTACACGTCGGAGACCGGAACGTCGTCGAGCCCGCACGCCTGGGCCCCGAACTCGGTCGCGAGCGCCGCCGCGCGTCCGCGGTCGCGCGCCGCCACGACCACCGACGCGGCTCCGCTCCGGCGCGCGGCTTCGGCGACCGCGCGCGCCGCGCCGCCGGCGCCGAGCACCGCGACGCGCGCTCCGCGCAGCGCGACGCCGTGCTGCGCGAGCGCCGCCTCGACGCCCGCGACGTCGGTGTTGCCGGCGACGAGCTCCGCGCCGGCGCGCGTGAGGACGTTCGCCGCGCCGCACGCGCGCGCGGGCGCATCGACGCGGTCGGCGAGCGCGAGCGCGCGCTCCTTGTGCGGCAGCGTCACGTTGCAGCCCGCGAAACCGTCCGCCGTTCGCCACGCGGCGAGCGTCGATTCGAGCTGTTCCGGCAGCACGTCCACCGCCGCGTAGTCCAGCGCGATCCCGGTCTGCGCCGCGAAGCGCGCGAACAGGGCCGGCGAGCGGCTGTGCGCGACCGGATGCCCGATCACCGCGGCGTGCGCGCGGGCGCTCATGCGACGCGTTCCAGCGCGCCGGCGAAGCCCGGAAACGAGACCGCGACGCAGTCCGGATCGTCGAGGCGGACCTCGATGCCGGCCGCGCGCGCGGCGACCGCGAACGCCATCGCGATGCGGTGATCGCCGCGCGTCTCGACCGTCCCGCCGCGCCAGCGCGCCGGGCCGTGGACCGCGAACCCGTCGTCGAACGTCTCGACCTCGACGCCGAGCGCGCGCGCGGCGCGCGCGAACGTCTCGATGCGGTCGGACTCCTTGACGCGCAGCTCCGCCGCGCCGGTGACGACGGTCGTCCCCTCGGCGAACGCGCCGAGGACGCCGACCAGCGGCAACTCGTCGATCAGCCCCGGCACCTCGCCGGGATCGATGACGATCGCGCGCAGCCGCGCGCCGCTCACGGTGACCCGCCCGCGCGGCTCCGCGCCGAAGGCGCCGGGGTCGACCGCCACCTCGGCGCCGAAGCGGCGGAGCACGTCGAAGACCGCCGTGCGCGTCGGGTTCAAGCCGACGTCGTCGACGACCGCGCGCGCACCCGGAACCGCGGCCGCCGCGGCGAGGAGAAACGCCGCGCTCGAGACGTCGCCCGGAACGTCGAAGTCGCAGGCGGCCGGCGTCTGCGGTCCGTCGATCAGGATCGTCCCGTCCTCGACCGTGCACGCGACCCCGAACGCGCGGAACAGCCGCTCGGTGTGATCGCGCGTGTCGAGCCTGCCGGTCAGCGTCGTTCGCCCGTGCGCGTTGAGCGCGGCGAGCAACACCGACGACTTGATCTGCGCGCTCGGAACGCCGATCTCGACTGCCGCCCCCTGAGCCTCCCCGTTGCCGCGCAGCACGAACGGCGCCGTCCCGGCGCTCGTGAGCGTCAGCTCGGCGCCGAACGCGGCCAGCGGCGCGGCGACGCGGCGCATCGGGCGCGCGCGCAGCGACGCGTCGCCGTCGAGCGTCACGGTGATCGCGCGCGTCGCCAGCGCGCCGGCGAGCAAACGAATCGTCGTCCCGCTGTTTCCGCAGTCGATCGGCGTGCCGGGCGCCGTCAGCGCCCCGCCGCCGCCGCGCACGACGAGCGCGTCGCCGTCCTCGCGGATCTCGATCCCGAGCGCGCGCGCCGCGCGCTGCGTCGAGCGCACGTCGAGCCCGGCCGGGACGTTGCGCAGCCGCGACTCGCCGCGTGCGAGGGCAGCCAGGATCACCGCGCGGTGCGCGATCGACTTGTCGCCGGGGACGGTGAGCGGTGGTGCGGGCGCGGCCATCGGTATCCGCGACGGTTCGGCGTCGCGGAGGAGGCTTACTTCGCCCGCGTCTCGTCGATCAGCAGGATCGCTCGCCGGTTCGAGGACTGCATCCGTTTCACGGCCGCGACGATCGCGCCGACCGGGCTCTTCGCATCGAGCATCTCGCTGATGCTGTACCCGACCTGCTTCTTCGCCTGGTCGTCGAGCGGAGCACGCAGCACGCCCGGAACGGCGTTGTAGCTCTCGATCAGCGTGAAGACGGGTCCGAGCTGATCGTGGAGCTTCCGCGGATCGGCGGCGATGACGTAGACGGTGCGGTCGCCGGTCGCCGAGGCGAATTGCTCGCCGGCCTGGATCGGCTGCCCCGACGCGGTCCGGTCGTTCATGTTCCAGCCGCGATCGGCGGGCTTGCGCAGCCCGGGCGGCGGCGTCCGCCGCAGCGTCGCGAGCCACGTCCCGAGCTCTTTCATCGACGCGCCGGTCTCCGCGATGATCTCATGACCGCGGAAATTCTTTGGAACGCTCGCGTGCGGATCGCTCGCCTTCATCGCGGCGGTCATCTGCGACGAGTCGACCGGCACGACGGTCGTGACCCGGCTCCCCGGGTAGAGCGGAAAGCTGCTGGGGTTGGCAAGCCGCTCGGGACGGGCGGATTCCGGCCGCGTCGCCGCGTTGTGCGCGCACGACGCGAGCAGCGCGGCCGCGAGAAGAACCCCGGCGAGGCCCGAGCGGCGAGCGAGATCCATGGTCGCCCGCTAGGCCGCGGTGCTGCCGGCTCCGACCGCGTCCTTCGCGAGCGAGGTGAGCCGCGCGAACGCGGCCGCGTCGTGAACGGCCAGATCGGCCAGCGCCTTGCGGTTCACCGCGACGCCCGACTTCTTGAGCCCGGCCATCAGCTTCGAGTACGTCAGACCCTCGCGCCGCGCGGCGGCGTTGATGCGGGCGATCCACAGCGAGCGGAAGTCGCGCTTGCGGACGCGGCGGTCGCGGAACGCATAGTCCAGCGAGTGCAGCAGCGCCTCGTTGGCGACGCGATAGTTACGGCTGCGCGCCGCGCGGAAGCCCTTGACGAGCTTCATCACCTTGCGGCGGTGCTTGATCTTGTTGAGACCGCGTTTGATACGAGCCATGTGTCGGTCTCCTTAAAGCAAGTAGGGGATTTGCGGCGCGAAACGCTTCAGATCACCCTTGAAGGTGTGCTGGTCGCGGCGGAAGTTCCGCTTGCGCTTGCGCGACTTCTTGCTGAGGATGTGACCGCAGCCGTCGAACTGGTGGCGGTGCATGACCTTGCCGTTGGCGGTCACTTTCACGCGCTTCGCGGTGCTGCGGTGCGTCTTGATTTTAGGCACTGGCTCCCCCGATGGGCTCCGCTACCGCGTCCTCGCCGCTCTGTTCTTCCGAGTCGGTCTCGTGATCATCGTGATGATCGACGGTCTCGAGCTCGTGGTGCGCCGTGTCGGTCTTGAGATGGACGAACTTCGGCGGACCGAGCGGGGTGGCTCGCGGAGCGAGGATGAGAAACATGTTCTTGCCTTCGAGCTTCGCATCGCGCTCGACCGTGGCGACGTTCTCCAGGTCTTTCGCGATGCGATCGAGCAGCCGTTTCCCGAACGCGGTGTACGTGATCTCGCGTCCGCGGAACATGATCGTGACCTTGACCTTGCCGCCGTCGAGAAGGAGGCGCTCGGCCATCTTCGCTTTGACTTCGTAGTCGTGGACGTCGATCTTGGGACGCAGCTTGACTTCGCGCAACTCCCAGTTGCGCTGTTTCTTGCGCGCCTCTTTGTCTTTCTTCGACTGCTCGTATTTCAGCCGCCCGTAATCGCCGATGCGGCAGACCGGCGGGACCGCGGTCGGAGAGACCTCGATGAGGTCCAGCCCCTTTGTCCTGGCCATGTTGAGAGCTTCCTCGGTCGGCAGGATGCCGAGCTGGCGGCCCTCGTCGTCGATGACGCGGACTTGGCGGATTCTGATCTGCTCGTTGACGCGAAGCGGTCGTGCTATGGCTGCTCTCCGGAAAGGACGTAAAAAAGCGAAGACGCCGAAGCGGTCCCCGCTCTCGAGTTGCAACCGGATCGCCCGCGGGCATCCGGTGAGGGCCTTCCGGCCCTGCTTCGGCTCGCGTACCGTATCACGGCGCCGGGCCGAACGTCAAGGATCGCCGCTTGCTTTTGCGAGGTTGCCGCGGCGGGGTAACGGTGCCGAGCCATGGCCGAGGATTCTCCGAAGACCGTCGTCGTCGCGGTGGGTGCCGACCTGCTCGTCGCGCTCGCAAAGGCAACCGTCGCCGCCTTCAGCGGAAGCGCCGCGATGGCGGCGGAGGCCGTCCACTCCTTCGTCGACGGGACGAACCAGGCGCTCCTCATCGTCGGCCACAAGCGCTCGGCGCGTCCGGCCGACCCCTCGCACCCCTTCGGCCACGGCGCCGAGGTCTATTTCTGGGCCGTGCTGGTCGCCGGCGTGATCTTCGCCATCGGCGGCGGCGCGACGATCGTCGAAGGGATCGCGCGCTGGCTTCATCCCGAGCCGCCGCGCGGCGCCGTCTGGACCTACGTCGTCCTGACGATCGCCTTCGTCGCCGACGGCTACGCGCTCTTCGTCGCGGCCCGCGAGCTGCGCGCGACCTATCCGAAGCGCTCGCTCGTCAAAGCGATCCGCGCCAGCAAGGACCCGAACGTGTTCGTCGTCGTGCTGGAGGACAGCGCCGCGCTCGTCGGCGTCGTCATCGCCGCCGCCGGAACCGCGCTCAGCCAGCTCACGCACGACGGGCGGCCCGACGCCGCCGCCTCGATCGCGATCGGCGCGCTGCTCGGCGGCGTCGCGGTGGCGATGATGAGCGAGATGTCGAGCCTGCTCACCGGTGAGAGCGCCGACCCGGAGATCGTCGGCGACATCGAGCGGATCGCCAAAGACGCGGGCGGCGTCGCCGGCGTGCGCCGCGTCCGCACGATGACGCTCGGCCCGAAGAACGTCGTCGTCGCGATCGACGTCGTCTTCGAGGGCGATCCGCCGCTCGGCGAAGCGTCCGAGACGATCGCGCGGATCGAGCGCGCCGTTCGCGAGAAGCGCCCGATGGTCAGCGAGGTGCTGATCCCGCTGACGGCGACCGCTCACGCAGCGCAGTAGGCGCGCTCGAATGTCCGGACGACGGCCTGCACGACGTGCGGCTGCAGATGCCGGTTGTCGTCCAGGAACGGGTCGCCGAACGCTTCGCGCACGATCTCGTACGCCGGATAGTAGAACACCCTGCGATCGCCTGAGCACTCACGCATGACCTCGTCGAGCGCGACGCGCAGCGTCGCCTTCGAAACGGCGTTGGCGGTGACGCACGAGATCGGCCGAAACGTCGCGTGGAGCGGTATCGGCGAGAGCGTGAAGACGATCGACGCCTCCGGCCGGCGCCGGCGAATGAGATCCCGAACCGCGAGCAGGTTCTCGACGTTCTCCGCCACCGAGGTGAGGCGGAAGCCGTGACGCGCCGGGTCGAACCGGTTGGCCGGAATGGCCCGCCAGAACACCTCGCCGGTGACGGTGCTGTACCACACCTCGGCCAGCCCGACGGTGATGATGAAGACGTCGGTCTGATTGAAGATCCCGGCCGTATCCCGTCGAATCGCCTCGTTATATGCGGCGAGCTCCCCCCGCGAGTCGAACCAGAGCTCCTCGTTGAAGTCGCGCCCCTCGAACGCCCACTCGAACTGCTGGCGGATGGCAAACGTGTTGACGATTCCCTCCGCGCACCGGATCACGTAGGAACCGTTCACGTCGGCGTGGCGCTTGCCGGTCAGCACGCGGTAGCCGCGCGCCGTCAGGTACTCGGTGATGTTGCCTGCGAAGCAGCTGCCGAACGCGGTGACGCCGTCGGCGCGCGTGATGAACGGGGCGGCCGGGAGCCAGCCGGCCGTGATGTGCCGCTCGATGGCATCGGGTTCCATGAGGTCGGCTTTGGTGGGGTTGAAATGACAGTGCTCGCCGCGATACCAGGTGGTCTGCACGACCTGGCGCGAGACGCCTTGCACGACGTTGAACGAGTGCTCGCCGACATCCAAGACTTCGCCCATGACGCGCTCGTCGTCCACGATCAGCTCCGAACGGGCGCCGCCCGGTTGGGCCGCGCGGGGAACTCCGGGCGCTGCGGCGCCTTCGCCAGCGCTTCGTCCATCAGCCGCAGCGCGGTCTCGAGCTGCGGGTCGGCGCCGCGCAGCGTGTCCTGCGGTGCGACGTCGACCTCGTGCGTCGGGTCGGTACCGTAGTTCTCCACGTTCCAGCCGGCGTCGGTGAACCAGAACGAGAACTCGGGCTGCGTCGTCTCCGTCCCGTCGACCAGGCGGTGGCGCGGGTTGATCCCGATCACGCCGCCCCAGGTACGCATCCCGACCAGCGGCCCGAGCCCGTACAGTTTGAAGCAGTGGCTGAAGATGTCGCCGTCGCTCCCTGCGAACTGGTTCGTCACCGCGACCATCGGGCCGGCGACCGACTCTTCGGGATACGGAAACGCGCCGGCCCAGCGCGAGACGTCGTAGCCGACACGCTTGCGCGCCAGCTTTTCGAGCAGCAGCGCCGAGACGTGACCGCCGCGGTTGTAGCGCACGTCGACGACCAGCCCGTCGCGGTCGAACTCGCTCAGGTAGCCGCGGTGGAACTCGGCGAAGCCCCACGGCCCCATGTCGGGGATGTGCACGTAGCCCGCGCGTCCGTTCGTGCGCTCGTGCACCAGCGCGCGGTTCGCTTCGACCCACGCGCGGTAGCGCAGCATCCGCTCGTCCTTGAGCGTGCGAACGAGGACGCGGCGCGGCGTGCTGCCGGCGCCGCGCACGACCGAGAGCGCGATGTCGCGCCCGGCCTGGTTCACGAGCAGTGCGCCGGGACCGGTTTGCGCGTCGAGCGCGCGGCCGCCGATCGCGACGATGAGATCGCCTTCCTTGACGTCGACGCCGGGCTCGGCGAGCGCCGAGTCGGCGTCGCGGTTCCACGGATCGCCGCGCAGGATGCGGCGCACGACGTAGCCGCGTCGCGCGTCGTCCCACGCGACGTCGGCGCCGAGGAACCCGCGTTTGTACTGCGGCGGCAACGGCCGGTCGCCGCCGCTCTCGTACGCGTGCGAGGTGCCGAGCTCGCCCTGCATCTCCCAGATGAGGTCGGAGAGCTCGTTGCGCGTGCGAATCTTCGGCAGCAGCGCATCGTAGCGCACGAGCACCGCGTCCCAGTCGATCCCGGACATCTCCGGGTCCCAGAAGTTCTCGCGCTGCAGGCGCCATGCTTCGCGCAGCATCTGCCGCCATTCGGCGAGCGGCGAGTCCGCCTCGCGGTTCCACGGATCGCCGCGCAGGATGCGGCGCACGACGTACGCGTGCA
>DASWSC010000051.1:0-9507 GCA_036402855.1 Candidatus Elarobacter sp. | reverse complement strand
GCAGCACGGTGTCGGTCTTCGTCGTCACGGCGTTCGGGAGCGGCGCCCAGAAGCTCGGCCAGCCGCTGCCGCTGTCGTACTTCGTCTTCGATGAGTACAGCGGGAGCTCGCAGCCCTCGCAGAGATACGTTCCGGGGCGCTTCTCTTCGTCGAGCGGGCTCGAGAACGCCCGCTCGGTGTGCGCGTGCCGGAGTACCTCGTAGGCGTCCGGCGGCAGCAGCTTGCGCCACTCCTCGTCCGTGCGGGTGATCTTGACCAGGGCTGCGCGCGCCGCGGCGGGGACCGCGATCAGCAGCGCCAGGCCGGTCAGGACGGTGATCCGTTTCATCGTACCTTCAACGATACGACACCGGCCCGCGGATGTCCGTAAGAAGGCTTACTTCGCGGCCCGAGGCGCCGGCGAGGGAGCGGGCGGCGGGTCGGAGCGCACGGCGAGGTTTCTCGGGACCGCAGCGAGTACAGGAGTCGCCTTGGGTCCCTTGCCGCTGGAGGTGTTCGTGCGCCGGATTCTGTTCGCTGGTCTCCTCGCGACGCTGTTCGCCGGCTGCAACAACGCCGCCAACACGACGCCGGCCGTGACGGTGACCCCGACGCCGGCGCCGACCGCGTCCCCGGTCCCGACGGCGACTCCGGTTCCGCCCAAGTCCGAGAACTATTTCCCGATCACGAACCAGGCGACGTACAGCGGCAACGGCGGCGGAAGCGGGTTCATGCAAACCGGGCCGGCGCCGTTGGCGATCTCTCCCTCGCTCGGAACGGCCTGCAGCGCGTCGCTGGGGACGTTCGGCGACTTCCAGGCGAGCCCGGGCGCCGCGCAAGCGATCGTGCCGTACACCGACATCGCGTTCAACGCGAACAACGCGAACATCGTCGTCTCGAAGAACGCGGCGGGCGATGTCTATGTCGTCGGCACCTTCACCGGCGGCGTCGAGACGTGCACATCGCCGTACCCCATCGCGAAGGCGCAGATGGTGAAGGGCACCGGCTGGACCTTCGTCGACGTCGCGGGCGTCTCGCGCACCGCGGTCGTCGTGAGCGACCATGCGACCGCGACCTTCACGGCCCCCGTCAGCAGCGGCGGACCGATCACGAACGTGTCGACCACCTACACCGGCGTCGTCTCCGAAGTGACGTACGGGACCGACCAGACCATCTACTGGGCGGCCGGTTACGGGCCGGTGCAGACGATCAACACCACGACGCTGCCGAACCGCCCCTCGCCGTGGACCGCCTCCGGCTGGACCCTCGACCCGACCTCGAAGTCGAAGGGACGCGCTCAGCCGTAGGTCGTCCCCGCCCGTTCGGCGGAACCTACGGGGTGAGCGCCCGCGATCTCAACGCCAGCGGCATCCCGCTGAAGCCGTACTACGACGAACCGGACGCGCCCGAACACCGGGCGCCGCCCGGGACGTTCCCGTATACGCGCGGGATCCGGCGCGACATGTACCGCGCACGGCACTGGACGATGCGCCAGTACGCGGGCTTCGCGACCGCGGCCGAGTCGAACGCGCGCTACCGCTATCTCCTCGCGCACGGCGTGAACGGTCTTTCGGTCGCCTTCGATCTGCCGACGCAGCTCGGTCACGATTCGGATGCCCCGCAATCGCGCGGCGAAGTCGGAAAGGTCGGCGTGGCGATCGACACGATCGACGACGTCGAGACGCTCTTCGACGGAATCCCGCTCGACCAGGTCACCGTCTCGATGACGATCAACGCGCCGGCCTCGATCCTGCTCGCGTTCGTCCTGGCGCTGGCCCGCCGCCGCGGGATACCGTTCGACAGGCTCGGGGGCACGGTGCAGAACGACGTGCTCAAAGAGTACGTCGCCCGCGGCACCTACATCTACCCGCCGGGACCCTCGATGCGCCTGGTCACCGACGTCATGGCGTACTGCGCGCAAGAGGTCCCGAACTGGAACACGATCTCGATCTCCGGATATCACATCCGCGAGGCCGGATCGACCGCGCTCCAAGAGATCGCCTTCACCCTGGCCGACGCGAAAGCATACCTGCGCGCGGCGCAGCACGCCGGGCTGAGCGTCGACACGGTGGCGCCGCGCATCTCCTTCTTCTGGAACGCGCACAACGATTTCTTCGAGGAGGTCGCCAAGTTCCGCGCCGCGCGCACCCTGTGGGCGGAGATCGTTCGCGACGAGTTCGGATCGAACGACCCGAAGTCGCAGATGCTCCGCTTCCACACGCAGACGGGCGGGTCGACGCTCACGGCGCAGGAGCCCGAGAACAACGTCGTGCGGGTCGCGGTGCAGGCGCTGGCCGCCGTTCTCGGCGGAACGCAGTCGCTCCACACGAACGGTCAGGACGAAGCGCTCGGGCTCCCGACGGAGCTGTCGGCGCGCGTCGCGCTGCGGACGCAGCAGATCATCGCGCACGAGAGCGGCGTGACGGACGTCGTCGACCCGCTCGCCGGATCGTACTACGTCGAGTCGCTGACCGGCGAGCTCGTGACGCGTGCGCGCGACCTGATCGCCGAGATCGACGCGATGGGCGGAGCGGTCGCGGCGATCGAGAGCGGCTGGATGCAGGACCAGATCGGGGAGAGCGCCTACCGCGCGCAGCAGGCGATCGAGCGCGGCAAGCAGCTCGTCGTCGGCGTGAACGCGTTCAACGAAGCGACGAACGGCGTTCAGATGCCGATCCAGCGCATCGATCCGTCGATCGAGCGCGATCAGGTCGCGCGCACCCGCGCGTTCCGTGAGCGGCGCGACGCGACCCGCGTCGAGAGCGCCCTGCTCGCCGTCCGCCGCGCCGCGGAAGGGACGGCGAACCTGATGCCCGCCTTCGTCGAAGCGGTCGATGCCGGTGCGACGCTCGGCGAGGTGTGCAACGTCTTGCGCGGCGTGTTCGGGACGCACGTCGCGCGCGAGCGCATCGCGTGATCGACGCGCCGATCGACCACGTCGCGATCGTCGTGAAAGACCTCGACGCGACGATCCGGCTCTATAGCGAAACGCTCGGGTTCACCGAAGTCTACCGCGAGACGGTCGCCGACCAGGGAGTCGAGGCGGTGGGCCTCCGCACCGGGGACGCCGTCATCGAGCTGCTGCGCCCGCTCAGCGACGAGTCCCCGATCGCCGCCTATCGCGGCGACGCGGAGACCAAGCTCCACCACACCGCGTACCGGGTCGCGGACATCCGGGCCGAGCTGGCGCGCCTCAAGGCGGCCGGGATTCGCCTCATCGACGAGGAGCCGCGGCGCGGCGCGCACGGCAACACGATCGCCTTCCTCCACCCGAAATCGACCGGCGGCGTCCTCATCGAGCTGTGCCAGCCGCCGCGCTGAGCGCCGGAACCGCCGCCTGCATCGTCGCGTTCAGGACATGATGCGCACGAACCGGCCGGGACGTCTCTTCGCAGCGGTCGTGGCAGCGGCGATCTCGATCGCAGCCGCACCCCAGGAACCCCCCAGCTCGCCGACACCGGCCGACGCGCTCTTCATGGCGGCGCGTGAGGCGCGCTCGCAGAGCGGCTACGCGCACTACAGCACGTACACCACCGTGGTGCGCTACCACAACGGCGGCGCCGCGATGACGCGCCATTGGGCGACCGTCGAGGACATGCGCCGGCGGATCGTGCACGCGCGCGCGGTGAGCCAAGAAGAGATCGAGCATCCGCACGTCCCGCACGGCGTCAACGTCGGCGTCGGGATCCAGATCACCATCGGCGGCAGCACGAGCGCGACGCGCACCCTGAATCCCGAGAGCGACGCCGATCCGATCGGACAGCTCAGCTTCGCGATCGACCAGGACTTCGGGCTGGCGCTCAACGCGCCGCCGATCTCGGCGAGCAACGACATGAGCGTCGTGACGTCGAGCGCGGTCGCGCTCCCGCGGATCGGGCGGACCGGGACGATCGTGCGCACGTACGAGGTCACCGACCTCGGTGACGTCGTCAGCGAAGGCGCGACGCTGCACCACCTCGGACTCCGGCCGCTCCGCGAGCCGCGCCGTTTCCGCCTCCGCGAGCTCTGGACGGTTCCGGCGACCGGCGTCACCGTCCGCGCCGTCGTGGCGGGGATCGGCAACCGCAACCCGCTGCAGAGCGTGCGCTGGCAGGTCGACTTCGTGCAGCTCCAGGGCGGATCGTACGTCGCGCGCGAGACGGCGCTCGAACCGCTCGACTACGGCTCGGCCGGGCTGCTGCGCGACGTGACGATCGCCTTCGAGCGCGTCCACCCGACGAATCTCCTCGACCCGGCCGAGCAGATCGGCCTCTCCGACGACGTGGGAACGACCGACCCGTAAGCGCTCGCGTCACTCCGCGATGCCGTCGTTGTGACAGCTCCCGGGGTGCGAACGTTCGACTCCCCGAACGCTCGCTCTCGCCAGTGGACGTTGCACGACGGAAGGCCGAGATCGAGCGAGTCTCCGGTCCGTGGACCGTGAGCAATTGCCGGCTCGCCGACGGCGTCTGGACGATGGTCGACGGAACCGTCAACTTCGACGAGAAGGTTCGGCGGGTCGTTCAGATCGCACGCGACTTCGGTCTCGATCTTCGCGACCGTCCGGTGCTGGAGCTGGGCGCGGGCGAAGGCGGCATGTCGCTCGAGCTCGCTGCGCACGGCGCTCGCGTGGTGAGCGTCGAGGGCCGCGAGGCGAACATCGCCAAGGCGCGGTTCGCGGCCGCTGCCCTCGGCCTGACCGGGATCACGTTCATCCGGGACGACGTTCGCCGATACGACGGCGCGCCGGGGACGTTCGACATCGTCCTGTGCAGCGGGCTCTTCTACCACCTCGATGCGCCGAGCGCCGTCCGGCTCGCGGAGACGATGGCACGGCTCACCGATCGTCTCGCGATCATCGACACGCACGTCAGCGACACGGCTGCCGAAGCGGTCCACGTGGGCGGCGTCGAGTATCGCGGAAAGACGTTCGTCGAGCACGAACCGGGCGCCACGCCGGAACAGAAGGCCGCGCGAGCGTGGGCCTCGCTCGACAACGACACCTCGTTCTGGTTCACCCGTCCGTCGCTGCTGAATCTGCTGCAACGAAGCGGCTTCACCGCGACGTACGAGGCGGTCAGCCCGTTGGTGTACGATTTTTGGGATCGTTCGACCGGCAACCGCGTTCGGTACGCCGACCGCGCAACGTTCGTCGCGGTCAAGACTCCGGTCGCGCACGTGCAGACCTGCCCCCACGTGAACGCCGTTCCGGCGCGGCCGCTGCCCGAGCCGTCGTAGCCGCCCCCGTTAGGCGGGCGGTGGCGTTCCGCGCGCGAGCCGCAGGTCGAGCTGCGTCTCGAAGCTGCGGTCCCAGGGCAGCGTAATCGTGAAGCCCGCGTCGCGGAACTGCGGCTCGATGCGAGCCATCAGGTCGAGCCCGTCCTGCCAGAGTTGCCGGCGCGCCAGGGACTCGGTCGTGCGCGCGACGTCCGGTGCGAGCAGCGTGTGGTCCGAGATGCCGAGCTCGTTGAGGGACGTGTTGATCGCCGGCCGGACGGCGGTGTGAAACGCGACGTCGTCGACGTACCGCATCAGCGTGAACGTCGCGTGCGTGCGCGCGTCGTACGTTCCGAGCCGGCGTCCGGCCAGGACGGCGATCGCCTCCGGCAACGCGGTCCCGACCGTGTTGGCGACCGTGTTCCACGACGCGAACGCCGCGACGCGCCCGGCGACGCGACGCGCGATCAGATCGTCGGTCAGCCGGCGCTGCTCCGCGTAGTCGTCGGCCGCCAGGAACGAGAGATCGGCGACCGCGATCAGCGACGACGGCGGCACCCTGCCACCGCCGCCGATCGCCCGGGCGATCGCGTCGGCGAACGTCGTTTCGTCGACCGGGCTCGTCCCCGGAACGCGCACGTACAGCTCGATGTCGGAGCGATCCCCCTCGTTCACCCGAACGGCGCCGCAGCTCCGGATGATCTCGCCGATCGTCGTCGCGATCGGCGCGAACTCGAGCGGGTCGTTCACCGACGCGCCGTCGATCCGCGAGTACACGACGCGTACGCGCGGCACGATGCGCGCCTCGCGCGCGAGCGCAGCGGAGAGGAGCACCATCCCCAGCTCATCGGCGCCCGGCTCGATCGACGCGCGCGACGGCGGAAGCCATCGCGCGGCGAACGCGCGCAGCGCGGCGAGATCGCGCAGATGCAGGCCGACCGGGCCGGCGTCGTCCTGCCCGAGCACGACGCGGTCGAACCCGCCTTCCGCGGCGATCTGCAGCCCGAACAGGTCGACGTCGCGGTCGCGCGCACGGGTGGCGAGATAGGCGTCGAGCGCCGGGCCCAGCTGCGCGCGCAGCTTCGCCGCGAACGCCCGCTGCTCGGCGGTGCGCGGCGGATCGGGCAAATTCGCGTACTGCTGGATCGCGCCCCACACCTCGCCGCCGGCGAACGGAAACGTCGCCGCAGCCCCGAGCCTCGGGACGCCGGTCGGCGCCAACCGCATCACCGTTCCGAAGACCGAGAACGACGCGTTCGGCCGCGCGGCGCGGAGCGCGGCGAGGTCCCGGAGACGCGTGTACGCCTCGGCGCGCGAGACGCCCGGGATGCGCGACGCGACGAGCCCCCCGTACACGACCATGTCCTGCGAGATCACGTACGCGCGCGCGTCGCGCGGCGCATCGTCGCGCAGCCAGCGCATGATTCCGGCGGAATCGCCCGGGGTGAGATACCGCCCGAGCAGCGGACGAGGCGGCTCGGCGACCGTGACGCCCGCGATCCGGCCGAGCAGCCGCGGGAGCTGCGCCGTCACCGGCCGGTCGTCGAGCGGAACGACGACCATCGTGAGCGCCAGCAGAGACGAGAAGAGCGCCGCGACGGACTGCACCGCGGCGCTCTTCTCGTCAGGAATCGCGATTAACTCTTGAAGCCGTAGAGACCGTGGCCCCGCGGGTCGGCGACGTAGATCTTGTACGCCTTGCGTATCCCGAGCGACTGCGTGAACTCGACGTGAACCGGCGTGCCCGGCTTGAGGTCTTTGGTCTGCACGCTCTTGCCGTCCTTGAAGAGCGTCGCGAAGTTGGGCGCGTACAGGAACGAGAGATCGGCGGGAACGCCGTCGATGCAGTGGACGCGAATGTTCTCGCTCGAGACGTGGCGGACGTACCCGTGGCAGTCGCGGATCTTGCCGCCCGGGACCGACGCGCCTTGGCGCTCGGTGACGGCGGCCGAGGCGGCGAGCGCCGATGATCCCACGACCACGAGCGCGGCGAGCACGGGAAGCGAACGGCGGAGTGAGTCGAAGAGCATGAGGTGAGGTTCCTTCCGAGATGATCGAGTGCCGAACGATGGCGAGCGCGGAGCGGCTTGACGCCTTCGCGCTGATGAAGCGCTTTCGCGAGGACGAGTCGGCGCTGGGCGACGCGCTTGCGCTGTTCGTCGACCGCCCCGACTACGGGTTCGTCTGGCTCGCGTACGACGACGGTATACCCGCCGCGTGCCTTTCCGCCGCCTTCGCGATCTCGACGGAGAGCGGCGGCCTCATCGCCGAGCTGCGCGACGTCTACGTCACCGAAGAGCGCCGCCGCCGCGGCATCGGCTCCGCACTGCTGGCGACGCTGCACGGCCGTCTCGACCAGCTCGGCGTCAGCCGCATCGAAGCGGCCGTCCCGGACGACGCGCCGGACCTCACCGCCTTCTTCGCCGCGCGCGGCTATACGCGCGCCGCCGCAGCCCGCGTCACGCTGAACCGCCGATAACCCGCGCGAGCCGCCCTCGCTCCGCCCGAAGCAACCGCTCGGCCTCATCACGCGCCACCGCCCGCCGCGCCATCACGATCGCGACCTTCACCGACCCGCCCGCCGCGTCGAGCAGCGCACGCGCGTCGACGTCGCCCCCGAGCTCCCGCACGAGCCGCTCGCTCCGCGCCCGCAGCTTCGCGTTCGTCGCGACCACATCGACCATCCGGTTCCCGTACGTCTTCCCGAGCCGAACCATCGCCCCGGTCGAGATCGCGTTGAGCACGATCTTCTGCGCCGTCCCCGCCCGCATCCGCGTCGACCCCTGAACCGGCTCGGCCCCGGTCGACGCGACGATCACGACGTCGGCCTCATCGCGCATGGCGCCGTTCACCGCATTGAGCACCGCAACCGTCCGCGCCCCGCGCCGCCGCGCGGCGCGCAACGCCGCCCGCACGAACGGCGCCCCCCCGCTCGCCGAGACCCCGATCACCAGATCGCCCGCCCCGACATCCTCCACGGCACGCGCCCCCGCATCCCCGTCGTCCTCCGCACCTTCCACCGCGCGCCGCAACGCCGCATCGCCGCCCGCGATCCGCGCCTGCACGAGCTCCGCATCCATGCCGAACGTCGGCGGCAGCTCCGCCGCATCGAGCACCGCAAGCCGTCCGCTCGTCCCCGCCCCGACATACACGACCCGCCCGCCGCCCTCGAGCGCCTCGACGAACAGCGTCGTCGCCCGCGCGATCGCCTCAGCCGCCGCAAGCGCCGCATCGACCGCAACCCGCTGCGTCTCGACCAGCATCCGCGCAAGCTCGACATCGTCCAGCCGGTCGATCTGCGCCGTCGCCGCATCGAGCGCCTCGGTCGCCGGCAGCTCGTTCATCGCACCAGGCGTTCGGCCAGCCGCAGCGCGCCCCGCACCGGTTCGTCGCCGCCCTTCACGATCAGCACCCCCGGCACGTCGCCGTTCAAGCGCGTCTCGAGCAAGAACGACAGCAGACTGTTCTCGCGAAACAGCCCGCCCGCAAACGCGATCGCCGGCGAAGCCTGCACGAGATCGACGGCCTTCAGCGCAGCCCTCAACAGATCACCGAGCTCTTGCGCCGCCTGCTGCACGATCTTCGTCGATGCGCGGTTCCCCTTCCCCGCAAACGCAATGATGCTCGGCGCCAGGGCAGCAATCTCCGCCGGCTTCACCGCCCCACCGTACAACGCTTCCAGATACGCATCCCGGTCCACCGCATCGAGCGCCCGCGCAACCAAGTCCGTCGTCTCATCCCGGCTCGCCCGCCCGTCCAGCACGCGCCCGTACAACTTCACCGCCTGCATCCCAATCCAAAACGCAGACCCCTCATCGCCCGCCAAATACCCGAGCCCGCCCACACGCTGCACGCGCTCCCCATGCTCCGCATACGCAATCGACCCGGTCCCCGCGATCACGACCGCGCCGTCCCCATCCGGAATCGCCGCGCGCAACGCAATCGCCGCATCGTCCCCAACCGCCACCCGCGCCCCGCGAAACGCAGCCTCCACCAACTCGCGCAACTGCGCCGCAACCCCCGCGCGCCCGGCACCCGCCGCACCGATGCAGATCCCATCCGGACTCTCACCACGCAGCACATCCCGAACCGCCCCGATGATGATGTCGGCCGCATCGTCCACCCCGAGTGTCGTCGCGTTCGCCCCGGCCTTCAGCGCCTCGCGAACATACTCGCCATCGTTCGACATTGCCGCGACCGTGGACGTGCCTCCGGCGTCGACGCCAACACTGATCATCGCAAGCCGGGCTTCTCCGCATTTGGGTGCGCTCCGCCCGGCGATCGGGGTGGGGCGGGGGGACACACATGCCTGTCGCCGGCACGCTCCCTCCG
>DASWSC010000050.1:0-7534 GCA_036402855.1 Candidatus Elarobacter sp. | reverse complement strand
GAGGGCTCGGGTCCGCCGTTCTTGCGGCTCGAAGGCCAGTCGGTGAGCGCGTATTTCGCGTTCGGCGGCTACATGTCGAACGTCTATCTGCAGAAGTGGCAGTTCCCGCCGCTCGCGGCCGACGCCGGGCTCACGCAGACGTGGCAGCAGATGAACACCGCCGGCGGTCTGCCGCTGATGATGGGCAGCCTCATCGCAAATCTCGGGATACCGTGGGACCCGGCGCCGGCGTACGGTCCGCTGGTGTGGGGCGGGCTGGCGGCGACCTGCGCGGCATACGGGTTGAGCGGCTCTCTCGCGGATTATCCGTACGATGTCATCTAACCTCAAGCCCGACTTCGAGGCGACGTTCAAGATCACGAACGAAGCGCTCCCGTTCGCGTACCGCCAGTACAGCGCGTCCGCGAACACGTTCGTGCTCTGGAGCGGATACGGGCTGCACATGATCCCGCTCGACGGAACTCCGATCGCGACCGTCGCCGGCTCGTACAGCGCGCCGATCCAGACGCCGGCGATGTACGGTTCGGATCTGTACGCCGTCGTAGCGAAGACCATGTCGAAGTTCTCGCTGCACCCGGCTTCGGCGACCGCGACGACCGGCGTCGCGCCGCCGGCCGGGCCGCCGCAGAACGATCAGCCGTGGACGCAGGTCGTCCCCGATGCGCGTCCGACGGGCCTGAACGTCGTCGCGTGGGCGAACGACGGCAACGCGACGCGGATTCTGATCCACCGCAGCGATCTGTACGACTTCACGAACCGCATTCGCGTGATCGAGTTCCCCGGCGCGGCGCCGCAGTTCGCGTTGAACATGTACGGCGTTCAGACGGGCACCGTTCCGGCGACGACCGCGCGCGAGACGAGCTTCGAACTGTCGGGCTATGGACCGGGCACGATGCCGGCGATGTGCGCCGCTCCGTACCTCCTCGCGCCCGACACGATCCTGCTGACGACGATCGACCGCTCGAGAACCGTCCGCGTTCAGCGCTATACGCTCCCGGCCTACAGCGACAACACGACGTGGCCGCAGTACTGGGCTGCGGACTACACCGCGACGCTCGCCATGCAACAACCTCCGGGGGGCGCGGCATGGGATCCGAACGCGATCGGCGACGACGACTGGAAGATGTACCGCAGCGCGTCCGGGTGGCTGCCCTATCCACTGGTTCAGTGGATCCAAGTGCTTCACGTCTGAGGAGATCTCGATGACCGTCGCTCCGGAGACGACCGGCCCGCTCAACGACGCCTGGCCGGCGATCGCGTACAGCTTCGTCCCGGACATCGACGACTGGATCGTCGCCGGCGATCACATCGTCGTGAGCGCCGACCGCGCGCTCTACGCGCTCACGATGTACGGCGGAACCGCAGTCCCGGCGCTCCCGGGCGGCTTCCCCCATCACCTGCAGGCGCCGAGCGGCGCGACGAACCTGGCCTACGGCAACGGCGTCGTCTACTTCACCGACGGCAACGCCGTCGGTGCGCTGACGCTTCCGCAAGGGACGCCGGTTCCGAATTGGAACGGCGGCAGCTACACCGGCGTCGCCTCGCTGCAGGTCGTCGGCGGGGTGCTCGTCGTCGTGTACGCGGGGAGCGGCGCGCAGTCGACGATCGCCGGATTGAGCCCGGCCGACGGCAGCGTGCTGTGGGGACCGAACGCGGTCGCGGCGGGGAGCCCGGGACTCGTCGGGCTCGCCGACGGCGCCGTCTACTTCGTCGCCGGTACCGCGCTGACGGCGGTCAACGTCGCATCGGGGAAGGTGCGCTTTTCCCAGGCGCCGAGCGACGCCGGCGCCTCGCTCGACCAGTCGAATCCGCCGCTCTGCGTCGGGACGACGGTGATCTGCGGCGGAAGCGGCGTCTACGCGTTCGACTACCGCACCGGCGTGCAGCGCTGGTCGTCGCTCGAGGGCAGCGGGAACTGGATCGTCGCGCCGGCCGACGACACGTACGTGCTGGCCTCGGGCGGAACCGGCGCGATCGCGAAGGTCGCGGTCGCCGACGGCAGCACCGAGCCGCCTGCCACGTCGAGTGCGACGTCGCTGACGCCTTGGACGCAGCCGGTGAACGCGCCGGGCACGCCGTTCGCGATCGGCTCGACCGTCTTCGCGCTTGGCGACAACAACGCGACGCTGTATACGTTCGACCGCACCGGCGGAGCGCCGATCGAGTCGTTTCCGCTCGGCTCGCTGCCGGCCCTGACCGCGCCGCTCATCGGCGGCGGCTACCTGTGGGTCCCGACCACGGACGGGATGCTGCACGCGCTTCCGTTCGCGCCGCAGAACGCCGCGTTCTTCGACGGCAATGCGGCGTACTTCGAGATCACACCGAAGAACGGCGACTTCAACTTCGGCACGGACGACTTCTCGGTCGAGTTGTGGGTGCGCACGAGTACCGGCGGGGACGTCCTGACCTCGTATCCCGCGACGCCAGGCCACTACGGCTTTCGCTTCAACGTCGACGCCGACGGCACGCTCGGCTTTTTCATCGGCGACGCGGTGCAGAACGACATCGATCTCTGGATCACCGGGCTCACCGCGGCCGCCGACGGAACGTGGCATCACCTGGCTGCCGTGCGCCGTAACGGCGAGGTCGCGATCTATCTCGACGCGGTCCAGCAGCAGGCGGCGCGCTCGTACCGGCGCGGCGGCCGCAAGGTGAACCCCGCCTATCTCGAACAGCGCCCGCTCTGCGCGCCCCTCTCGATCCTCGGCGGCAACGCGCTGGTCGGCGGCGCCTCGAAACTGAACGCGGCGTCGCATCCGCTGCACCGGCTGACCGGCTCGATGCGCGAGGTGCGCGTGTGGAAGCGCGCGCTCCCCGCCGACCGTATCGCCAGCCGCCGCTTCATGCGCCTGACCTTCCTCACCAGCGACCTGCTCGGCAACTGGCACCTCGACCACGACTGGAGCCAAGGCGCGCCTTCGCAGCAGCAGCTCGAGAACGACGTACAGGGCTTCGACTTCGCGGGAACCTTCGCGAACGCGTTCTCGTACGTCTCCGATTTCGCGTCCGACGACTCGGCGTATCCCTTCTTCCTCGAGAAGAAGGCGCTGCCGTGGCCGTACAACTCGTCGGCGCACTGGGCGGTGTGCGGCGAGGATCAGATTCGGACCGCGCCGGTGCTCGCGAGCGGCGGCATCGTGTGCTTCGCCGACGACATCGCCATCTACGGCGTCGAAAAGCTCAGCGGGAAACGCCGCTGGCTGGTGGAGATGCCGGAAGGCTGTTCGCAGCCCGTCGCAGACGGCGATCGATTTCTCGCGCTGACGTGGGGGCTCGGGCTCATCGCGATCGACGCGGAGACCGGACGGTTCGACATGCCGGACGGCTTCGGCGGGATGATCCCGGCCGGCGCAAGCCGTTCGGTACCGCTCGCCGCGCCGGCCGCGACGCCGGATCTGATCGCCGCCGCCGGTCCCGACGGGAAGCTCTGGATCCGTACACGCTCGGCGACGACCGCGACGGTGCTCGCGACCGCGGCGGGACCCGAGAACGTGCAGATCGCGGGCGGATACGTCGCGGTCTTCGCGGGCGGGACGATCTTCGTCGCGGACGCGAACGCCGGGAAGATCGTCGCGACGATCGCGAACGCCGAACCAGGCTATTCCCTCGACGCGCAGCGGCTGGTCTGCGTGAGCGGCGGCACCTTCGCCATCTTTGACGCGGCGTCGGGCTTCGCGACCTCGGTTGCCGGCGTCGCGTCGCCGCCTGCCGGCATCACCGGCGTCGCCGCATCGTCCGATGCCAACCTGTTCGTCGCGACCACGTCGGGCGGGATGGTCTACGGGTATTCGCTCGGCAACCTTGCGACGCGCTGGACGTACGCGCACCCGTCGGGCACGGGGCTCGGCTCGGTCTTCGCGCCGTCCGTCGCGCAGGGGAACGTCGCGCTCACGACATCGTCCGGAACCGTCCTGATGATCGACGGCGCGAACGGCGAGTCGCTCGCCGAGCTTCAGGAAGCGCACGCCGCCGCGACGCCGCCGCTCGCCGACCGAGGCACGCTCTACTACGGCTGCGTCGCCGAAGGCGCAGACGGCCTCAAGGACGGCGCGCTGCATTCGGTCGCGCTCGGTGAGACGTACGCGCTGCGGCTCGGCGCGGTTCCGGGTGCGGCGACGCGCGGCCACGTTGCCGTGACCACGACCCAGGCCTTCGCTCCGACCATCCCGGGCGAGGCGTGCATCGAGGCATGGATCAACACGGAAGCCGGCGGCGAGATCTTCTCGCTCCTCCCGACCCAGGACGCGGCGACGACGTACGCACGCCTCGCGGTCGGCGCCGACGGTGCGTTCGCGTTCGAGTTCGCGGCGCGCGCCTCGGGGACGGCCGCGTGGCAGTCGACCTCGTGCCGCACGATCGCGACCCGCGCGGCGGAAGGGAAGTGGCATCACGTCGCCGTCAGCGTGAACGGCGCCGCCGACGTCCGCCTGTACCTCGACGGCGCACCGCAGACGTTGACCACCGCGGCGCTCGCGAGCGTGCCCGCCGCAGCGAAGGGTGGGCGCGCGTTCATCGGCGCCGGAATTCCCGACGCGAACGGAGCCCCGACCGCGTTCTGCACCGGGATGATCGCCGAAGTTCGTCTGTGGGACGTGTACCTCGTCGCCGACGAGATCTCGGCGCGGATGCATACGAAGCTGCGCGGCAACGAGCCCGACCTCCAGGCGTACTGGAACTTCGACTCGCGCTCCGCGCACGACGCCTCGCGCCAAGGCTACGACGGGACGGTTGCGGGCGAGGGGAGCGACGCGGACTACTGGCTCACCGACCTCACCTTCGACCGCCCGACGTATCCATTCCTCACCACGGCGGCGAAGATCACCTCGATCGCCGGGCAACCGACGACGTACGCGCTCACGCTGCAGGCGTTCGCGGCCGATCTGACGCCGCTCGCGACAAACCTCGACGTCTGGTACGTGGCGGGCGACAAGCAGCCGTCTTCGATCAAGGTCGGCTCGGCGAGCGGGATGCAGCCGCTCGCGGCGGTCGCCCCGGCGCACGAAGGCGATCCGAACACGAGCTACTCGACGGCGACCGACAAGAGCGGGTCCGTGACGGTGATGATCGAGACGAGCGATCCGACCATCGGGCCGTCGCTCGACGTGCGCGCGGCGTACATGTACCCGAACGAGCGCTACCACGTCAGCGTGCTGATCGATAACCAGACGCTGAGCCGGCCGGGTCAGCCCTCGCTCACCGCGCAGACGAAGCTGATGGAAGACTACGGCTACGTCCACGGCGACAGCGTCGCGGCGGCGAACCGGGAGCATACGTTCCAAGTGATCCTGACCGTTCACGGCGCCGACGGGAGCGCGATTCCGAACGAAGCCGTGAACGTATGGTGCGATGAGACGCTCGCCGTCGAGTCCGGTGGCGTCGCGTATGCCGTCAGCCCGTCCGATTCGGCGAGCCTCTCCACGAACGAGCTGGGCCAGGTGACGGTCAAGATCGTGACGACCGACATCAAATGCCCCGAGCTCTCCGTGTGGGCCGGGTTCATGCAACGTGACGCGCGCTTCAAGGTCGCGCCCGATCAAGACGTTCGCAGCGGGCTGTCCACCGTCAGCGGCGATCAGCTCAACGCGACGAAGCAGCTCGGCCGCAACGACGACGGAACCGTGGCGACGGGCTCCGTGCTGTCGGGCGACTATACCACGCACTCCGACACCATCTCGCAGACGATGCGGCACTTGATGGCGGGGACGCAGTCGCACGACTCACCGCACGGCGTGCAGACGCTGCGCGCGATGCGCGCGAGCCGCCCGCTGCTCGCCCAGAGGCCGCTGCGCGGACCGTTCGACGACATGACGCAGCTCCCGCCGTGGTCGAAGAGCGACGTCGTCCGAACCAACCGGACGATGCTGCATATCGACCGGCGCACCCCGGTGACGCCGGAGTTCGTGCGCGCCTCGCTCCGGGCGGTCGACCCGACTGCGATCGGGTTCGTGTTCAGTTGCCGGAACGGCGACCTGAGCACGCTCACCTTCACGCTCGCGCACTCGGAAGAAGAGCTGCAGAACGCGATGGCCGGCCTCGGCGGCGGCGTCACGCTCGCGGCGCACCATGAGCTGGCGATGCTGCGGCTCGGGAGCATCTGGAGCAAGATCAAGGACTGGGCCGACGACGCCTGGGACGAGGTGAAGGCGCTCGCCGTTCGCGTCGCCGACACGGTGACCGCCGCCGTCAGCAAGGCCGAGGGCTGGCTCACGGTCGCGATCGAGGACGTCAAGACCGCGCTGCTCGCCGTCGGCAATTTCCTGGTGCAGCTCGCGCTCGAGGTCGTGAAGATCATCGAGCTCATCCTGTCGTTCTTCGACTGGGAAGAGATCCTCGCGATCGCCGCGCTGCTCAAGGGCTACGTGAACCAGATCTGCGGCCAAGCTGCGAGCGCGATCGACGCGCTCGACCTTCCCGGCAAGGTGCAGCCGATCATCACGGCGCTCAAGGGGATCGAAGCGGATCTCTCCGGCGCTTCGCCGGTGATCGACACGATCGCCGCGGCGCGCCAGCGCTTCCAGAGCGGCCAGTCGGCGGGCGTGGACTCCGTGCAGGGGAAATACGCGCACGGCAAGGTGGCGCAGTACGGCCCCCAGGCGACCTACGAAGCCGCGGTCTCGACCGGCGGTACGGAGATCGCCATTGCAGAAGATGTCGTGAGCGGGATGGGCAAGGCGCTCTCGGACTTTCTGCTCGCCGTTCCGGACATCACGAGCATGAGCCTCAGCGACTTCGTCACCATGCTGAAGCGGCTGGCGGGCGATGTCCTGGACCCCGTGATCGACCAGATCACCGATGCGCTGCAGGCGCTCACGCAGAACGCGAGCGCGATCGTCCGCGGCGCGCTCGACGGGATCACGGGGGCGATCCACGTGCCGTTCCTGAGCGAGCTCTACCACTGGCTGACCGGGAAGGATCTCACGCACGTCGATCTCGCGTCGTTCGCGATCGCGATCCCGATGAATATCTCGACCGAGCTGCTCTACCAGCGGAAGTTCACCGACGTGGCGCCGGGGGCGCTTCCGCAGCTCTTTTCCTTCGACGGCCAAGGCCCTCGGCGCGCGGCGTTCGTTCGCGCTCGCGCGCTGAGCGCCGATGACTCGTCGAGCGCGCAGTCCGGCAACACGCAAGTCTACGTGACGACGGGTGCGCTGCTCGGGATCGCACAAGCCGCGGTCGACCTCGCGAAGATGGCACGCCTCGCCGAGGCGGCCGGCGATTCCGCCGCACCGCCGAGCGCGATCGAGGTGATCGCACAGTGCATCCTCTCGACGCTCTCCATCGTGAACACGATCTCGAGCGCCGACATCGAGAGCGAGATCATGATGGCGCGGGTCATCACGCAGAGCTTGATTCTCGTGGTCTACGTGAGCAAGCTCGGCACCGGCCGGGTCTCGATCGACTTCCTCGACAAGCTTTCCCCGGTCGCGTCGACGTTCATCGGCGCGTTCACGATCGGGAAAACGCTGCACGATGTCTCGCTCGACGACGCGCACAAAGCGGAGCTCGTCTTCTGGACGTTGCCCGATCTCTACCG
>DASWSC010000049.1:0-7940 GCA_036402855.1 Candidatus Elarobacter sp. | reverse complement strand
GTCTGCGCGATCCGGAAGCGCACGCCCGGCGGCTCGTCCATCTGACCGAAGACGAGCGTCGTCTGCGCGAGCACGCCGGACTCTTTCATCTCCATCCAGAGGTCGTTGCCTTCGCGCGTGCGCTCGCCGACGCCGGTGAAGACCGAGAAGCCCTTGTGCACCGCGGCGATGTTGCGGATGAGCTCCTGGATGAGCACCGTCTTGCCGACGCCGGCCCCGCCGAAGAGACCAACTTTCCCGCCGCGCGTGTAGGGCGCCATCAGGTCGACGACCTTGATCCCCGTCTCGAAGATCTTCGGCGTCGGGTCTTGCTGCGCGAACGTCGGCGCGTCACGGTGGATCGGCCACATCGCCGACGCGTTCACGGGAGCATCGGAGTCGATCGCCTTGCCCAGCACGTTGAAGATGCGGCCGAGCGTCCCTTCACCGACCGGGACCATGATCGAAGCGCCCGTGTTGCCGACGACGGCGCCGCGCACCAGACCGTCGGTCGAGCCCATCCCGAGGCAGCGCACCTGGTTGTTGCCGAGCTCGCCCTGGACTTCGAGGACGAGGTCGCGCTCGGCCATCGCGGTGCCTTCGAGCTTCACTCCGGCGCCGAGGTGCGCGCCGGCGCCGTTCGAGCCTGCGCTCGAACCGCCGCCGATGTGGACCGTCAGCGCGTCGTTGATGCGCGGCAGCGACTCGGCCGGAAACTCGACGTCGACGACGTTGCCGAGGACTTGGACGACCTTCCCGGTCGCGAGGGTGGTTGGGGTGGCGGTGGCGCTCATTGTCTTCCTTACGTGCGTGGTCTGGGTCAGCCCGCGAGGGCCTCGGCGCCGCCGACGATCTCCAGGATCTCCTTGGTGATCGCCGCTTGGCGCGCTTTGTTCATCTCGATCGTGTTCTGGTCGATCAGCTTCTTCGCGTTGTCCGTGGCGTTGTTCATCGCGACGAGCTGCGCCGCGTAGAACGACGCGTTCGTCTCGAGCATCGCCGAGTACAGCGTGAACTGGAGATACTTCGGGAGCAGGCGGCCGAGCACGAACTCCGGCGACGGTTCGAACTCCACTGCCCCGCCGCGCGGCGCCGACGATGCCGCATCGCCGGCGGTGATCGGCAGAATCTGACGGACCTCCGGGCGCTGCGTCATCATGTTGACGAGCTTCGGCGCGATCAGCGTCAACGAGCCGATACGCCCTTCGGTGAAGTCGGCGGTCACCCGGTTCGCCAGCTCGACGGCGTTCGCGTACATGCTGCCCTGCGCGAGCGGCCAGAACCGCAGCGTCTCGCCGCTCTGGCGGCGCAGCGCGTTGCGGCCCTTGATACCGACCGAGTACCAGGCCAGCCGCGAGTGCTCGCGGCCATGGACCTCGGCGGTCCGGATCAGGTTCGCGTTGAACGATCCGGCGAGTCCCTTGTCGGCGGTCAGCAGAATGACGCCGTCGGCCGCGCCGCCCTTGCCCGCCTTCATGAACGGATGGTCGACCGAGCCGACGTTCGCGATCAGGTCGCGCAGCATCGCGCCGATCGCGTCCGCATAGGGGCGCGACTGCTTCTGCAGGGCTTCGGCGCGGCGAATCTTCGCCGCGGCGACCTGCTTCATCGCCTTGGTGATCTGCTGCGTGTTCTTCAGCGACCGAATCCGGTCGCGAAGATCCCGAACTGACGGCACGCTAGAATCCCTTGTTGAAGTCTTCGATCGCCGCGATGAGCTGCTTCTCGAGGTCTTCGGAGAGGGCGTTGGTCTGCTTGATCGTCTGCGGCACGGCGGCGTACTTCTCGTGGAGGAACTGCACGAAGCGGTTCACCCACTCGGCGGCGCGGTCGGTGGGGATCGCGTCGAGGTAGCCGCGCGTCGCTGCGAAGATCACCGCGACCTGCTCTTCCATCGGCTGCGGCGCGCCCTGCGGCTGCACCAGCACCTGGGTCATCTTGTCGCCGCGGTTGAGCTGCTGCTGCGTCGCCTTGTCAAGGTCGGAGGCCAGCTTCGCGAACGCCGCCAGCTCGCGGTACTGCGCGAGATCGAGCTTGAGCCGCCCCGCGACCGCCTTCATCGCCTTCGTCTGCGCCGACGAACCGACGCGTGAGACGGAGATCCCGACGTCGACGGCGGGCCGGATCCCCTGGAAGAACAGACCGGTCTGCAGATAGATCTGCCCGTCGGTGATCGAGATGACGTTGGTCGGGGTGTACGCCGAGACGTCGCCGGCCTGCGTCTCGATGATCGGCAGCGCGGTGATCGAGCCGGCGCCCCGCTCGTCGGAGAGCTTCGCCGCCCGCTCCAGCAGGCGCGAGTGCAGGAAGAAGATGTCGCCCGGATACGCCTCGCGCCCCGGCGGGCGGCGCAGGAGCAGCGAGACCTCACGGTACGCCTGCGCGTGACGCGTGAGATCGTCGTAGATCACCAAGACGTCCTTGCCCTGGTACATGAAGTACTCGGCCATCGCGCAGCCCGCGAACGGTGCGATCCACTTCAGCGAGGCGGGCTCGGCGGCGGAGACCGTCACGATCGTCGTGTAGTCCATCGCGCCGTGCTTCTCGAGCGTCTGCTGCAGCGCCGCGACGGTCGAGTTCTTCTGCCCGATCGCGACGTAGATGCAGATCACGTTCTGACCGCGCTGGTTGATGATCGTGTCGACCGCGATCGCCGTCTTCCCCGTGCCGCGGTCGCCGATGATCAGCTCGCGCTGCCCCTTGCCGATCGGGATCAGCGCGTCGATCGCGCGGATCCCCGTCTGCAGCGGCTGCTTGACCGACTGGCGCTCGATCACGGTCGGCGCCGTGTTCTCGATCGTGCGATAGGTGGTCGCCTTGATCTCGCCCTTCCCGTCGACCGGCTGGCCCAGCGGGTTCACGACGCGCCCGAGCATCGCCTCACCGCACGGCACCGACGCGATGCGGCCCGTCCGCCGAACCTTGTCGCCTTCCTTGATCTCGACGTCCGGACCCATGATCGCGACGCCGACGCTGTCCTCTTCGAGGTTCAGCACGATCCCGTTCAGGCCGTTCGGAAACTCGACGAGCTCCGACGCCTGCGCGTTGTCGAGACCGTAGATCCGGGCGATGTTGTCGCCGACCTCGATGACGGTCCCGACCTCGGCCTCGTTCGTGCCGGTGGCGTAGGTGGCGATGCGCTGTTTGATGATTCCGGCGATTTCGTCGGCGTTGATCATTGTCGGCTTTCTGGGCTCGTGGGGTGGCTCTGGGCTGGTTGCTGCTGAGAAGGAGGGCGATCTCGTCGAGGCGGCCGGCGATCGTGCCGTCGATCAGACGGTCGCCCATCGTGATGCGGACGCCGCCGATCAGCGAGGGATCGACCGCGGTCGTGACGTCGAACGTCGTGCGGTACGCGGCGGCCAGGCGCTGGACCAACGCGTCGAGCTCGGCCTTCCCGAGCGGCCGGGCGCTCACGACGCGCAGCTCCTGCGCGCCGCGCGCTTGCCGCTCGAGCACGTCGAACTGCTCGACGATCGTCTCGGCCATGTTCTCGCGGCGCTTGCGGATCAAGAGCAGGACGGTGTGGAGCGCGATCGGGTGGAGCCGCGAGAAGCCCTGCGCGACGATCGTCTCTTTCTCTTTGCGGTCGACGACCGGCGAGCGGAAGAACTTGCGGACGGTTTCGTCGGCGGCGAGCGCGTCGACGAACCCGTGCAGGTCGCGCCCGACGGTTTCGATCTCGCCGGCTTCTTGCGCGAGCTGGAACACCGCGGTCGCGTAGCGGCGGGCGAGCGTCTCGTTCGGCATCAGCCCTGCCCTCGCACGAGGTCCTCGAGGGTCACCTCGACCAGCTTCGTGTTCGCCGACTCGCTGACGCGGCCGCCGGCCTCGGCGCGCGCCTTCGCGAGCGCCTTCTCGATGAACTCGATCCGCAGCCGGTCGCGCGCGGCGAGACGTGCGCGCTCCAGCTCGCCTTCGGCGTTGCGGACGATCCGCTCGGCGTCGGCCTTCGCCTCGGCGAGGGCCTTGGCGAGGTCGTGCTCGGCGGCGGCGGCGCTGCGCGCTGCGATCTCCTTGGCATCCGCATCGGCACGTTCGACCTCGGCGCGCGCGGCGGCGACGTCGGCGCGGATGTGCTCGCGCCGCGCCTCGGCGTCGTTGAGCTCCGCGTTCTTGGCGGCCTGATACGCCTTCACGCCGGGCGCGATGTACTTGTTCCAGATCAGGACGATCGCGATCAGGAAGACGACCGCGCCGGCGATCTGCGAGACCTGGGCCAGCGTCTCGAGGCTCATCCGATCCCCCCGAGCGCGCGTTCCAGCATCTCGTTCGAGAGCGCGGCGACGACGCGCGCCTCCTCCCCGCGCGCCGCGGCGATCTCCTGCGCCACCTCGGCGTGCGCGGCGTGCGTGATCTCGGTCGCGCGCGTCTGCGCCGCGCCGAGAATCGCGTCCGTCTCTTTGCCGCCCGCGACGCGTGCGCGCCCGATCGCCTCCTCGGCTTCCCGGCGCGCCGCGAGGCGCCGCTGCTCGGCCTGGCCGCGCAGCGCCTTGGCGTCCGCCTGGAGCGATTCGATGTCGTGCTTCACGCCGTCGATGTGCGCGCGCCGCCGCGCGATCGCAGCCCCGACGGGCTTGAAGAAGATCACGTTCATGATCGCCAGGAACACGATGAAGTTGACGAGCTGGACGATGAGCGTCCCGTTGATCGTCAGCACATCAGCGTCCCGCGGCCGGAGGGATGGGGCTGTTCACCGTGCCTTGCGTCCGGATCGACTAGTGCCCGCCGACGATCTTCGTGACGAGCGGCAGCACGCCGCCGCCGACCGCGAAGAACAGGAAGAATCCGAGCACCAGCCCGATGATCGGGAACGCTTCCAGAATACCGACGCCGAGGAAGAAGAACGTGAAGATGTTGCCGCGCGCCTCGGGCTGGCGCGCGATCGACTCGACCGCCTTGGAGGCGACGATACCGTCACCGACGGCGGAACCGAGTGCGACTGCCGCGACGATCAGGGCGAAGCCCAGGATCAGGACTGCGGCGACGACGGATTCAGGACTCACGGTTGACCTTTCACGATGGTGTTGGTTCTAGTGTTCCTCGGACGTGGCCAAGGAAAGATAGACGATGGAGAGGAGGGTGAAGACGAACGCCTGGATCGTGCCGATCAGGAAGTTGAAGAACTCGATCCCGACCGGGGCGACCGCCGAGAGGACCGAGATGTTCACCGGGCCGACGGTCACGTTCGCGACGATGATCGTCGCGACGACGAAGAGCAGCAGCTCGCCGGCCAGGATGTTGAACGCGAGGCGCATCGCGAGGACGACCGGGCGCGCGATCTCTTCGATCAGGTTGATCGGGAACAGCACGGCGTACGGCTTGAAGAGGTGCGCGTAGGCTTTGATCCCGCTCTTCCGGATCGCCAGGAACTGGATCCCGAAGAAGACGCAGAGCGCGAACGCGGCGGTGGTGTTGAGGTCCGCGGTCGGCGAGCCGCCGAACGGGAGCCCGAGCGCCTTGAGGAACAGCACGCCGAACTCGTTGAGGATCCAGATGAACAGGAAGATCCCGACGAAGATCGGGACGAACGCTTCACCGCGCGGGCCGATCGTTCCGACGGCGAGATCGGAGAGGAACTGGATGATCCCCTCGAACGTCGCCTGCGTCTTCCGCACCCGGTCGGTCTTGTACGAGGCCCCGAGCCACGAGAAAAACGCCAGCGCAAGGATCATCGCGACCCACGTCGTCAGGATCGTGTCGGCGTGGAGCGTACCGAGGACCGGTACCTGCCAGAGCGGATGCTCGCCGATTTGTTCGTGCACTAGGCTCCCTGTCGGACGGTTCGGTGGTAGGCGATCGCGTAGAGCGCGAGCGGCGTGAAGAATCCGGCGACGTACAGTGCGATCGTCCAGAACTCGCCGAAGCGGAACGCGACTGCTACCGGAAGGATGCCGACCGCGAAGATGCGGGTCTGAGCGTAGAGGGCGAAGATCGCACGATTGCTGCGGCCGTCGAGCAGCCGTTCGTTCGCGCGCATCGTCGCCAACATGTTCAGGACGCCGAGCACCCCGCCGAGCGCCAGTTGAAGACCGGCGACCGGATTCCGCACCGTCGCAAGCGCGACGAGCGGGGCGAGAAACACGAGCGTCCGCACGGAGATCAGCCGTTTGCGGGCGTGGTACGCCAGCAGCTCGGCCGTCGGGTCGGCGCCGCCCTGATTGTGCCCGTTGAGGAGCGCGCCCTCCTCGACGGTTCTCGCATGCAGCGTCAACTCGACCTCAAAAAGGGCCGTAAGGCGGCGGCGATGGCGACGATTCCGAGCAACAGGCCTCCGAGGAGGCCGATGGCTACCCACCAGCTTGCCCCGGTCGCGCGCCAGAGAAACAGCCCCACGACGAACCCCGCGATCACCGTCCCGGTGAACGCGGCGGCCGCGGCGAGCAGGTGCTTCACGCCGCCGCGGACGCGGGGGCGAACTCGTCCGGTGCCGGGCCGTCGCGCAGGACGTGGAGCAGCCAGCCGACGATCCGCTCGGCCGCTCGCCCGTCCCCGTACGGGTTCGAGGCGTGCGCCATCCGCGCGTAGAGCGCGTGGTCGGTGAGCAGCCGCCGCGTCCACTCGACGACGTCCGCGTACTCGGCGCCGACCAGCCGCAGCGTCCCGGCCTCCAGACCCTCCGGCCGCTCCGTCTCACGGCGCATGACGAGGACCGGCTTGCCGAGCGTCGGCGCTTCCTCTTGCAGCCCGCCGGAGTCCGTCAGGACGAACCGTGACGCGGCGACGGCGGCGACCGTCTCGGCGTAGTTCAGCGGCTCGACGAGCCGCACGCCCTCGACCCCGTCGAGGACCTCGTGGACGACCGGGTGGACCGCCGGCGACGGATGGACCGGCCAGACGATCTGCGGGCGCTCGGGGAACCCCGCGATCGTCGCGACGGCGCGCGCGATCTCGCCCATCGCGCCGTGGTTCTCGCGGCGGTGCGCGGTGACGAAGATCGCCGGGCGCGCGGGATCGAGCCCGTCGAGCGAAGGCGTCGGGAGGCTGCCCGCGCGCACCCGCCGTTCGGTCGCGAGGAAGGCGTCGATGACCGTGTTCCCGGTGACGACGACGTGCGCGTGATCGGTGCGCTCGGCGAGCAGGTTCGATTTCGCCCGCGAGGTCGGCGCGAAGTGGAACGAGGTGAGGACGCCGGTGATCCGGCGGTTCGCCTCTTCGGGAAACGGCTCGGCGATGGTCGAGGTGCGCAAGCCGGCCTCGACGTGCCCGACCGGGATCTTCTGATAGAAGGCGGCGAGCGCCGCGGCGCTCGAGCTCGTGGTGTCGCCGTGGACGAGCACGACGTCGGGCCGCGCCTCCTCGAGCGCGCGCTCCATCCCGATCAGCACGCGCGTCGTGATGTCGGTGAGCGACTGCGCCTTCGTCATGATGTCGAGGTCGATGTCGGGGACGATCCCGAACAGCTCGAGCACCTCGTCGAGCATCTCGCGGTGCTGTGCGGTGACGCAGACGATCGGTTCGACGCCGGGCTGCGCCGCGCGCAGCGCGTGCACGATCGGCGCCATCTTGATCGTGTCCGGCCGCGTCCCCATCACGGCCATCACGCGGAGCGGGCGGCTCACGCGAAGCGCAGCGGCGCGTACCCGCTCGTGAGCAGCAGCGCGACCAGTCCGAGCGCGATGCACACGGCGTAGATGAGGAGCACGGCCTGCCGGACGTTGAGCCCGAACCGGAAGATGAGCTGGTGGTGGAAGTGCCCCCGGTCGGCTTCGTAGATCTTCTTCCCGGCGCGCGTCCGGCGCACGATCGCCGCCGCCGTGTCGAGCACGGGGAGCGCCAGGACGACGACCGGGACGAGCAGCGAGATCGCGAACGCGGTCTTGCTCGCGCCGATGATCGAGACCGTCGCGAAGACGTAGCCGATGAACAGCGCACCGGAGTCGCCCAGGATGATCTTGGCGGGGTTCCAGTTGTAGCGCAGGAAACCCAACGCGCCGCCGGCGAGCGCCGCCAGGATCAGC
>DASWSC010000048.1:0-11983 GCA_036402855.1 Candidatus Elarobacter sp. | reverse complement strand
CCGATCGTGATGATCCAGTTCAGCAACGGCATGTGCAGCGGCGCGAGCGCGGCGATCAGCGGGTCCTTGACGGGGACCTGCGCCCACGGCAGCGCGCCGACGAGGACGATCGCCGTCGCGCAGTAGAGGATCGTCCCGATCGCCAGGGCACCGATCACGCCCATCGGGATGTCGCGCTGCGGATTGCGGCATTCTTCGGCGGTGGTGGTCGCCGTATCGAACCCGATGTAGCTGAAGAACACCAGCGCCGAGATCGGGATGATCCCCAGCGGCTGCGAGGCTTCGAGCGAACCGCCGAACGGGAGGATCGCTCCCCAGCCGTGCGGGGCGAAGTCGTGCAGGTTCGCGGCGTGAAAGAGGGCGAGACCGGCGATGATGAAGACGATCAGCGCCGAGATCTTCAGCACGACGAAGATATTGTTGGTCGTCGCCGATTCACGAATCCCGATCGAGAGCAGCGCCGAGAGCATGAGGACGAAGAGCGCGCCGAGCAGGTCGTACTGCGAGTGGAGCAGGTCGTACGCGGCGGGGTTCCACCATGCGCCGTGGATCGTCAGGCTGGACTGCTGCGCCCACGCCGGCAGCACGAGTCCCGCGCTCTTCAGCACGTCCTGGAGCGCCGCCGAGAACTGCTGCGCGACGGGCGCCGCGCTGATCCCGTACTCGAAGATCAGCGCGAACCCGATGATCCAGGCGAAGAGCTTCCCGAGCGTCGCGTACGCGTAGGTGTACGCGCTGCCCGCGACCGGCACCATCGCGCCGAGCTCGGCGTAGCAGAGCGCCGCGAAGAACGACGTGAGCCCCGCCAGCAGATACGCTACGATGACGGCGGGACCGGCGCCCTTGACGCCGGTCCCGATGGTGGTGAAGATCCCCCCGCCGATCATCGTGCCGAGGCCGATCGCGACGAGGTCCTTGGCGGTCAGCGCCCGCCGCAGCCTCTTGCTCTTGCTGAGCTCCCGGAGCTTCTCGACGGAGCTCGTCGCGAAGAGGTTCGAGGCGAACGACATGCCGCCCGGTTCGCACGGCGTCGGCGCGCTTCCCCCGGCGAGGCGGGCGCGCTACGCGGCGAGCGAGATCTTCACGCGGTACAGGCTCGCCTCGGCCTTTGCGCTGTAGGCGCCGCACGCAGCCAGGCCGCTGCAGTACGCGCGATGGACGGTGTTGCGCCGGGCGAGATCGACGCGCTCGTCCCGGCCGCGCCAGGCGTCGAGCGCGGCGAGCTGCAGCCCGCGCCCGTACGTGAAGGTCAGCGGCCACGGGCGCCGCCGCGGCGCGGTGCGGTTCAGCGCGCAGAGCTGCTCCGCCGCGCCGCGCTCGTCGGTGTCGTCGGCGACGAACGCGATCGCGGCGACCGCGACGGGTACCGTCGCCCCGAGCGCACGGAGCGTCCCCGCAACGACCTCGGCGACGCCGGGCGGTTCGGCGCGGACGGCCGGCGCGGGCGGGCACTCGAGCACCATCGCGTCGAGCGCGACGCCCGATTCGGCGAGCGCGGCGAACGTGCGGCGCAGCGTCCGTTCCCGGTCGCCGTTCGCGGCGACCGCGGGCGCGACGATCGGCACGATCCCGCTGCGCTGCGAGACCAGCGCCGCATGCGCGAGGGCGTCGACCGCCTCGGGTGCGGCATGCAGCCGCGCGAACCCCGCGCCCAGCGCCGCGCACTCCGCGAGGCGCGCGCGCAGCTCGCCGAACGGCGTCGCGGCGTCGAGCGCGATCCCCGGCACGACGTCGCGCCGGCGCAGGCTCTCCGTGAAGCGGCGCCCGTCGGAGCCGCTCTGGCGCAGCGTCTCGTCGTCGAGGATCATCGCGCCCGCGTAGCGTTCGATCAGCGGCGCGCCCACGATGAGCTCGCGGAACGCGCGCCGGCGCTCCGGTGTGGCCGGAATCCCGAGCGCGCCGAAGCGCCGGTCGAGCGCCGCCCGCGGTTCGTCGACGGAGAGGATGCCGCGCCCGCCGCTCGCGAGGAGCTGCGCGACGGTTGCGAGGTGGCTCGTCATCATGGCGCACAGCGTACCGCCGCGGCCCCCGGCCGGTCTCGCCGGTCGGCGCGAAACGCGCGAATCGGCACCCGAAATGCAGCCCGGGCGCCGTGGCGAAACGGTCCGGCGATGCGCGTCGTGATCCGCACCCACGTCCTCGCTCCTCAGTTCGAGGCGCTCGCCGCGGGCTACGGGGTGGACGCGATCGCCGTCGAGAGCGCCGAAGCGATGCGCCGTGAGCTCGCCGACGCCGATGCGATCTGGACCTGGCCGCAGTTCTACGACGCGGAGCTGGTCGCGCTGCTCGAGCGGCACGCGCCGCGCCTGCGCTGGGTGCAGCTCCCGACGATGGGATACGACCCGGTCGAGCAGCACGGGGTCCCGCCCGGGGTGACGGTGACGAATGCCGGCGACGCGTACGCGCCGACCGTCGCCGAGCACGCCGTCGCGATGCTCCTCGCGCTCGTCCGCCGGATCCCCGAGGCGGTCGGCAACGCGCAGAGCGAACGCTGGGACCAGACGAACGCGGTGCGCATCGGAACGCTGCACGGCGCGACCGTCGCCGTCATCGGGTTCGGCAACATCGGGCGCGACGTCGCGGTTCGGCTGCACGGCTTCAGCGCGCGCGTGCTCGCGGTCTCGCGCAGTGGCCGAGCCGACCCCCGAGCCGACGAAACCGTCTCCGCCGACCGCCTGCACGACGCCCTCGAGCGCAGCGATGCGGCGGTGCTCGCCGTGCCGCTGAACGCGCAGACGCGACACCTGATCGGCGCGCAGGCGCTCGCAGCGATGCGACCGCACGCCATCCTCATCAACGTCGCACGCGGCGGCGTGGTCGACCATGCCGCGTTGCGCGACGCGCTCGCACGCGGCACGATCGGCGGCGCCGGGCTCGACGTGACCGAACCGGAGCCGCTGCCTCCCGGCGACGCGCTCTGGACGATGCCCAACGTCCTGATCACGCCGCACGTCGCAGGGTACGGCGGCGACGTCGCGCCGCGGCGCATCCTCGCGCTCGTCCAGCGCAACCTCGAGCACTTCCTCGCAGGCCGTCCGCTCGAGGCGCGCGTCCCCGTCGATGCGCGCGCCTAGGTCATCTCAGCCCGCGAGCAGCTCGCGCTCCTCGCGCAGGTAGCGCGCCTCGCCGGTGAGGCGCGCGGCGAGACGCAGCCCGCGGGCGACCTCGCGCACGAACGCGCCGCGGCGCAGCGACGCGACGCCCGCCTCGCAGTGCGCGCGCGCCGGCACGTTCCGGCCGAGCCGCATCAGCGCTTCGGCGGCGGCGAGGTGGGCGGCCCCGCTGTAGTGCGACGAGGCGCCGACGGAGATCCGATCGATCGCGCGCGTCGCGAGGGGCAGCGCGGCGCGCGCATCGCCTTCGGCGATGAGGGCCTCCGCCTCGCGCAGGTCGGCGGTTGCGTGGAGGTAGTGACGCGGCGGGATGTGCGTGCGTGCTTCGCGGACGGCTTCCAGCGCAGCGGCGACCTCGCCTCGCGCGGTGTGCATCCGGCTCACGAGCAGGTGCATCCGTGCGAGCCACTGCCCGGAGGATCCCAAGCCTTGCACGCACGGAACGCGCAGCTCGTGCAGCCGCGCCTCCGACGGCATCGCGAAGGTGCCGAGCGCAACCGCGATCTCGGCCCACTCGCGCTCCGCCGGCAACCCGTGCCAGGCGGCGGAACGCAGCGCGTGCCGCGCTTCGACCAGCCCCTGCTCGATCATCGGCGCGAGCGAGAAGCGCGTGACGGCGAGGTCGATCAGGATGCGCGTCCGTTGCGCGACGGGCTCCGAGCCGCAGCCCTGCAGCACATCGCGTGCGCGCTCGAAGGCATCGAGGGCGCCGGCCGGATCGTTGTCCGCCTGCAGCGTGTTTGCCAAGCACGCCAGCATCCGCGCGTGCGCGCGCCGGCGGCGGGGCGTCGAGCGGCTCTCGGTCTCCGTCAGCGCGACGGCGCGCCGGGCGTGCTCCGCCGATTCCGAGCCGCGGCCGGCCGCATCGGCACGGCACGCCCGCGCGCACGCGATCTCGGCCAGTTCGCTCGGCGTCAGCGTTCCGTCCCCCTCGGAGCGATCGAAACGCTCGAAGCCGGCTCCGTCGCGGCCGTCTTCGACGAGCGCCCGCGCGCGGAGCGCCAGGACCGTCGTCCGCAGCTCGTCGGGAACCCCGCTCTCGAGCAGCCGCGCAGCGACGCCCGCCGCCGCGCGACCGTGTCCGAAGTCGATCAGTGCGTGCTGCAGCTCCACCTCGTCGATGAGCGCGTCGCGCCGGTCGTGCTCCGAGGCGCCGGGCGGCGCGATGAGCAGCGCGTCGCGGAGCAGCTCGCGAGCGCGGCGGCGCTCGCGGTAGAAATGCCGTAGCGAGAGTCCGAGCTCCGCGGCGACGGCCTTGTGCGGAACCCCTTCGATGTCGCTGCGTTCCACGATCAGCGCCGCGCGCGAGCCTGCCGGAAGCGCCGCACGCACGAGCGCCTGAATCGCATCGACGAAACGCGCGTCGTCGCCCGGCCCCGCCAGCGCGCGCGCGAGCGCGCTCCGCCTGAGCGCTCGCGGATCGTTCAGGGCGCGCAGCAGCCTTCCCAGCTCGATATCGTCGCGCGGCAAGCGCCTCACGCGAGTCCCAGCGCTTTCCGAACGGCGGGCAGGTACGTGCGCGAGACGGGCACCTCGCTGCGCGTCTTGTCGTCGACGCGCAGCAAGTACGAGCCGCCGAAGAACGGCTCGACCTCGACCACCCGATCCGGGTTGACGAGATACGCCCGGTGGACCCGCAGAAAGCCGCTCGGCTCGAGCCGCGACGCGGCCTCGGAGAGCGAGCCTTTCCAGCGCAGGTCACCGTCGAAGACGCGCGCCGCGACGGTGTGGCCGTTCGCCTGCACGTAGCGGATCTCGGCGATCTTGACCAGGCGCGTCCGCTCGCCGTCCTCCAGCGCGACGCGCGCCGGCCCACCCGGCGCATCGGGCGTCGCAACCGCGCTCGGGCGCTGCAGCCGCAGGCGCTCGAGCGTGCGCGCGAGCCGCGTCTCGGAGACCGGCTTGACGACGTAGTCGAACGCGCCGAGCTCGAACGCGTCGAGCGCGTGCTCGTCGTGCGCCGTCACGAAGACGACCAGCGGCGGGGCGCTGAGCGCGTTGATCACCTTCGTCGCCTCGAGGCCGCCGAGTCCCGGCAAGTTGATGTCGAGGAACACGACGTCGTACGGCGAGCCCGCAAGCTCGCGCAGCGCCTCGACCGCGTCCGGCGCTTCGGTGACGCGCGCGTCCGGCGCGGCTTTGCCGAGCGCGTACACCAGCTCGCTGCGGACCAGCGCCTCGTCGTCGACGACGAGCGCGCGCATCAGCGCGCCGCCGCGGGAAGCAGCGCGGGGACGCGGAAGGCGACGGTCGTCCCTTGCCCCGGCGCGCTCGTGACGCGCAGCGCGCTGGCCGGCCCGAAGAGCTTGGTGAGGCGCTGGTCGACGTTGTCCATCCCGATCCCGTTGCCGCGCGGCCGGACCCGTCCGGGAGCGAAGCCGACGCCGTCGTCGCTCACCGCGATCTCCGTCCCGCCGCCCTCCGGCTGCGCGCGCACCCGCACCAGACCGCCGCCGCCCTTTGGGGCGAGCCCGTGCGCGATCGCGTTCTCGACCAGCGGCTGGACGGAGAGCACCGGGACGAGCGCGAGCCGTGCGCGCGGGTCGACCTCGAACGCGACACGCAGGCGCTCGCCGAACCGCGCGTGCTCGAAGCGCAGATACTGCTCGACGTGCTCGAGCTCTTCGTCGAGCGAGACGAACTCGGCGTGCTGTGCCAGCGAGTCGCGGAAGTACTCCGCGAAGTCGACGACCAGGTCGTGCGCGCGCTCCGGATCGGTGCGGGTCAGCGCCGCGATCGTGGTGAGGGTGTTGAACAGGAAGTGCGGTGAGACGCGCGCGCGAAGCGCCTCCAGCTCGGCTTGCGTCACGAGCGCCGAGCGCGCATCGAGCTCGGCGGCTTCGAGCGAGACCGAGAAGACGCGCGCGAGCCCGGTGGCGACGCGCTCGTCGCCCTCGGCGATCGGCGTCCCGGCACGGTAGAGCTTGAGTGCGCCGACCGCCGCGCCGTGCACGATGAACGGCGCGATGGTCACCGAGGTCAGCGGGCAGCCGGGGACGGGACAGTCGATCTCCTCGCGCGAGCGCGCGGTGAAGGCCTGTCCGGTCGCGATCGCTTTGTGCGTCAGCCCGGTCAGCGACGGACCGCCGACCCGGTGATGATCCTCACCGCGACCGACGTACGCCAGCACGCGCTCCGTGTCGACGACGGCGCACGCGTCGAGCCCCAGGTTCTGGTAGAGCAGCCGCGCGGTGAAGGTCGCCGACTCTTCGCCGAGCCCGCCGCGCAGGTGCGGCAGCGCTTCGACGACGAGGTCGAGGACGTTCGTGCTCATGCGAGGCGCTCGTTCGACGTGGAGGAGCCCGGCGCCTCATCACCTAATTCGTTCGGTGTATGGATCGCAGCGCGTTTCTCGGCGCGGCGGCCGCAGCCGCCTGTACGCCCTTCACCGCATCGGCCGCGGAGGGGGTCGTCGCGGAGCGCTGCGACCGCTACCTGCGCGCGCTCGCCGCGCTCGGGCGGTTCAGCGGATCGGTCGAAGTCCGCCGCGACGGAAAACTGCAGTTCGGCGGCGCGTACGGCTCGGCGACGCTCGCGCCCGAGCGAAGCTGTACGGCGAGCACGCAATTCCGGATCGCCTCGGTCTCGAAGATGTTCACCGCGTTCGCCGCCTTGAAGCTGCGCGATCGCGGCGCGCTGCGGCTCGGCGACCCGATCTGCACGTACCTCGACGACTGCCCGCCGCACTGGCGGCCGGTCACGGTCGCGCACCTGATCCACCACACGTCGGGGGTCCCCGACTATGAGGAAGCGCTCGAGCTCGAGTCGCCGGCGCACATCGCCTTCATGCGCGCGCCGGATGCGTGGCGCCGGATCGTCGAGCGGCAGCGCCCGCTCCCGTTGGACTTCGCGCCGGGGACGAAGTACCACTATTCCAATACCGGATACGTGCTGCTCGGCATGATCGTCGAACGCGCCGCGGCGAAGCCCTTCGGCGCGTTCCTCCGCGAGACGATCTTCGCACCGGCCGGGATGCGCGACACCGGGACGATCGGCTTCGACGAACCGCGGCGCCCCGCACTGGGCTACGAGCCGCGCGAGATCCCGTGGTCGCGCTTCCTTGCGGGCTTCCGGCTCGCGGACGTCGCGACCGCGGTCCCCGTCCTCGCGCTCACGCCGCCGGAGGGCGACGCCGGCGTCTTCAGCACCGCCGCCGATCTCGCGCGGTGGAACGATCTCATGCTGCGCCCCGACGGAACCGTCGTCACCGCGGCGCTCGTCGAGGAGATCTTCGACGGTGCGGGCTTCGGCTACGGCGCCGGATGGATGATCGGCACCGCCGACGGGCGACGGCGGTACCGGCACACGGGAGAGCTTCCCGGTTATCTCGCGCTGACGACGCTCGTTCCGGACGAACGCTCCAACATCGTCGTGCTCACCAACTGGGTGCGCTCACGACCGTCGGTCGTCGCCGAGGCGCTGGCCGCGATCTCGCGCGGCGGTTCGTGGGACGACCCGGTCAGCGGAACCGTCGTGGCGCTCAGCGACGCGCAGAAGGCGCGGCTCGCCGGGCGCTACCGCTATCCGAGCGGGAAAGTGATGACCGTCTCACCGGACCCGCTCGGGCTTCGCGCCGTGATCCCCGGGCAGTATACGGCGGGCTTGATCCCGCTCTCGCCGACGCGCTTCTACTTTCCGCTCGGCGACGGCACGATGACGTTCACGCTCGGGGTGGGCGACCGCGCCGAACGCGTCGTCGCGCGGTACTCGAGCCAGGACAACCCCGCCGTGCGCATCGACGACGCAGCCGGCGCGTAGCCCCGGACGCCTTCCGCGACGGAGAGGCGCCGTCGCGCCGCATGCAGTACGGAGCGCGAGATGAGCCGCAGCATCGAGGTGTTGCTCGCGCCGCCGTGGGCGAGCGAGGCGGTGCGCGGGGCGCACGTCGCGGTCGTCGACGTGCTGCGCGCCTCGACGACGATCGCGGTCGCGCTGGCGAACGGCGCGGCCGGAGTGATCCCGGTCGCGGAACCCGAGGACGCGATCGCGCTCGGGAGCCGCCTCGGACGCGGTCGCGTGCTCTTCTGCGGCGAGCGCAACTCCGTCCGCATCGACGGATTCGATCTCGACAACTCGCCGGCGTCGTTCACCGCGCCGGCCGTCGCGGGCAAGACGCTCATCCTGACGACGACGAACGGGACGCGAGCGCTCCGCAGCGTCGCCGCGGCGGCGTCCGTGCGGGCCGTCGCACTCGTCAACCGTGCCGCCGCGGCCGACGCGCTCGCCGCGGAGGACGGCGACATCGCGATCGTCTGTGCCGGCGACGCGAGCGGCTTCGCGCTCGAGGACGCGATCGGCGCGGGCGCGCTGGTCGAGGCGCTGCGCTCGCGGATCACCGGCGCCGAGCTGCGCGACGGCGCGCGCGCGGCGGCGATCCTGCATCGCGGCGTCGCCTCCCGGCTCGCCGACGCCGTCGCCAGCGCCGACCACGCGCAAGCGCTGGCGCAGAAAGGCTTCGCCGGCGACATCGCGTTCTGCGCCGCCCTCGACGTCCTCGACGTCGTCCCGGTCCTGCGCGACGGCGTCCTCGTCGCAACAGCCTCAGCACCCTCTCCGGCGTAACCGGGAGCGACGCCCTGTGTCGCCCGCGCCGGGCTCACCGTCGCGGGGGGGCTACGTCTTAGGGTTCTTCGTCGGCGGCGCCGGCGACGACGACGCCCGGGGTGCGGACGGCGACGCGGTTGCGCTTCGCGTCGTAGCGGACGATCGAGCCGAAGGCGCGCGTGACGGTGTCGCTCGCGACCATCGTGCGGCGGTTGACGGTGAACGGCGCGTGGGCGAGCGTCACGACGCGGCCGTTGAGCTTCGCGGCGGACGTGCCGGCGCGCATCACGAGGACGTCGGTTCCGCGGCGGACGACGATCTCGCCGGTCGAGGTGTCGAACGTCGTCTGCGCGCCGGTGGCCTCGGCCATCGCGCGCAGCGGGAGGTAGGTGGCGCCGCCGAGCGTCGTGACGGGCGCGACGTCGGAGGAGAGCCGCTGGCCGTCGACGCTGATCGTCGCCGGGTTCGACAGCGCGAGCGAGAGCGACGCGACCAGGGCGGTCACGGCGGTCGCTACGATCAGTCGTCCACCCGGGACGAGCGCCTTGAAGGCGCTAAACGGCGGTCGGCTCACGGTTGATCTCATGGAGGTAGTCGGGGTACTGGTCCTGGATGACCTTTTCGATCTCGAGACGGAGGCGTCCCAGCAGGTCGGCCTCGGGAAACGTTCCCACAAGCTCGCCCTTCCGATAGATGGCACCCTTGCCCTTGCCCCCTGCTATCCCTACATCTGCCATCTTAGACTCGCCTGGGCCGTTGACGACACAGCCCATCACCGCGACCTTGACCGGCGCCGTGTACTCTTTGGCGATGGCCTCGACCATGCGGGCCAGCTCGACCACGTCGATCTCGGCCCGTCCGCACGACGGGCAGGCCGTGATGTCGAAGCCCTTCTCCCGCAGGCCGAGCGCCTTGAGGATCCCCCAGGCGACCGGGACCTCCTCGACCGGGTCGGCGGCCAGCGAGACGCGCAGCGTGTCGCCGATCCCCTCGAACAGCAGGACGCCGAGGCCGATCGAGGACTTGATCGTGCCGTCGAGCGGGAGGCCGGCCTCGGTAACGCCGAGGTGGAGGGGGTACGGGGTCCTGCGCGCGTCGAGCTGCTTCGCCAGCAGCCGGTAGGAGTGGATCGTCGTCACCGCGTCGTGCGCCTTGACCGAGATCACGATCGAGGTATGGCCCAGCTCTTCGAGCAGGTCGACGTGACGGAGCGCCGAGGCGACGAGCGCCTCCGGGGTGTGGCCGAGCCGCTCCTCGAGATCGCGTGCCAGCGAGCCCATGTTGACGCCGATCCGGATCGGGGTGCCCCGCTCGACGGCGAGCCGCACGACCTCGCGCGTCTTCGCCGGGTCGGTGATGTTGCCGGGGTTCAGGCGCAGCTTCGCGACGCCGGCCTCGATCGCGGCGAGGGCCATGCGGTGGTCGAAGTGCACGTCGGCGACGATCGGCACCGGCGAGCGCGCGACGATCGCGGGGAGCCCGGCGGCGTCCTTGGGGTCCTGGCAGGTGACGCGAACGATCTCGCAGCCCGCCATCGCCAAGCCGTAGACTTGCTCGAGCGTTTTCTCCACGTCCGCCGTGTCGGTGGTCGTCATCGACTGGACCGCGACGGGGTGGTCGCCGCCGATCCACACCTTCTTGGCGTCCTTCGACCAGCCTGATTTGTTCTCGAGCAGCACGGCCTTGGTCTGGCGGCGGAGACGGATCATGGTGTTATCGTACGCACGCCGCTAGAACGCCGAGCGGCCTGAGATCGCAGCCGTGACGTCGTGGAACGACACCGCGATCATGAGCGCGATCAGGACGGCGACACCGCCGACGTGGACCAGCGCCTCCTTCTCGGGGTCGACCGGCTTGCCGCGCAGCATCTCGACCAGAATGAAGGCCGCGCGGCCGCCGTCCAGCGCCGGGATCGGGAGCAGGTTGAAGATCCCGAGCGAGATCGAGAGCATCCCGGCCAGCGAGATGAAGACGTACGGCCCGAACTGCTGCGCCTGCGCCGAGACACGCGCGATCCCGATCGGTCCTTGGAACTGGCCGGCGACCGACTGCGGGTGCGATACGAGCGCGCCCAGCGCGCCCAGCGTCGAGGTGGTCACGCCGGCGAACTGCGACCAACCCCAGCTCCACGCGGTCGCGAGCCCGACGCGGTGGGTCGCCGGGAGCGGCTGGAAGCCGAGCAGACCGATCGGCTTCCCGTCGGGGCTGCGGACCGGGGTGACGTCGACCGCGCGCTCGCGCCCGTCGCGCACGTAGACGACGTGGAGCTGCTTGCCGAGCGAGTTGTGGATCGTCGTGACGAGCTCGTTGCCGTCGGCGACGGTACGGCCGTCGACGGAGACGATGCGGTCGCCGACCTGCATCCCCGCGCGCGCCGCGGGATAGCCCGGGAGCAGCTGATAGACCATCGTGGTCGGCTTCTCGCCCGGGACGCCGACCGCGATCGCCGCGCCGACGAAGAGCACCAGCGCGACGATGAAGTTCGCGATCGGACCGGCGACGACGATGGCGAGCCGCTGGAGCGGCGTCTTCGCCTGGAAGTTGTCGGGCTCGTAGCCGCCGCTGCGAAACTCGCGCTGCTGCTCCGCCTCGCTCGACTTCCCGTCCTCGCCCTTCATCTGGCAGTACCCGCCGAGCGGGAGGGCGTTCACCCGGTAGTTCGTCCCGCTCCGCTTCGAGGTCCACTTGAGGAGCGTCGGGCCGAAGCCGACCGCGAAGTCGGTCACCCGCACCCCGTTCGAGCGCGCCAGCAGAAAGTGACCGTACTCGTGGAGCACCACAAGGACGGACAGCATCAGCAGGAAGACGAGAATGCTAGCAGGCGTCATCGGACTCCGTCAGGGTCTGGCTGTCGTACGTTCAACGACGAACGCCCGAGCAGCGTCTCGGGCCGAGCGGTCAGCCTCGCGCACCGCAGCGAGGCTCACGTTTGTACTATCGACACGTTGGAGCGCGGTTTCGATGCACGCCGCGATCTCGCCGAAGCGGAGGTTCCCCGCCACGAACGCGGCCACCGCTACCTCGTTCGCCGCCGAGAGGACGGCCGGCGCGGTCCCGCCCGTCTCGAGCGCCTGGTAGGCGAGCCCTAGGCACGGGAAACGGCCGAAATCCGGCCGTTCGAATGCCAGCGTCGTCCCCTGCGCGCCCCGCTCGCCGCCGAGCGCCTCGACCGGATCCCGGCTGACGGGGCGATCGTCGAGGCGATCCGGGTAGGCCAGCGCGTAGCCGATCGGCAGCCGCATGTCGGGCGCGGCGAGCTGGCCCAGCACGTTGCCGTCGGTGAAGACGACGAAGCCGTGCGCGACCGACGTCCGGTGGACGAGCAC
>DASWSC010000047.1:0-1899 GCA_036402855.1 Candidatus Elarobacter sp. | reverse complement strand
CGATGCGCATGTCGTCGCGCGGAAACTGCTCGCACATCACGTGGGCGATCAGCGCGGTCGGCGGGCCGCCGTGCTGCAGCCGCGCATCCCACGGGCTCGTCGTCCACGACGTCGCGGCGAACGTCTCCGCGTCGATGCGCTGGTAGAATCCCGACGGCAGCTCCGGCTCGCTCACGGGGTCTCTCTACGCCGTGAAGCGCCGATCGCCCGCAGCGCGCTACGGTTCCGTTTCGCGCAATTTGGCGCGTAGGTAGCCCTGCTCCGCGCCGTTCTGCGTCCGCGCGAGCGCGGCCGCATACGCCGCGCGCGCTTCGGCGGTGCGGCCGAGCCGGCGCAGCGCGTCGGCGCGCGCGACGTGGTAGAGGTGATACGTCTCGAGCTGTCCGCGCGGAAGCGCGTCGAGTGCGGCGAGCCCGGCCGCCGGTCCGTCGGCGAAGCCGGTCGCGACGGCGCGGTTGAGCGCGACGACGGGCGACGGCGTGAACCGCTCCAGATGCTCATAGAGCTCGGCGATCGCGTGCCAGTCGACCGATTCGGCGGAAGGAGCCGATGCGTGCGCGTACGCGATCGCCGCTTGAAGCTGATACGGACCCGGCGCGCGATGCCGTGACGCGCGCCCCAGCCAGTCGTCCCCCTCGCCGATCTTCGCACGGTCCCACTGCGAGCGGTCCTGGTCGGCGAGCGTCACCAGCGATCCGTCGGCGCGCACGCGCGCTTCGCGGCGCGAGTCGTGATACAGCATCAGCGCGAGCAGGCCCATGACCTCCGCCTCCTGCGGCATCAGCGTCGCGAGGATGCGCGCCAGCCGGATCGCCTCGTCGCACAGCTCGCGGCGCACCATGCGGTCGCCGCTCGACGCCGCGTAGCCTTCGTTGAAGATCAGGTAGAGCACGGCGCACACGTCGTCGAGCCGCTCCGCAAGACGCTCCGCCGGCGGGACGTCGAATGGGATCGCCGACTCGCGGATCTTCCGCTTCACCCGGACCAGCCGCTGCGCCATCGTCGCGTGCGGAACCAGGAACGCATCCGCGATCTCTTCGACGGTCAGCCCCGCGAGCGTGCGCAGGGTCAGCGCGATGCGCGCCTCGATCCCGAGCGCCGGATGGCAGCACGCGAAGATGAGGCTGAGGCGGTCGTCACGGATCGCAGTCATCGCCTCGCCGTCCTCCGCTGCCTCCGCCGCTGAAGGCGGAGCCGGCTCGAGCGCGGCGAGCCGTTCGAGCTTCTCGCGCCCGACGCGCTCGCGGCGGAGGCGATCGATCGCGCGGTTTCGCGCGGCGGTGAGGATCCATGCGGACGGGCGCTCGGGGAATCCGTCGCGCGGCCAGCGCTGCAGCGCCGCCAAGTACGCGTCCTGCAGCGCGTCCTCGGCGAGGTCGATGTCGCCGAGCGCGCGGGAAAGGGCCGCGAGCGTGCGTCCCGCGTCGTCACGGAAGCACGCCGCGATCCTTCGAGCTGCGTCAGCCTCCGACGTCGACAAGGGGACGGACTTCGACCGAGCCGTCCTTCGCCCCCGGGCACATCTTCGCGGCTTCGAGCGCGCCGTCGAGCGAGGGCGCTTCGATGATGTAGTAGCCGCCCAGCCATTCCTTCGTCTCGGCGAACGGACCGTCGGTGACGACCGGCTTCCCGTCGCGGACGCGCACGGTCGTCGCGCTCGTCGCGGGCGCGAGCGGCGCGGCGTCGACGAACGCCCCGCGGCTGCGGAGCTCGTTCCCGAACGCCTCCCACGCCGGCATGCTCGCCGCCCACTCTTCGGGGGTCGGCTCGCGATCGCGCGGCTGGCTGTAGATCAAAAGCATGTATTTCACGGGGGTCTCCTTACGGCCCGGATGCCGGTCGCATCCGATTCAAAGACGAACGCCGCCCCCCAAAATCGACACCCCGCGAGCCGCCCCG
>DASWSC010000046.1:0-8305 GCA_036402855.1 Candidatus Elarobacter sp. | reverse complement strand
TGGAAGCGTGACGGGAGCGGCTTCTTTTACAGCCGCTACGACGAGCCCGCGTCCGACACCAAGTTCAAGGACGCCAACTACTACCACAAGGTGTACTTCCACCGCCTCGGGACGCCGCAGTCGACCGACGTGCTCGTCTACGAGCGGCCCGACCACAAGGACTGGAACTTTTCGGCCATCACGACGGAGGACGGGCGCTATCTCGTCCTCGACATCAGCCGCGGAGCCGCGCCGGAGAACGCGATCTTCGTCAAGGACCTCCAGGCCGGCGGAGCCGCGATCGAGCTGATCCCGCACGATCAGGGACGGTATGCGTACCTCGCGAACGACGCGACGGCGTTCTATTTTCTGACGACGCAAGGCGCATCGCGCGGCCGCGTCGTGGCGGTCGAGCTGCACGACCGTTCGGTTCGCGAGATCGTCGCCGAGAGCGACGACCCGCTCGACAACGCATCGTTCTTCGCCGATCGAATCATCGCGTCGTATCTGCACGACGCGCTGGCGAGCGTCGTCGTCTACGATCTCGGCGGGCGGCGCCTCTCGGAGGTCGCGCTTCCGGGCCTGGGAAGCGTCGCCGGCTTCAGCGGGAAGCGTGCGGACCGCGAGACGTTCTACAGTTACACGAGCTATACCGAGCCGACGTCGATCTACCGCTACGACGTGCGCACCGGCCTCTCGGTCCGCGTGTTCGCACCGCAGGTGCTCTTCGACGTCTCGCAATTCGAGAGCGAGCAGGTCTTCTACACCTCGAAGGACGGGACGCGCGTCCCGATGATCGTGACGTGGAAGACGGGGACGCAGCGCGACGGTACGGCGCCTGCGATTCTCTACGGCTACGGCGGATTCGACATCTCCGTGACGCCGGCGTTCTCCTCGGCCGTGCTCGTCTGGCTGGAGATGGGCGGGATCTATGCGGTCGCCAACCTGCGCGGCGGCGGCGAGTACGGCGAGCGTTGGCATCTCGGCGGCAGCAAGGGGAACAAGCAGAACACGTTCGACGACTTCATCGCAGCCTCGGAGTATCTCATCGCCGAGAAGTGGACGTCGACGCCGAAGCTGTCGATCCACGGCGGCTCGAACGGCGGCTTGCTGGTCGGCGCCTGCATGACGCAGCGTCCCGAACTCTTCGGCGCGGCGCTGCCGTCGGTCGGGGTGCTCGACATGCTACGCTTCCAGCGCTTCACCATCGGCTGGGCATGGACGTCCGACTACGGCTCGGCGGACGATCCGGACGACGCGCGCGAGCTGCTGCGGTACTCGCCGTATCACAACGTGCGCGACGGCGTCTGCTATCCGGCGACGCTGATCACGACGGGCGATCACGACGACCGCGTGTTCCCCGCCCATTCGTTCAAGTTCGCCGCCGCGCTGCAGCACGCGCAGAGCTGCGACCGTCCGATCGTGCTGCGCGTCGAGACGAAAGCCGGGCACGGCGCCGGCAAACCGACCGCAAAGCTGATCGATGAGGTCGCCGACCGCTACGCGTTCCTCGTCAAGGTCCTGGGGGCCGGCTAACCGGCGGCGGCGACGTATCGAGCCGCTCGAACGTCTCCGGCGCCGGCTGCGCCATCGGCCTGCGCTTCGGCCCCGGGGTCACGTGCGGGTGAGCACCGGTGCGCGGCGCTTTGGTCGCCCGCGGTCGCGGAGATTGCCGCGTGAAGGGACGCGGCGTCGGTGACGCCAGATAGGCCCGCGGATCGACGAAGATAACCGGCCGTGGCCGCCACGGCGGCGCGGTCGACGCGGGCGCCGCCGTCTGCGCGGACGAGGCCGGTCCGGTCGAGACGAGCGCGAGAACGGCGAGCGAGGCGGCGAGGGCTCTCACGCATCAATCCTACCCCGAACGGCCGGCCGTGCGACGCTCATTTCCATCCGACCAGGGACATGATCGCGATCCGGTAACCCTAGGGCGCGATGGCGGCTTCCTCGACCGCGCCGCGCGACCCGGTCGCGACGGCGACATCGGCCCGCGTGGGACGCGACGCGGCGCTCACGTTCGCCGGGCTGATGGTCGCCAACGTCCTGAACTACGTCTTCTACGCGCTGGTGAGCCGAGCGATCGGCGTCGAGGCGTACGGCACGTTCTCGTCGCTGGTCGGGCTCGTCCTCATCCTGAGCGGTCCGGCGCTCATCGCGCAGATGATCGTCGCGAAGCTCGCGACGGACTGTGCGCTCGCGCCGGAACGGCTGGCGCAGCTCGTGCGCGCGGTCGACCGGCTGGCGTTCGGGGTCTCGCTCGCGGCGGGCGCGGCGCTGGCGGCCGCGTCGTTCGGGATCGCGGGCTTCCTGCGGATCAACGATCCGCTGCTCGTCACGTACGCCGGGGTCGCGCTGTTCGGCGCGCTGATGCTGCCGTTTCTGCGGGGTGTGCTCCAAGGGACGGCGGCGTTTCGGGCCTTCGCGCTCTCGGTCGTCGCCGAAACGTTCGCGAAGGCCGCGCTCGCGCCGGTGTTCGGCCTCATCGCCGGGGTGCGCGGCGCGGTGGCCGGGATGGCGGTCGGCTACGCGCTCGCGGCGGGCGCCACGTACCTCATGGGCCGGCCGCACCGTGAAGGGAGTCACGAGCGGCTCGCGCTGCGCACCGTCATCCTCGGTGCGATCCCGGTCGCGCTCGCCGTCTCGTGCATCAACGGGATGCTGTTCTTCGACGTCGTGCTCGCGAAGCGGTACCTCGATCCACGGACGGCCGGGCTCTACGGCGCGGCGGCGCTGGCGAGCCGCGCCCTCTACGCGCTCGTCGCCTTCATCCCGACCGTGCTGCTCCCGCAAGCGGCGCTGACGGCCGCGCGCGGGCAGCGGACGCGCTGGCTCTTCGCGCAGGCGGCCGGCGCGGGCGCGGCGATCGGTGCGGGAGCGATCGCGTTCTTCGCGCTGTTCCCGACGTTCGTCATCACCGCGATCGCCGGACGCGCGTTCGCTTCCGGCGCCCCTTTGCTCGTCCCGTATGTGTACGCGATCGCGATGCTCTCGCTGGCGAACATCGTCGCGACCTACGACATCGCGCGCGGCAGGATGCGCTTCGTCGTCCCGCTCGTCCTGGTCGCGGCCGGGGAGATCGTCGCGATGGTGCTGCGGCACGAGAACGCCGGTGATTTCTTGCGCACCATCGCGGTGGGGCATACGCTCGCGCTGGCGGCGTGCGCCGTCTCGCTGGGGCGCTCGCGAGGACCGACGGCCGGTTCGACCCGAATGGAAGGCGGATGAGGCGGATCGCGGTGGTCGGCGCGGGTTACGTGGGTCTGGTGACCGGCACGTGCTTCGCGGAGCTCGGCAATACCGTCGTCTGCATCGACAACGACCAGAGGAAGATCACGTCGCTCCAAGCGGGCGAGATCCCGTTCTACGAGCCGGCGCTCGGCGAGATGCTCGAGCGCAACGTCCAGGCGGGCCGGCTCACATTCGGGACCGACACCGCGGCCGCCGTTCGCGACAGCGAGATCGTGTTCATCGCGGTCGGCACGCCGATGCGCGCCGACGGCCATGCCGACGTCGGCGCCGTCCGCGCCGTCGCCCGCGAGATCGGGCGCGCCCTGGACGGCCCGAGGATCGTCGTCTCCAAATCGACCGTCCCCGTCGAGACGAGCGAGATGATCCGCTCGATCGTCCGCGAGCACGCGCCCGGCCGTTTCGCGGTGAGCGTCGTCAGCAATCCCGAGTTTCTGCGCGAAGGCTCGGCGGTCGCCGACTTTCTGAACCCCGACCGCATCGTCATCGGAACCGACGATCCCGAGGCCGAGCGCGTGATGCGCGACCTGTACGCCCCGCTCGACGCGCCGATCGTGGTGACCGACGTCCGCACCTCGGAGATGATCAAGTACGCCGCGAACGCGTTTCTGGCGACGAAGATCTCGTTCATCAACGAGATCGCGAACATCTGCGAGCTGCTCGACGTCGACGTGCGGGCGGTGTGCCGCGGGATCGGCTACGACCAACGGATCGGAACGCGCTTCCTCAACCCTGGGATCGGCTACGGCGGGTCGTGCTTCCCGAAGGACGTTCGCGCGCTCGAGCAGCTCGCCGTCGAGCGAGACTATTCCGCGCCCCTGCTGCACGCGGTCGAGCTGGTGAACCGGCGGCAGGTCGAGCGGACGGTGATGAAGCTGGAGCGCGAGCTCGGCGGTTTGACCGGCCGCGTCATCGCGGTGCTCGGCCTCGCATTCAAGCCGGACACCGACGATATCCGCGATGCGCCCGCGCTGGCGCTGATCCAGCGGCTGCTCGACCGGGGCGCCGTCATACGCGCGCACGACCCGATCGCGAACGTGCCGGCACGCGCCGTGATCGGCGACCAAGTGACGTTCTGTGCCGACATGTACGAAGGGATCGAGGGCGCGGACGCGATCCTGCTGGCCACGGAATGGAACCAGTTCCGCGCGCTCGACTTCGTGCGATGCGCCGCGTCGATGCGTGGTGATCTCGTGGTCGACGGCCGCAACCTCCTCGACCCGGAGAAGGCGTCGGCGGCGGGCTTGCGCTACGTCGGGGTCGGGCGCGTGAAGCGCCGGCACGCGGACGTCGCCGCGGCGACCGTGTACGAGAACGAGATCACCCGCTCCACCACGTAGCCGCGCGCGGGCGCGTCACTTCGCCGGCGGGACGATCGCCAGCAGACGCAGATCCTCGCCGAAGACGACGGTGAGCGTATCGCGCTGCGGCGCGGGACGCGCGGCCGCCGGCGGGTACGGGCCGTCGGTCACCGCGGAGTCGAACGCGGCGTCGTCGCCGGTCGAAGCGCCCGGCGGTAAGGTGTAGACGGCGAGCCTCCGCATCGAGGGGACCGCCATGAACATGTAGGCGCTCTTGGCGGTCTCCGGCCACAGGAAGACGACGTGCGCCGGTTTGCCGCTCGCCGTATACGCCGTACCCACTTCCGGCAAGGCGCGCGTGAAGTTGTCGGACATCGTCGCCATCGCCAGATACGGTGGCGCGCTCTCGAGGAATCCCAAGACGTGGGCCGCCGTGAGCAGCGCGACGGCGACGACGGTGCCGCGCACGGCAGCCGGCGAGGGGAAGGCGCGCACCACGACGAGCGCCGTGACGAAGAGCCAGATCGCGAGATAGAAGGACGGCACGAGCAGATAGAAGGCGGACGGGGCCGTGGTGCGCAGCGGGATGGCGATCGCCATCAAGAACGAGAGCGCCGCCCACAGCCACGTGAGCCGCATCTGCGTGGAGCCGAACCGCGCCACGAACAGCGCGACGGCGACGACGAACACGAGCACGTCGACCAGGAACGCGATGATGTCGGGTATCGGCATGTACGGGTACTTGCCGAGCGCCTGCGCGAGCGGCGTCGCCGAGAAGAGGTAGAGCAGCTCGATCTTGAGGTTGACCCACCACGTCCCGCCCATCACGCGCGCCGCCTCGCGCGGGTTCAGGAACATGCGGTCCTGGTAGACCAGCGCAACGTGGATCAGCCCGTACGCCAAGGGCGCCGCCAGCAGGGTCGCGGTCCTGCGCGACGCCTCTCGGAGCGCGTTCCAAGTGACGGCGGGGACGAGCGCGAGAAACCGCAGCACGAGCAGCCCGAACATCGAGGGAGCGAGCGGGAAGGCCGCTTCCTTCGAGTTGTAGGCGCAGAAGACGACGAGCAGGAGGAGCCCGTTGGTGATCAGGACGCGCCGGCGGTCGAGGCGCGCGAGGTCGATCGCGGAGACGGCGAAGATTCCGAGCGCGGTGAAGAAGAGGGCGAGCTTGTCGAGGAGCGTCGCTTGCCACGCGAGCGACTCGAGCGCCGCCGAGGTGGTCAGCGGGAACAGCATCGCCGCGACGACCAGGCCGAGCGGCGAGTCGGGAAAGAGCCGGCGCAGCGCGAGCGCCAAGAGCACGCCGGCCGCCAGGATCAGCGCGATCTGGTACGCGTCGTGACAGGCCGGCCGGTAGCCGCAGATCTCGGTCGCGAGCGCCGCCGTGAAGTAGCTCAGCAGCCGGCTCCGCACCATCCCATGCGGGTCGAGCATCAGGAGCGGGTTGAAAAGGCTCCCTCGAGCCGCCCACGACCGGTACTCGATGAGCAAGAACATCCGCCCGAACTCGGCGAACGCATAGAACGCCCACACGAGCGCGGCGAAGCCGATCACGATCCAGAACCGGCGGTCGCGATCGGACCACGCCGCCGAAGCCTTGTCGAAGAACGTCTGCATCCGGAACCTCAGCGCGTGACCGACTCGGTGCGCGGGAGCGGGTGCTCCGCATGCTTCGGTGCTCGCCGGTAGTCGCCGCGCGAGAGCCATTTCTCGATCAGCGCGTAGAGTACGATGAAGAGGTAGCGGCTCCCCATCTCCTTGATCTTGAACTTGGAAACGCCGTGCTTCCGGTTGTACCAGTTCGTCGGCACGACCGTCCACGAGTAGCCGCGCACGATCGCCTTCAGCGGCAGCTCCACGGTGATGTTGAAGTGAGGCGAAAGAATCGGCTTCACCCCGTCGATCACCTCGCGCCGGTAACACTTGAACGCGTTCGTCACGTCGTTGTAGCGGATTCCGAACAGGAGCGCGACGAACACGTTCGCCGCCCGGTTGAGGAAGAACTTGAGCGGGGGGTACTCGACGACGGTCGCCTCGCGCACGAAGCGCGAACCGAACGCGCAGTCGTAGCCCCGCTCGATCGCCCGCCAGTACTTCACGATGTCGGCCGGATCGTCGGAGGCGTCGGCCATCACGATGCAGACGGCGTCGCCCTGGTAGGCTTCGAGACCCGTGTGGATCGCGTTGCCGAAACCGCCTGCACGCTGGTTCGCGACCCATCGGACTTGGGGCCACGCGCCGGCGACCCGGTCGACGGCGGCGGACGTGCCGTCGGAGCAATGGTCTGCGACGACGACAACTTCGAACGGGATGCGCTCGCCGGTCAGCAGCTGCGCGATCGCGGTGACGGTCGGCCCGACGTGCTCTTCTTCGTTGTGCGCGGGGATGACGATGGAGAGCATGCTAGACCGGCGCGGGCGTCGCCCGCGCTTCGGCTTCCCACCGCTCGACGTTCTTCTCGTACATCTCGCGCAGCAGGTCGTCGAGGCTATAGCGCTGCGACCACGACGGATAGTGCGACCGGAACTTCGCCATGTCGCTGATGTACCAGATGTGGTCGCCGATCCGATTGGTCTCCGTGTACGTCCAGTTCAGCGCGCGCCCCGCAACCTGCTCGCACCGCGCGATCGCCTCGATCATCGAGCAGTTGCTGAAGCGTGTCCCGCCCGCGTTGTAGACTTCGCCGCAGCGCGGCGCCTTGAAGACTTCGTCGAACGCGGAGACGAGGTCGTGCGAGTGGATGTTGTCGCGAACCTGCTTGCCCTTGTAGCCGAACACCTGGTACGGCGCGCCGGTGACGGTGCACTTCAGGAGATAGGCGAGGAAGCCGTGGAGCTTCGTCCCGGAGTGGTTCGGTCCGGTGAGGCAGCCGCCCCGGAAGACCGCCGTCGGCATCGAGAAGTAACGGCCGTACTCCTGAACGAGCACGTCGGCGGCGACCTTCGAGGCGCCGAAGAGCGAGTGCTTCGACTGATCGATGCGCAGGTTCTCGTCGATGCCGGGCCAGTACGGATGCGAGGCGTCGATCTCCCAGCGTGTCTCGTGTTCCGTCAGCGGAAGCTCGTTCGGCGCGTCGCCGTAGACTTTGTTGGTCGAGGTGAAGATGAAGACGGCGCCCGGGGCGTGGCGGCGCGCCGCTTCGAGCACCGAGAGCGTCCCGTTGGCGTTCACGGTGAAGTCGGTCTGAGGATCGGTCGCAGCCCAGTCGTGCGAGGGCTGCGCCGCGGTGTGGATCACCAGCGCGATGCGCTTGCCGTAGCGCGCGAACAGCTCGTCCATCGCCGCAGCGTCGCGGATGTCGGTCGAGACGTGGGTGTACTGCCGGGGGAAGCGCGACTCGAGCGAGACGCGGTTCCACTCGGTCGACGCGTCCGGGCCGAAGAAGCGCCGGCGGAAGTCGTTGTCGATCCCCACGATCTCGTGCCCTTGCTGCGCGAAGTAGGCCACCGATTCCGAACCGATCAGACCGGCCGATCCGGTTACCACGACAACGGCCATAGCGAAGGTGAATCTCCTAGGGCGGCCCCTCAGGACCAGAGTGGTGCGACGAGACGCTCGTTCTCGCGTATCCAGGCGAAGATCTCGGCGAGGGTCTCACGGGGCGCTTTCCGAGGCGCCCAGCCCGTGTCGGCGGTGATTCGGGCGTTGTTCGTAACGTAGAGCCGCACGTCCGCCGGCCGGTTCTCCGCGACGCGCTCAAGTTCTACGCGGTTTCCGGTGATCTCCTCGCACAGCGCCGTGGTCTCGAGCAGCGACAGGCTCGACGCCACGCCGCCGCC
>DASWSC010000045.1:0-7292 GCA_036402855.1 Candidatus Elarobacter sp. | reverse complement strand
TGGCACGTCACCGTGACGTCGCGCGAGCACATCGACGGCCTCGCGCTCGTGATCTCGGAATGGTCCGGGACGACGCCGCTGGTGCTGCACATCAACGGCACGACCGTGCTGCGCGCCGTCGCCTCCGATCCGCGCGTTCGGGAGCGGCTCGTCTCGATCGTCGGCGCGCCGAACGTTCGCGAAGGGACTCCGTAGCCCGATGCGGCTCCCCGCCGGCGTCCGCGACTGGCTGCCGCACGAGCTGGCCCGCAAGCGCGAGATCGAGCAGCAGATGCGCGCCGTGTTCGGGCGCTGGGCGTACGAAGAGCTGCAGACGCCGATCATCGAGCGGTTCGACGTGCTCGAACGGGGGCTCGGCGAGGAGGCGACCGAGCTGCTGTTCCACTTCAACGACCGGCGCTCGACCGCGCTCGCGTTGCGGCCCGAGATGACGACTCCGGTCGCGCGGCTCGTCTCGACGCGGATGCGCGAAGCGCCGCTCCCGCTGCGGCTCGCGTACATCGCGCCGGTGTTCCGCTACTACGAGCAGCCGCAAGAAGGCCGGATGCGCGAGCTCACGCAGGCGGGCGTCGAGCTGATCGGGGCGGCCGGGATCGACGCGGACGCCGAGACGCTGTTCATGGCGATCGAGGGGCTCGACGAGATCGGGTTGCGCGACGCCCGCTTCGACATCAACGACGCGCGCATCGTCGACGGCATCCTCGAAGGCGTCGGGCTCGGCGGCGACGCCGCGCGCGAGGCGAAGGAGCTCCTGCAACGGCGCAACCTGGTCGCGCTCCGCAAGTTCGACCGTCCGGCGCTGGTCGACTTCGCGCAGAAGCGCGGACGCCACGACGCGATCGCGCAGGCGCGGTCGATCTGCCGGACCCCGGCGTCGCGCGCCGCGCTCGACGAGCTCGACGCGATGCTCGAGCGCGCCGACGCGCTCGGCTACCGAAGCCGCGTGACGGTCGACTTCGCGCTGCTGCGCGATCTCGAGTACTACACCGGCTTCCTCTTCGAGGGGTACGTCGAGGAGATCGGGTTTTCGCTGTGCGGCGGCGGCCGCTACGACTCGCTCCTCCCTCGCTTCGGGTTCGACGTCCCAGCGGTCGGCTGGACCGCGGGCGTCGAGCGGCTCTTGATCGCGCTCGAGCGCCGCGGCAAGCACGTGCGGCGGCGGCGGCATCGCGTCGACGTGCTGGTCGCGGGTTCCGACGTCGTCGCCGCGCGGGAGCGCTCGGCCGGCAACGTCGTGCGGTACGCCGGCTCGCAGCTCAGCGACGAAGCGCTGGTCGACGAAGCACGGGCGCACGGGATCCCGCGGGTTCTGATCGCGCTCGACGGCACGGTCCGCGAGCTGCGCGTCGGGCCGCGCGTCGGTGACCTCCCGGTTCCACGCACGCCGTCCAACTGGGACGCGCGATGAGCAAGCCGCCGGAGGCGCACGTCGACGGCCTGACGATCGCGATGCCGAAGGGCGCGCTGTTTCGCGACGCGGCCGAACGCCTGCGCGCGACCGGGATCGAGGTTCCACACGACGTCGGCCGCAAGCTCACCGTCCGGACCTCGGACGGCACGACGCTGCTCTTCCTCCGGCCGGCCGACGTTCCGGCCTACGTCGAGTTCGGTTCCGCCGACTGCGGAATCGTCGGCAAGGACGTGCTCTGGGAGACCGATCGCAACGTCGCCGAGCTCGCCGACCTCGGCTTCGGCTACTGCCGGCTGGTCGTCGCCGGCCGGCGGATCGACCGCTATCACGAAGGGGCGCCGCTGCCGACGTTTCTGCGCGTCGCGACGAAGTTCACGCGCTCCGCCGAGTCGTTCTTCGCCGAGCGGGATCTGCCGGTCGAGCTCATCCCGCTGCACGGTTCGGTCGAGCTTTCGCCGCTCGTCGGGCTCGCCGACCTGATCGTCGATTTGGTCGCAACCGGGACGACGCTGCGCGAGCACGACCTGGTCGTCGTCGAGGAGATCGCCGAAAGCACGGCGCGCTTCGTCGTGAACCCGGTGCGGTTCCGCGCGAAATACGAGGCGATCACCGCGCTGCTCGACCGGCTCGCGACCGTCGCGGCGTGAGCGCGTTCCGCTTCGACCGATGAAGATCGCCGACGCCGCCGATCGCGATGCGCTCAGCGGCCTCTACGCGGCCGGGTGGAATCCACCGGCCGCGGTGGTCACCGCGGTGCGCGCGATCCTCGAGGACGTTCGCGCGCGCGGCGACGACGCGCTGATCGACTACACCCGCCGCTGGGACTTCCCGGAGGCCGCCGCGGCGACGCTGCGCATCGCGATCCCGCCGCTCGACGAAGCGCGGACGCTCGTACCCGAACGGATCGCCGAAGGGCTTCGGCTCGCGCGCGAGCGGATCACCGACTTCCACGCGCGGCAGTTGCCCGCGCCGATCGACTACCGCACCGCCGACGGCACGCGGTACGCCTTTCTCTCGCGGCCCCTCGGCGCGGTCGGCGCGTACGTGCCGGGCGGAAGCGCGCCGCTCCCCTCGACCGTCCTGATGACCGTCGTCCCCGCCAAGGTCGCCGGCGTCGAGCGTGTCGTCGTCGTCACGCCGCCGCAGCGCGACGGCCGCGTGAACGCCGCGATCCTCTACGCGTGCGCGCTGACGGGCGTCGACGAGCTGTACGGAGCCGGCGGCGCGCAGGCGATCGGCGCCCTCGCGTACGGCACGGCGACGATCCCCGCGGTCGACAAGATCGTCGGCCCGGGCAACGTGTACGTCACGGAGGCGAAACGCCAAGTCTTCGGCGCGTGCGGCATCGACGGTCTCGCCGGACCGTCCGAAGTGCTCGTCGTCGCCGACACGACGGCGAAGCCGGAATTGGTGGCGGGAGAGCTGGTCGCACAAGCGGAGCACGATCCGCTCGCACGCGTCGCGGCGGTCTCCCGCGACCGCTCGCTCCTGGAACGGGTCGCCGCGTTGCTCGACGGCGACTTCGGTCGCAAGAGCGGGCGCGATGCGATCGTCTCGCGCGTCCTCGACGAGCGGACCTGGCTCGTTCATGCGACGACCGACGAAGAGATCGGCGCCGTGATCGAAGGCTTCGCCCCCGAGCATCTCTCGCTGATGGTCTCCGATCCGGAGCAGTGGCTCCCGGCGATCCGGCGCGCCGGCGCGATCTTCGTGGGCGAGGCGACCCCGGTCGCCGCCGGCGACTACATCGCGGGGACGAACCACACGCTCCCGACCTCAGGTGCTGCGCGCTTCTCCTCCGGTCTTCGCACGGCGGACTACCTCCGCACGATCTCGCTCGTGCACAACAGCGCGGCGCGCATGGCCGAAGACGCCGAGACGCTCGCTGCTCTGGCCGATTTCGAAGGGCTGCCCGCGCACGCGCGGACCGCGCGGATGCGGCGCGCGACTCCGCGCTGAGGGCAACGCGCACGGACGGCCGGTGTATCTCCTGCGCGGGGTTCCGGGGCGGCGCGTCGAACGCACGAAGCCGATGCTCTCCACGACGCGCGTCCGGCTCGTCGCGCTCGATCTCGACGGAACGCTGATCGGCGACGACCTGGTTCTCCGCCCGCGCGTGCGGGAAGCCGTCGCGAAAGCCCGTGAAGCCGGCGTCGCGGTCACCATCGTGACCGGTCGCATGTTCGCCGCGGCGAGGCCCTTCGTGCAGGCGCTGGCGATCGACGGCCCGGTCGTGTGCTACCAGGGCGCTGCGATCTTCGACGCTGCGACCGGCGCGACGCTGCGCGAGACGACCGTCCAAGGCGACGTCACCCGCGACACGCTGAGATGGGCTCACGAGCACGGCGTGCACGCGCAATGCTATGCCGGCGATAGGCTCTACGTCGATGAGATCAACCGGTTCTCGAAGCGCTACACCGATCTGGCGCGCGTCGAACCGGTCGTCGTGCCGTCGCTTCGCGAAGCGTTCGCCGAGCGCCCGACGATCAAGATCGTCTTGGTCGACGACGCGGAGCGCGCGAACCACCATCTGGCCGCGCTGCGCGCGCTCCTCGGCGAGCGCGCGTACCTGACCCGCAGCCACGTCGACTTCGTCGAAGTCGTGGACCCGCGCGTCAACAAGGGCGAAGCGCTCGGGTTCGTGGCGCAGCGCCACGGCGTCTCGCTGGACGAGACGCTCGCGGTCGGCGATGCCTGGAACGACGTCCCGCTGCTCGACGCCGCGGCGATCGGCGTCGCGATGGGTTCGGGTCCGCCCGAGCTGCTCGCGCACGCCGACCACGTCGTCGGCGACGTCGCGCACGACGGCGTCGCCGAGGCGATCGAACGCTACGCGCTCGGTGAGGCGACGAGCACGCGGTGAAGAGTGCGACGCGCGTTCGCCCGCTGCAGCGCCGGCGCAAGCCGTCGCTGGCGGCGCGCGTGCGGCCGTTCTGGATCTTGCTCGTCATCGTGGCCGCGCTCGCCGGGTGGGGCGGCTCGTGGCTCGTCCAATCGCCGTGGTTCCGCCTCACGCGGCTGGGGATCGACGTCCCGCTCGCCTCGCCGGTCTCCCGCGAGGAGGTACGGCGCGCTGCGGCGATCGCGCCGGACGCGAACGTCTGGCTGCTGAACACGCGCGCGATCCGTGCGCGCATCGAGGCGATCCCGTACGTCGAGCGTGCGGCCGTCCACCGCGGGCAGTTCCCGCACCCGTTCGTCGAGCTGGCCGCCACGGTTCGCCGCCCCACCGCCTGCGTGATCGCCGGCGGCCGCGAGGTCACCATCGACGCGACGTCCCGCGTGCTCCAGACGGGCTGCGCCGCCGGTTCGACCGCGAAGATCGACGCCGGGACGGGGCGCCTGCCGGTCCCGGGGGCGTCGATCGCGGATCCCGACGTCGGGCGGCTTCTGGCCGACGGCAAGGTCCTCGCCGCGGCCGACCTCAGCCTCAGGAGCCTGCGCCGCGACCGCTGGGGCGGACTCGAGGCCGTCGACGTGACCGGGGTGACGATCCGCTTCGGCGACGACGCCGATCTCTCGAAGAAGGCGGCCCTCGTGCAGCCCGTCCGTGCCGGGGTCGGGGCGAAGCGCGCGGTGCGAGCGATCGACCTGCGGGCGCCGGGGACGCCGATCGTCGAGTTCCGCTGAGTTCTCCACAGGCTCCGTGGATGGAATTGGTGGGGCCGATGTGGATGATGTGGTAGGTGATCGCTCGGCGAACCACAATATACTGTGGTGCAAGTGAAGGCGACGACGTAGTGGCTCGGGGCGAGACGATCGCCGGCCTGGACATCGGCACCACGAAGACGTGTGCCGTCGTCGCCGCATCCGGCCCGGACGGGCTGGAGATCATCGGGGTCGGCGAAGCGCCTTCCACCGGGATGCGCAAAGGGGTGGTGACCGACCTCGAGGCGACCGTCCACGCCATCGAGGCCGCCACCGAGAAGGCCGAGCGGATGGCGGGCGTCCACGTCTCGCACGTCTACGTCGGCGTCACCGGCGAGCACATGCAGTCGACCAACAACCGCGGCGTGGTCGCGGTGACGGGCGAGGACCGCGAGGTCATCGCGAACGACGTCAAACGCGTCGTCGACGCGTCGAAGATCATCAACCTCGCCGCCGACCGCCAGATCATCCACTCGCTCCCGCGTCACTACACGATCGACGGTCAGGACGGCGTGAGCGACCCGGTCGGGATGAGCGGCGGGCGGCTCGAGGTCGATACGCACATCGTCACCGGCGGCGCGAGCTTCATCTCGAACGTGCTGAAGTGCGTGCACCGCGCGGGTCTCGAGCCCGCCGGAATCGTGTTCGAACCGCTCGCCTCGTCGGCTTCGACGCTGCTCGCCGAGGAGAAGCAGGTCGGCGTCGTGCTGCTCGACATCGGCGGCGGCACGACCGACATCGCGGTCTACGCGGACGGCGGCGTGCTGCACTCGGCGACGATCCCCGTCGGCGGGAACATCCTCACCAACGACATCGCGCTCGGGCTGAAGACGACGTTCGCCGAAGCGGAGAACGTGAAGCGGACGTACGGCTCCGGGCTCGTCCGCGGCGACGAAGCCGACCAGTCGTTCCAGGTGAAATCGCTCGACGGCCGCAGCACGCGCGAGGTCACCTCCTCGCAGTTGCGCAGCATCGTCCTGCCGCGCGTGCTCGAGATCTTTCGGCTCGCGAAGGCGAACATCGTCGACCGCATCCCGCGCGACCAGGTGCTCAGCGAGGTCGTCATCACCGGCGGCGGCGCGCACCTGCGCGGGATCGAGACGACGGCCGCCGAGGTGTTCGGCCTGCCGGTGCGAATCGGCGTTCCCTCGACCGTCGCCGGGCTCACCGACGCGGTCAAACAGCCGGAGTACGCGACGGCTGTCGGTTTGGTGCTCTTCGGTCCCCGCGGCGAACAGGCGCCGCACCTGAACGGTCAGGGCGGCGGGATGTTCGCGAAGTTATGGACCTGGTGGTCCGGCCTCTGGAATTGATCGTTGCTCCCGCTCTTCCCGGAAGAGGAACAAGCAGACATGGCTGATGCGAAACGGTTCGTGCCCGAGCACGCGGCGACGATCAAGGTGATCGGGCTCGGCGGCGGCGGCTGCAACGCCGTCAACCGCATGATCGACGCGGGACTCTCCGGCGTCGATTTCTTCGCGATCAACACCGACGTTCAAGCGCTGCGCAATGCGAAGACGAACAGCACGGTGCAGATCGGCAGCGGGCTGACGCGCGGCCTGGGCGCCGGCGCGAACCCGAACATCGGGCGCGAAGCGGCCGACGAGTCGCGCGAGGACCTCGCGATGATCCTCGACGGCGCCGACCTCGTGTTCATCACCGCCGGGATGGGCGGCGGCACCGGAACCGGCGCGGCGCCGGTCGTCGCCGAGCTCGCGCGCGAGTCCGGCGCCCTCACGGTCGCGGTCGTCACCAAACCGTTCGGGTTCGAAGGCCGCAAGCGAATGCAGGCGGCTGAGCGCGGGATCGCCGACCTCGAGTCGAAGGTCGACACGCTGATCACGATCCCGAACGAGCGCATCCTGCAGATCATCGAGAAGCGCACGCCGCTGAACGAGGCGTTCGCCTACGCCGACGACGTGCTGCGCCAGGGGATCCAGGGGATCAGCGACCTCATCACGCAGCCCGGCTTGATCAACCTCGACTTCGCCGACGTGAAGACGATCATGACGGACGCCGGCTCGGCGATGATGGGGATCGGCGAAGGCTCCGGCGAGCACCGGGCGGCCGACGCCGCGCAGAAGGCGATCGCCTCGCCGCTGCTCGAGACCACGATCGAAGGCGCGCGCGGCGTGATCTTCAACATCACCGGCGGCCCGGATCTCTCGATGTACGAAGTCAACGAAGCGGCCGAGATGATCGCCCGCGCCGTCGACAGCGAGGCGCAGATCAT
>DASWSC010000044.1:0-11380 GCA_036402855.1 Candidatus Elarobacter sp. | reverse complement strand
CGGCTCGCAGCGCACCAGCGCGTCGCCCACCGGGGCGGCGCGTTTGTGCTTGCGCACGACCGCGTGCGCGTCGAACCCCGCGAGCTCGCCGAGATGTCCCGCCGGCCCGTTCCAGCGGACGCGCTCGATCGTCGTCTCGAGCCGCACCGAGGCGAAGTAGCGCAGCTCCGCCGAGGCTTCCTCACCGACTGCGACGAGGAGCGCGTTCGCGCGGTGCGTCAGGCTCGCCAGGCGCGTCCACGTCGCCGATCCCGTGCCCCGGCCGCTAGGGAGAGCCGGGATGACGACGACGGTGAACGCGCCCGAGCGGACGACGATGTCCGCCGCGCGCGCCGTCTCGACCGGGTCGCCCACCCGGACGAACAGCAGCCGCTCGAGCCGAACCCCCGCCGCCGCGAGCGCAGGCGGGAACAGGCTCACCCCAATGACCGCTCCCAGCCCGCGCCGCGTCGCCGCCGCGAGAAGCCGCGCGGCGAGCGCGCTCCTCCCGGAGCTCGGCGGTCCCTCGAGCGTCCCGATCGTCCCGCGGGGGAAACCGCCGCCGAGGACGGTATCCAGCGAGCCGATCCCGGTCCGGACCATCCCCTCCTCACCGAGCGCGAACGCCGCGCCCGTCGTCTCCCGGTGACGACGGTCGAGCCGCTCGCGCAAGGCTGCGAAGCTCTGTCCTGAGCCTGCCGAAGGGGCCGGATCGACGCTCATGGGACAGTGATCGTATCGAACATATGTTCGATTGTCAATCGCGGATCGCGAGGTATCCCGTCAGGACGAAGACCAGGATCTCGCGGTGCGTCGCGTCGAGCTCGTAGTCGACCAGCGCCTCGTCGAGCAGGGCGAAGCTGCCGAAGAGCAGGACGGCGAGCGCGGTCGCCGTCTCGACCCGCCCGCGGGCGTACGCCAGCGCGATCAGCGCTTCCGTCAGGGCCGCCCCGGCGAGCAGCCCGCCGGCGGCTTCGCGCGGGACGCCGAGCGGCGCCAGCATCTTCTCGATCGCCGCGAAGTTCTTCGAGCCGAACCGGCGCGCCGCGGGCGCGAGCCCGAACGCCGCGCCCAGGTCGCAGAGATTCTTCACCGCGGCGAGCCCGGTCCAGGCGGCCAACACGGTGCGGACGGTGCGGCGGACGGTCAGCATGTCGCCCCTCTTCCCAAGGAAGGGAGATGCGACCGGCGTGGGGATGAAGGCAGAGCTCCCGTGACCGCATTACCGACGATCTCCGCCTCGGCGATCGGCGTCGCGCCGATCCGCTACGTCGACCGGACCCTCGACAACGGCCTCCGCGCTATCCTCGTCCGCGACCGGCGGGTGCCGTCGGTCGCGATCAACGTCGCCTATCGCGTCGGCGGCAAGGACGATCCGCCGGGGCGGTCCGGCTTCGCGCACCTCTTCGAGCACCTCATGTTCAAGGGGACCTCGCGGACCGCGCCCGAGACGATGGACCGGCTGACCGAGGACGTCGGCGGCTACAACAACGCCTTCACCTCGGAAGACATCACGAACTACTACGAAGTCGTCCCGTCGAACCACCTCGAGCGGCTGCTCTGGGCGGAGGCCGACCGCCTCGCCGCGCTGACCGTGAACGCCGAGAACTTCGCCACCGAGCGCGACGTCGTGATCGGCGAGTACGACCAGCGCATCCTCGCCGAGCCCTACGGGATGCTCGACGAGCTGGTGAACCGCGAGGCGTTCGTCGTGCACCCGTACCGGCGAGGCGTGATCGGGAGCCCGGCGGAGCTCAACGCGGCCGCGCTCGACGACGTCATGGCCTTTCACGCGACGTACTATCGGCCCGACAACGCGCTGCTCGTCGTCGCCGGCGACCTCGACGCCGACGAGACGCTCGCGATGATCGAGCGCTGGTTCGGGCGGATCCCGACGCCGTCGTCGCCGATCCCCCGCGTGCGAGCCGTCGAGCCGCCGCAGACGCTCGAGCGCACCTACACCTATACGGCGCCGAACGTCCCGCTCGCCGCCGCCGAGGAAGCGTACCACATCCCCGCCGCGGCGCACCCCGACGCGGCGGCGCTCGACGTCCTCGAGACGCTGCTCGGCGCCGGGCGCAGCTCGCGGCTCTACACCTCGCTGGTCTACCGCAAGCAGGTCGCGACGAACGCGTACGCGGGCGCCGATCTGCGCGAGCACCCGGGGCTGTTCGGCGTGCGGGTCACGACGGCGCGCGGCGTCACGCTCGCCGATGCGCGCGCGGCGCTCGACGAAGAGGTCGAGCGGGTGCGCACCGAGCCGCCCGATGAAGCGGAGCTCGCGCGGGTGCGCACGCAGATTGCGAGCAGCGTCGTCCGCTCGCGGCAGACCAACACCGGCGTCGCGCTCGAGCTCGTCCGCGCGACGACCGAGCGCGGCGGCCCGGAGCTGGTGAACGACGACCTGGAGCGCTATCTCGCCGTCGAAGCGGACGACGTGCTGCGCGTCGCCCGGACGTATCTCCGTCCCGAGAACCGCACGACGGTGGAGTACCTTCCCGAGGCGCCCGGCGCCGCATGACGCCCGCCGTCTCGACGATCCCCGCGGCGGGTCCGCCGCGCGACGCGGCGATCCCGGTCGCCGCCGAGCGCGTCCTCGACAACGGGCTGCGCGTCGTCGCCTTTTCGGAGCGTCATCTTCCGCTGATCGCGGCGCAGATCGTCGTCGGCTGCGGCGGCGCGGCCGAACGTGAGGACGAGGCCGGCCTTTCGGCACTGGTCGCCGCGCTGCTCACGCAGGGGACCACGCTGCGCGGAGCCGTGGAGATCGCCGCGGCGAGCGATGCGCTCGGCGCGCGCCTGATCGCGGCCTCCGGCTACGACGCGTCGCTGGTGAGCGTCAGCGCGACGACGCCGGCGTTCCCGCAGGCGTTCGCGCTGCTCGACGAGATCGTGAGCCGGCCGGCGTTCGCGCCGGGCGAGGTCGATCGCGTGCGGACGAAGTCGATCTCTGATCTCGCGCTCACCTATGCGAACCCGAGCGCGCTCGCGCGCGCGGTCGCGCACCGCGTCGCGTACGGCGGGGCGCCGTACGGACACCCGCTCGCGGGGACGCCGGCGACGCTCGAAACGCTCACCCGTGACCGCGTCGCGTGGTTTCACGAGCGCTTCTACCGCCCGGACGACGCGACGCTGGTGATCGGCGGCGACCTGGAGCTCGAGGAAGCGTTCGCGCTCGCCGAGCGCGAGCTCGGCGCCTGGCGCGCGCCCGCGACGCCGATCGGCGTCCGCCCGCAGAGCGCGCCGCCGGCGCCCCGCGAACGCGTCGTCATCGTCGACAAGGCGGACTCGGGGCGTACCGCGCTGATCGCCGGTCGGATCGCGATCGCGCGCCGCTCGCCGGACTACTACGCCGCGACGGTCGCGACGGCGGTGCTCTCCGGCTACAGCGGCCGGCTGAACCAAGAGATTCGCGTGAAGCGTGGGCTCTCGTACGGCGCGGGCGCCTCGCTCACCGCGCGCCGCGAGCCGGGGACCTTCTTCGCGGCGACGCTCGTCGACCACGCGCGTGCCGCCGAGGCGACCGACGTGACGCTCGCGGCGATCCGTTCGCTCGCGGACGCCCCGGCGAGCGACGAGGACCTCGTGACGCGCAAAGCGACGGTCACCGGCAACTTCTTCCGCACGATCGAGACCGTCGACGGGATCACCGGTTCGCTCGCCGAGCACGTGCTGTACGACGTCCCGCTCGCGGAGATGCGCGAGTTCGCGCACCGCGTCCTCGCGATCGACGCGGAAGCGGTCCGTGCGCTCGCCGCGCGGACGCTCGTCCCGGATACCTTCGTGGTGCTGGTCGGCGACGCGGCGAAGTTCGCGGCCGAGCTGACGACCGCGCACGGCGACGTCCGCATCATCCCGTTCGAATCGCTCGACCTCGGATCACCGACGCTCGGCGGCTGAGGCCGCATGTCGTTCTTCCCCGACCGGGGCGCACCGGTCGCGCTCCACCGGCAGCTCGCGGCGCACTTGCGCGATGCGATCCTCGCCGGGCAACTTGCCGGCGGAACGCGCCTGCACGCATCCCGCGCGCTCGCGCAGCAGCTCGGCGTCTCGCGCAACACCGTCACCCAGGCGATCGATCAGCTCGTCGCCGAGGGCTATCTCGAGACCCGCGTCGGCGCCGGAACGTTCGTCGCGACCGGGCTGACGCTGCGCACGCGCGAGACGCGCGATGCCCCGCGCGGTGCACAGCCGGCGCCGGTCTCGACACGGGCCCGGCGCTTCGCACCGCACCGCGACGATGTGGACAGCGGCGACGAGCCCGAGCTGTTCCGGCCGGGCGTGCCGGATCTCGAGCTGTTTCCGGACGTCGTGTGGCGGCGGGTCGCGAACAAGTGGCTCGACCGGCCGGCGACGCGCGGCTACGGCGATCCGTGCGGCTACCTGCCGCTGCGCGAGGCGATCGCGACGCATCTCCGTCAAACGCGCGGCGTCGCGCTCGGCGCGGCGAACATCGTCATCGTCGAAGGGACGCGCGCAGCGCTGGCGCTCATCGCCGACCTGCTGCTCGATCCGGACGATGTGTTCGCGATGGAAGACCCGGGGTACGCCGCGATGCGGGACGCGGCGCACGCGGCGGGCGCGCGGATCGTCCCCGTCCCGGTCGATGAGGAAGGCTTCGACGTCGCGGCGGCGCCGGGCGGCGCGAAGCTCGCGTACGTGACGCCCTCGCACCAGTACCCGACCGGCGTCGTGATGGGCCTGCGACGCCGCCTCGAGCTCCTCGAGTGGGCGCGGCGCGCCGGCGCCTACGTCGTCGAAGACGACTACGACGCCGAGTTCCGCTACGACGGTGCGCCGCTTCCGGCGCTGCAGGCGCTCGATCCCTCACCGGGGCCGGGGCCGGCCGCTCGTGTGCTGCACGTCGGCACGTTCAGCAAGACGCTGGCGCCCGGGCTACGCGTCGCGTGGATCGTCGTCCCCGACGCGCTGGTCGACGCGTTCACCGCCGCGCGCGGGATCGTCTCGGCGGGCCCCGCCTTTCCGGTGCAGGCCGCCCTCGCGGCGTTCGTCGGCGAAGGGCACTTCGCGCTCCACGTGCGCCGCGCGTCGCAGCGCTATCGTGAACGGCGTGACGCGCTCGTCGCCGCACTGGAGCGGCGGCTCGGCGGTGCGGTGCGCGTCGAAGGCGCCGCGACCGGACTGCACGTCGTGGCGCGCGTCGACCGCGACGATGTCGCGCTGATGGTTGCCGCCGCCGAGGAGGGCGTCGTGGCTCCCGCGCTCTCGCTGTACGCCCGCCGCGGGAACGGGCCGCGCGGGCTGGTCCTCGGCTTCGCCGCGGGCGGAGTCCAGGAGATCGAGCGGGCGGCGGAGCGCCTCGCGCGGGCGTTCGACGAGGCGCGGCACCCGCCGCGGCCGGAGAATCGGACCTCGACGGAGGCCCCTTCCGGCGCGTAAGATCGCGCGGTGAGCAGCGTTTCTTCTGCCCCTAACACGCGCGTGCGCCGCCTCGCGGAGCGCGCCCGCTACGACGCCGAGACGGTCCACGGGATTCTCGACGGCGCGTACGTCGCGCACGTCGGCGTCGTCGTCGACGGCGCGCCGGTCGTCATCCCGTACGCGTGCGCGCGCGCCGGCGAGGAGCTGTTGCTCCACGGGTCGACCCGCGCCGGAACGCTCTCCGCGATCCCGAGCGGTGCGCCGGTGTGCGCGACCGTGACGCTGCTCGACGGGCTCGTCTTCGCGCGGAGCGCGTTCCACTCGTCGATGAACTATCGTTCGGTCGTCGTGCACGGCAGCGCGCGACCGATCACCGATCGCGATGAGAAGGTCCGCATGCTCGACGTCCTCGTCGACCACCTCATGCCGGGACGGCGTGCGCAGATTCGCGCGATGAGCGACGGCGAGATCGAGGCGACGCAGGTCGTCGCGCTGCGCCTCGACGCGGTCTCCGCGAAAGTTCGCACCGACGGCCCCAAAGACGCCCCCGAAGACGTGACGCCGCGGATCTGGGCCGGCGTCGTTCCGCTGGAGCTGCGCTTCGGCGAACCGCAGCCCGACGAGGTCACCGCGCCGGACGCCCCGATGCCGCCGCTCGTGCTCCCGTCGTGAGCCTCAGTCGGCCGCGGCCTACGGCTTGAGCAGCAGCTTGCCGGTCGTCTTTCGCGATTCGAGGTCGCGGTGCGCCTGCGCGGCGTCGGCGAGCGGGTACCGCGCACCGATCCGCACGTCGAGCTCGCCGTTCGCGATCATTGCGAAGAGCTCGTTCGTGCGGTGCAGCAATTCGTCGCGCGTGCGGATGTAGTCGACCAGCGTCGGGCGCGTGAAGAAGACCGAACCGGCGGCGGAGAGCTTTTGTGGGTCGATCGGCGGGACGGGGCCGCTCGACGCGCCGTAGAGCGCCAGCGTCCCGCGCGGGCGCAGCAGCGCGAGGCTGCGTTCCCACGTGTCTTTCCCGACCGAGTCGTACGCGACGTCGACGCCGTGGTCGCCGGCGATCCGGCGCGTCGCCTCGGCGAAGTCTTCCTTCGCGTACACGATCACGTGATCGGCGCCGAAGGCGCGCGCGAGCTCGGCCTTCGCTTCGGTGCCGACGGTCGCGATCACCGTCGCGCCGCGTGCTTTCGCGAGCTGCACGAGCGTCGAACCGACGCCTCCCGCGGCGGCATGGACGAGCGCGACGTGGCCCGGTTCGAGCCGGAACGTGTCGTTCACCAGGTAGTGCGCCGTCATCCCCTGCAGCATCACCGCGCACGCGTCGTCGTCGTCGACGCCGTCCGGAACCGGAACCAGCTCGCGCGCCGGGACGGCGTTGTATTCCGCGTAGCCGCCGAGATGCGGCGTCTGCGCGTACGCGACGCGGTCGCCGGCCTGCACCTCCGTGACGCCCGCGCCCACCGCTTCGACGACCCCGGCGCCCTCGCGGCCGACGACGAACGGCAGGTCGCGCTTGTAGAGCCCGGTTCGGAAGTAGACGTCGATGTAGTTGATCCCGCAGGTGGCCTGGCGCACGAGCGCTTCGCCGGGTCCCGGCGCCGGCGGCGGAACCTCGGCGAGCTGCAGAACTTCGGGGCCGCCCGTGCGGTCGACGCGGATCGCTTTCATGCACGTCCGGACCGCCGAAGCGAGCCGTCGGTTTCCGCGCGCGACCTCGATGGTACGCTGACCGCATGGAACGCCGTGATCTCTACCAAGACGACCTCACCGAAGAGCGCTATCCCTCACCGGCACGGCGCGACGACGAAGCCGGCAAGCAACTGCTCGACCCCGACGCGTCGGCCGTCGACGACGAGGATGAGGACGACGAGGACGACGAGGACGACGAGGAGTAGCGCCTAGCCGCGCTCCGCCGGATTGGCCGACGTCCCGGGGATCCTCGGAAGCGCCGGGTCGTTGAGCGCGGCATCGGCCGCCGTGGTCGTGGTCGTCGTGGGGAGCTCGCTTGCCGGCGCCGATGCGGTCGGCGCACCGGTCATGGTCGCGCGATCGGCGTCGCCCGTCATCCCCATCGACTCGTCCTGCGACTGCGTCGTCTTGCCTTTCGCGGCGGCGCTGTCCGCGTGGAAGAGATAGGCGGACGACGTCGGGTCGAGCGCGCCCGGCGGCGCTTGATCGACCATCGCCGCGAAGTGCTCGAGATCGTGCTGCAGGCGGCGCTCGAACTCGCCGCCCGCGCCGAGCACCTCACCGATCCGTCCGAGCAGCCCGGCCGGGGGCTCGTACGCGATGTCGACCGTCAGCCGCGTGCCGCCGTCGGCGGCGGGCTCGAACGAGACGCTCCCGCTGTTTTTCAAGCCGTCGACCGAGCGCCAGCCGATGCGGCGGTCCGGGGCCCATCCTTCGTTGAGGGCGTCCCACTGGTGGATCCCCACGACGTCGACGACCCAGTGGCTCCGCTCGTCGTCGAGGTACGTGACTTCTTTCACGAAGCTCATGAACTTCGGGTAGTCGTTGAAGTGGCTGTACAGCTCGTAGACTTGATGGACCGGTGCGCCGACGGTCACCGATGCGCTGTGCTGTGCCATCCCGGGTACCTCGCTCTCGCCTGTTCGCTCTGAGCATACCCGCCGCTCGAACGGCCCGAACCCGGGTACGATAGGCCGGTTATGAAGCTGCGCCTCGATGCCGGGATGGTCAAAGAAACCTACGCGCGGTTCAACGCGGACAAGGCGCCGCGGCTCGCCGCCGCGCTGTCGTACACGACGATCTTCGCCATCGCTCCGGTCATCGTGATCGTCATCGCGATCGCGGGCAGCATCATCGCGGCGACGGTGGGTCACGGTCACGGTCACAGCGTCGTGCGCGACCAGTTGCTCGGCTCGATCCGCGCCTCGGCCGGGAAAGAAGCGGCCGATACGGTCGCCGTCATGGTCACCTCGGCCTTCGGCAAGACGCAGCAATCGCTGATCGCTCAGATCATCGGCTGGGTGACGCTCGTTCTCGGCGCGGCCGGGCTGTTCGCCGCGCTGCAAGACGCGCTCAACACCGTCTGGCACGTCGAGCCGGAAAAGAAGGGTGTGTGGGCGACGCTGCGCGATCGCGTCGCGTCGATGGGGATGCTCGCCGCGATCGGCTTCCTGCTGCTCGTCACGACGGCACTGAACGCCGGGATCGCGTTCGTCTCCTCGTACGTCACGCACGCGCTGCCGTTCCCCGGCGCGGGGATCGTGTTCGGGCTGATCAACGTCGTCGTCTCGGTCGGGCTGATCTCGGTGTTGTTCGCGGCGATGTTCAAGTATCTCCCGGACGCGACGATCGAGTGGCGCGACGTGTGGACCGGGGCCCTGTTCACCTCCGTGCTGTTCGTGATCGGACAGGCGCTGATCTCGCTCTATCTCGGTAAGGCGGGCGTCTCGTCGGCGTACGGCGCCGCCGGCTCGCTCGTCGTGCTGCTGCTGTGGATCTACTACTCGTCGATGATTCTGCTGCTCGGCGCCGAGTTCACCCGTGTCTATGCCGAGACGCACGGGTCGCGGATCGGCGCGGCACCGGGCGACGTCGACCCCAACGCGAAGCAGACGCCCGATCCGAAGACCGAACCGAACGCCTCGAGCGACGGGGCGCCGAGCCCCCGAACGCCGGCGCGCGCTGAGACGACGCGCGGCGATCTCGCCTCGCTGCCGCGCCAGAAGGGGCGGCAGCTCTAGGAGCGCACGGCGGCGCTGCCGCTCACGAGCCGCGTCCGCGACATCCTCTCGTACGGCTGCACGCGGCGGAAGATCGAGAACCAGCCGAACAGCGCGAAGATGCTCAGCGCCAGCGACGCGTAGCGCCCGAGCGCGCGGCCGAGACCGACCCGCGCCTCACGGTTCACGCCGACGACACGCAGGTCGGAGACCATCATCCCGAACGTTTGCCCGACCAGCGCGACGAGCACGACGCCGTAGACGAAGAACGCCAGCCAGAGCAGCGCGCCGCGCGGGTTGAAGGTCACCACCGCGTGCGGCAGCGCGGTCGCGATGTCGTTCACCGCTGCGGCGACCCAGCGCGGCATCGTCGAATCCTTCGCGGCGGCGTTCGCGGCCGCGACCTGCGCGGGCGTGAGCTGCGCGCGCATCGCGTCGACCGCCGGGATGATCGTCTGTACCACGAGCAGGTCGATCGCGAAGGCCAGCGTCCGCCGCCAGAACCCCGCGTACACCGTCTCACCGGCGCCGGCTCCTTGCGGCACGGCGACGTTCTCGCGCAGTCGCTCGGCCCACATGAGGTACAGCGGGTCGCGCGCGAACCGGTGCAGCGCGGCGATGCGATTCGTCGCGTACGGCGTCGATGCGGTCCACTCGGCCATGCGCAGCGACGGCTCGGCGTGCAGCTCTTTGAGCTGCTCGGCGAACGACCCCAGATCGATCTTTCGGCCCAGCGAGTGGAACACGGAGACCGCGATCGAGCGCATCGCCGCATCGAGCGAGCCGCAGCAGAGCAGGCCGACGCGGTCGGCGGTGTAGTCGATCTTCCGCAGCCAGGCCCCGAACGCGATCGCGATGATCCCGTTCTCGCGCCCGTTCGAGCTCAGCAGCGAGGTGAAGCGCGTATGCCCCGAGGCGATGTGGCCCAGCTCGCGACCGATCAGAAAACGCAGCTCGTCGTCGCGGTAGTGCTCGACGTACTGTGCCGAGATGACGACGGCGTACGGGTCACCCATCCCGATCGCGACGACGGGAACGAAGGGGTCGTCGCGCACGAAGACGTGCGGCGCCGGCATGCGCAGCATCCGCGCGCACTCGTCGACGACCTCGTGGACGTGCCCGAGCTGTCCGGCGTGGATGCGCAGTCCGCCGCCCAGGAGCCTCCCCCGCGCGAAGGCGACGTAGACCATCGCCAGCACGCCGATCAGCGCCAGCTCCTGCCACGTGATCTGGTGCTGGAACACCCAGCCGAGGACGACGATGGTCAGCGGGAGCGAGAGCAGCGTCAGCACGAAGGTCGAGCGCTCGCCGCGCACGCGGAGCGATTCCCGCCCGGAGAACAGCGCCGTCACGACGACCTCCTACTTCAGCATGAAACCGCTGGGGTGAGCTTGGCGCTCGTAGGTGAACTTCCCATCCTTGACGCGGTAGAAATAGCAGTTCGGATCGATGACGTCGCCGGTCGGGCCGAACGTGTACGAGCCCATCACGGTGTCGTAGACGCCGCCCGTCGCGAGCGCGCGAATCATCAGCAGCCGGTTCGACGCCCCGGTGCGCCGCGCGGCGAGCCGGATCAGCTGCACCGCCGCGTACCCGTAGGCGGCGACCGGCGTCAGCGCGCCGTACCGGCTCTGGTAGAGCTGCACGTCGCGCTGCGCGGTCGGCGCGAGCGGATAGTACGGCACGCTCGTCGAGACGACGAGACCTTCGGCCTCTTTCGCGTACTGCGCGGTGGTCTGCGCGTCGAAGAACCCTTGCGTTCCGATGAAGCGCCCGGTGTAGCCCTTGCCGCGGAGCGCCGTGAGGAGCGGCCCCATGTCGGCGACGTTTCCGGCGAGCACGACGCAGTCCGGCGCTTGCGCCAGCACCTGGCCCGCGGCCTTCGCATAGTCCGCCTTGAGCAGCGGGAACCGCGTCGTTCCCGCGTTGACGTGGAGCGCGCCGGCGCGGCGCACGAAGCCGGCCGCGGCGTCGGGCCCGTAGTCGCCGTCCTGCGTGACGACGTGCGGCGCCTGCGAGCCGGTCTTGATCGCGTACGCGGCGACCAGGCTTCCTTCGTCCGAGTCTTTGGTCGGGAGGCGGAACACGTTGCGGTAGCCGCGCGCCGTGATGCGGTCGTCGGTGACCGTCGGGACGATCAGCGCGACCTGCGCGTTGGCGTACGCGGGCAGCGTGTTCAGCGTCGCAGAGGAGCTGAGGTGGCCGATCACCGCTTGCGTGTCGGAGTTTCCGGTCGCGAAGCTGGCCTGCACGATCGCATCGCCGACGGCGTTGTGGTCGTCGAAGGCGTCGACCAGCAGCGCGCGCTCGTTGAGGAGCAGCTCCCGGTTGAT
>DASWSC010000043.1:0-11833 GCA_036402855.1 Candidatus Elarobacter sp. | reverse complement strand
TCGAGCCGGTCGAGCTGCAGCGTCACGGACGCCGGCGAGAGCGACTTGATCGAGACGTCCGGCGAGACGATCTTCACCGGGACCTCGTGGAAACCGGGATCGACGAGCTCGCCGACGTCGAGCACCGCCTGCACCTGATCGGGTTTCACCGACTGCCCGTTCCGCGGAACCTCGATCACGACGGTCGCAACCTTTTCGGCGAAGCGGGCCTGATAGCCGGTCTTCAGCCCGGTCACGACGATCGGAACCGCGAGCGTCTGGTCGAACTTCGCGGTCGTCCCCGGTGCGGCCGCCAGATGGAAATAGCCCCAGGCGGCGAGCGCGAGGAACACCGAGAGGACCTTAAGTCCGAAGTTGTTCTTGAGAACGTTGAGCACGCGGGACTCGGGTCAGCAGGTTGGCGAGGATGCCGCCTTCGGACGGGAGACGGCGCGTCGGACGGATGCACGCGGCGAGGACGCGGCGCAAGCGGTCCTCTTCGTCGATCGGAACCGAGAGGCGCCCGGCACGCGCGACCGAGACCAGGCCCGTCTCTTCGCTGACGACGACCACGACCGCGTCGGTTTGCTCGGTGAGGCCGACGGCGGCGCGGTGGCGCGTCCCGACGTGGCGGTCGACCGGCAGCGCGTTCTCGCTGAGCGGAAGGAAGCACGCCGCGCCTTCGACCAGCAAGTCGCGCACGATCACCGCCCCGTCGTGCAGCGGCGAGGCCTTGTTGAAGATCGCGACCACGAGCTCGAGCGAGAGCCGAGCGTCGAGGGCGGTCCCGCTCTCGACGTACTCGCGCAGACCCGTCTGCTGCTCGATGACGATGAGCGCGCCGATCCGCTGGCGCGCGAGCGAGAACCCCGCGTGCGCGATGATCCGAATCTGCTCGGCGGCGATCTCGTCCTCGGCGCGGCGGTCGCGCACGAACAGCCGGCCGCGTCCGAGCTGCTCGAGCCCGCGGCGGAGCTCCGGCTGGAACACGATCGGAAGTCCGACGGCCGTCCCGAGGAGAAGGTACTGCATGACGGTGGCCAGGACGAGCAGATGCAGCAGGTTCGAAACCGCGAGGATCACGATGAGCACGAACAGCCCGAACATGATCTGCACGGCACGGGTCCCGCGGATGAGGAGCAGCAGATAGTACGTCAGGACCGACGTCGCGAGGATATCGATCGCGTCGATCGCGGTGAAGCGGATCGCGATCGGCGGCCACGTCATCGGCGGCCGTCCGGATCGCGGAGATACGTCTCGAGGATGCGCGTCGCGTTGAGCTCGGGGTCGCCGAGCCCGGCGGCCGCGATGGCAGCCGCCTCCTCCAGCGCGACGTCCGCCCGGCTACGGGCGGGGACGAACACCGACTCGATCGCGACCAGGTCGTCGATGAGGTCCGACTCGGTCACCGCGTCGTCGAACCGTACGGTGACGGTCGATCCCTCTTCGCCGACGTCGATGACGCCGACCGGCCCGCCCGGGCCGCGCAGCGCGTCGATGACGTTCGCGCGAGCGAGAGGGTCGGTGAGGCTCACGGTGCGCGTCACGATCACGGTCCCATCGACCTTCGCGTGAACGAGGACGGACTCCGCCGCGCGCGCGTGATCGCGGTCGGGCGCAACTCGGCTTGGATCGTCGCGGAGGACGAGAGCGAGCCGCGTCTCGCCTCGCTGCGCAAAGGCGCACGCTATGCGATGCCCGTCCCCGGCGACCTGGTCGTCGCGCGCGTCATCGCCGAGGACCGCGTGGTCGTCGACGACGTCCTGCCGCGCAGCTTCGCGCTGGTGCGGCGGACCGGCGGCGGCCGCACGAAGACGATGGCCGCGAACGTCGACACGATCGCGATCGTCGCCGCGCTGGTCGACCCGCCCCTGCACCTGGCGATGGTCGACCGGCTGGTCGCGTTCGCCGTCCAGCACGAGGTCGCGCCGCTGCTCCTTCTCACCAAGGCGGACCTCGCCGGCGAGGCGGCGGCGGAACGGATCGCGACGGTCTATCGCGAGGTCGGCGTCCCGGTCCTGATCCTCCAGCCGAAGGCGGGGCGCGGGATCGACGGCTTGCGCGAGCTGCTCGGCGCGCGGCGCGCCCTGCTGGTCGGGAACTCCGGGGTCGGCAAGAGCAGCATCTTCCGCGCCCTGGGCGGGATCGGCGTCGTCGGCGAGCTCTCGCGGTTCGGTCGCGGCCGCCAGACGACGTCTTCGGCGCGGCTCGTCCGGATGCCGGACGGCTTCCTCATCGACAGCCCGGGGATCGGCGAGTTCGAGCTCGATCCGATGCCGGCGACCGAGGCCGCTTGGCTGTTCCAGGAGATGCGCGAGCCGGCGACGCGCTGCCGCTTCGCCGACTGCCGGCACCTGAGCGAGCCCGACTGCGCGGTGCGGCGCGCGGTCGGCGAGGGCCGGATCACGGCCAGCCGCTACGCCTCGTACCGCGAGATCGTCGCGGCCGCCCCGGAGTGAGGCTCTCGCGCTGGACGCGCGAGGGCGATTCGTGGTAGTCTGCTCTTCGTGCCAAACATCAAAGCCGCCGAGAAATGGGTGCGCCAGAGCGAGAAGCGCACGCAACGGAACCTCGAGACGAAGACCCGCCTGAAGACCCTCTTCAAGAAGGCGAAGTCGGCCAACGACCCCGCCGTGGCGTCGTCCGTCGAGGCGCAGTTCGACAAGGCGGCCGGCCGTGGGATCATCCATCCCAACAAGGCGGCGCGCAAGAAGTCGCGGCTGGCCCGCGCGCTCTCGAAGCAGGCGACGGCCTAGCCGTCCCGCTTCCGGCCAGACAGACGAAGAGGCCGTCCGCAAGGACGGCCTCTTCGCGTCTCGGGATCCGGCGAGGGGGTCAGCAGATCCCGATTCCGATGGTGCCCGAGTTGGGACGCTTGCCGGTCGGCACGCGTACGGCGTTCAGGCACGGGGTGGCGCTCGGCGCAGGGGTCGGCGTCGCCGTCGGCGCCGGGCTCGGGGTGGCCGTCGGAACCGGCGTCGGCGTGGCGGTCGGGACAGGCGTGGGGGTGGCGGTCGGGACCGGGGTCGGCGTCGCGGTCGGGACCGGCGTCGGCGTCGCCGTGGGTGCCGGCGAAGGCGTCGCCGTCGGGGCCGGGGTCGCGCTGTTCCGCGGCGCCGCGGTCGGGGTGGGCGTTGCGGTGGGCACCGGCGTCGCCGTCGGGACCGGGGTCGGCGGCGGGCAGTTGGTCACGGTCACGACCACGGTGCCGACTTGGCCTGCGGCGTCGCGCAGCGTGATCGTCGCGGTTCCCGCGGCGACGGCGTTCACGTCGAACCACCAGGCGGGTTTTCCGTTGACGCGCGGCGTGCTGCGGTCGCGGGCCCCGTCGCTGACGACGGTTGCGACGCGCGTGTTCGACGACTGGGCGACGACGAGACTGTAGCCGCTGTCGACGACGGCGTCGATGACGCCGGTCGTGCCGCGGCACAGCGCGAGCGCCTGAACCGGCGGCGGGCTGCCCGGGCTCGGATTGCCGACGTGGCATTCGACTTGGCGCACCGCGGTGTCGGTCTGCGCCGCTTCGCTCGTCAGCCCGGCCGGAACGACGGCGCCGCCCGCGCCGCGACCTCCCGAACAGGCGCTAAGCGCAGCCATGAGAGTGACTGCCAGCCATCCGTAGCTTCGCACTGCTGTGATCCTCCTGATCGTGCTCGCCCACTCCCCGTCTTCCCCAAAGGTCCTAGGACTATGCGCCTTATCACAAAGCTGACACTGGCTCAGGCATCGACCGCGATCGCGATGCGCACCTCCGGGGTCGCCGCGGCGAGCGGGATCACGTCGGCGCGCAGGGCGGCCCGCAGCGCGTCCATGTCCTTGGTACGGACGGCGATGCGGTAGCGCCACTCCTCGTTGACCCGCGCGACCGGATACGGGGCCGGGCCGAGCACGTCGAAGCGGCGGTCGGGACGCAGCGCGTCGGCCCACCGGCCGATCGCGGCCTCGACCGCTCGCCGCGAACGCCCGATCGCGCCGACCGTCGCGAGGCGGCGAAACGGCGGCCAGCCCAGCGCACGCCGCTCGGCGAGCTCCTCGCGCGCGAAGCCGTCGTAGTCGTGGCGCGCGGCAAATCCGATCGCGAAGTGCTCGGGCGAATAGGTCTGCACGATCGCTTCCCCCGCTCGCGCGCGCCCGCTCCGCCCGCACACCTGCGTCAAGAGCGCGAAGGTCCGCTCGGCGGCGCGGTACTCGGCGACGTGCAGATCGAGGTCGGCGGCGACCGCGGCGGCCAGCGTCACCGTCGGAAAGTCGAGCCCCTTCGCGACCATCTGCGTGCCGACGAGGATGTCGCCCTCGTCGGCGAAGCGCTCCAGCAGCCGCGCATGGTCACCGACGCGCGTCGTCGTGTCGGAGTCCATCCGGATCACCAGGGCTTCGGGGAAGAGGCGTTCCGCTTCTTCGGCGACGCGCTGCGTCCCGGCGCCGAACTCGCGCACCGGACCCTGCCCGCACGCCGTGCAGATCTCGACTGCAGGTGACTGGTGGTCGCACCAGTGGCAGCGGAGCAGCGCCTCGCTGCGGTGCACGGTGAGCGAGACGGAGCAGCGCGGGCACTCCGGAACGTGCCCGCATGCGCGGCAGAGCACGAACCGGGCGCTGCCGCGCCGGTTGATGAACAGCACCGTCTTTTCGCCGCGCGCCAGGCGTTCGGCGATCGACTCGGCCAGTGCCGTGGAGAACACGCGCCGGTTGCCGGACGCGAACTCCGTCCCCATGTCGACGATCCGCACCGCCGGGAGCGGCTGCGCCGTGGCGCGCGACACCATGCGGAGCAGCGGAAACCGCCCGGCCTTCGCGCGCGCGTAGTCGTCGAGCGACGGCGTCGCGCTCCCGAGGACCACGACTCCCTCCGTGCGGCGCATCCGCTCGCGCGCGACGGCGACCGCATCGTAGCGCGGGACGTTGTCCTGGCGGTACGACGACTCGTGCGCCTCGTCGACCACGATCAGCCGGACGTCGCTCAGCGGCGCGAAGACGGCGCTGCGCGCGCCGACCACGACGTCGATCTCGCCGCGCGCCGCCGCCTGCCAGGCCTCGAACCGCTCGCGCTCCGAGAGCGCGGAGTGCAGCACCGCGACGCGGTCGCCGAAGGCGGCTTCGAACCGTGCGGCCGTCTGGGGCGTCAGCGCGATCTCCGGGACGAGCACGATCGCGCGGCCTCCTTCTCGTAGCACGCGCGCGATCGCGTGCAGGTAGACGAACGTCTTCCCGCTCCCGGTGACGCCGTGGAGGAGCACTTGCTCGAACGCGCGGGCATCGATCAGCTCGGCGATGCGCGCGATCGCGCCGCGCTGCTCGCCGGTCGGCTCGAACGGCGGCAGCGCGACCCGCGCGGTGCGCTCGCGCCGCACCTCGCGCGACTCCTCGGTCAGCGCGCCCCCTTGGACGGCGCGCCGGATCACCGCGTCCGAGAACCCGGCCAGCACCGCGTCGGCGCGCCGCATCTCTCCGAGCGCCGCGACGTGCTCGACCAGCGCCTGCGCCTTCTTCCCGGTGATCTGCGCGCCGGCGCGCCGCAGCACGCGGATCGTCGCCACACCGATCGACGCCTTCGCGAGGACGCGACGCCGCTCGAGCACTCCGGCGCGCGTGAGCGCGCCGAGCGACCGTAAAAGGGTCGTGCGGTCGCCGGCGCGGCGCGCTTCCGGATGCCGAAGGAGCGCGTCCGGCGCGACGCCGTCGCGAAAGTCGCTCCACAGCAGCCGGATCAGCCGCGCCGGAACCGCTTTGAAGCGCCCGGCGTCGGGCGCCTCGGCGATCGGAACGAAGCGTTCCACCGCGCGCGGTATCGCGGCCGCGAGCACGACGGCTCCGAGCGCCTCGCGCAGCGAGCACACGCACTGCTCGGCGATCCAGCGCGCGAGCTCGAGCCCGGTCGGGTCGAACGCGCGCGGTCCCTCGGCGCGCGCGACGACGGCGCGCAGCTTCGGATCGTCGTCGCCGGCGTACGGTTCGCACAGCACGTACGCGAACACCTCGCGCATTCCGAGCGGGACGCGCACGACGTCGCCTGTCGCAAGCGCGATCCCGTCCGGGACACGGTACGACAGCGGGCGGTCGAAGCGCGCTGTCTTGAGGTGCGGCAGGACGTCGACGCGCAGAACGCTCACGGTCGGCCTCGTCGTTCGCGGTGAGCCGGAGCGAACCCGGTCGCCGGGCGCGCCGTCACGCCGCGAGGCGTATGAATCGTCCCGCGCCGCCGGCGTACGAGACGCCGTCCCGGCCGGTGTTCTTCGCGTGGTACATCGCCGCGTCGGCGCATTCGAGGAGGTCCGTCCCGCTCGCCGCGTCGGCCGGGAACGCGGCGACGCCGATCGACGCCGTGATCCGCGCGGTGTCCTCTGGGGCGTCCGCGCCGCACGGTCGCGCGAGACCGAGCGCCGCGATGCGGCGACGGAGGTGCGCGGCGCGCTCGATCGCGGCCGCTTTGCCGGTGTCGGTGAAGACCAGGCAGAACTCGTCGCCGCCGTTGCGCGCGACCAAGTCGCGCGGGGATCCCGCCGCGCCGCGCAGCACGCCCGCGATCTCGCGCAGCAGCGCGTCGCCGGCCGCATGACCGTGCCCGTCGTTGTACTGCTTGAAGCGATCGGTGTCGAGGAAGAGCAGCGCGAGTCCGGCGCCGCACGAGAACCGCGCAGCTTCCACCAGCGCGTTCAGCTTCCGGCGGAACGCGTGCGGGGTGAGCAGGCCGGTCAGCCCGTCGTATTCCGCGGCGTGCCGGTCGCGCTCGCGGTCGCGCGCGATCGCGTACGCCGGCGAGGCGTGCTCCGCCAGCGCGACCAGCCTCGCCAGCGTATCGGCGTCGATCGCGGCCGGGGCGGCGGCGACGACGGCGCACGGATACCTCTCGCCCGCGATCAGCGGGATCGCAACCGCCGCGGCATCGCCGGCGTGCAGCGGCCGGACGCCTTCGTCGCGCAGCGTCACGTGGTGCCCGGCGACGACGGCGCGGACCGGAAGCGACGCCGTGTCGTCGAGCGCCAGCGTCATCCCGGCGTAGTACGCGAAGCGCGGGCCGAACGCCGCCACGCAGGTGAGCGCGGCGTCGTGCGGTTCGAAGACGAGGACGCCGTCGACGGACGGCGCCAGCGCGCGAATCGCGCCGGCGAGCGTGGTGCGCACCGCTGCGGCCGAGTCGCGCGCGGAGTTCGTCAGGGCGAGCGTCGCGGCGCGGAACGCGGCGTGCCGTCCGGCGGCACGGACCCGTGAGCACCGCTCGGCGCGCGCGGCCGCCCGGAGGCGGAATGCGAGAACGATGCACCCGAACGCGATGGCGAGCGAGGCTGCGACCGCGAACGATCCCGCCATGTCGTGTTGGGTGCCCCGCGCAATGGCGCGGTAGTCGCGCACCCTTCGACAAGCTCAGGGTGACATCGGGGGCGCGGGGTGACGGGCGGGGCGGGGGTGAGAGCGCAGGCGCGGGGTTAGGGGATGAGCGAACGGAGTTTGTCGGGTTCGGTGACGACGACGTGGGCGGTGCGCATGTCGACGAGGCGGTCGTCCCAGAAGCGGTTCAGCGTGCGGTTCACGGTCTCGCGCGTCGTTCCGATCATGTTCGCCATCTCTTGGTTCGTCAGGCGCAGCGTGATGCGGGTGCCGTTGTCGACCGACTCGCCGAACTGCTCGGCGAGGTTCAGCAAGAGCGCTGCGAGCCGTGCGCGGATGTCTTGCGAGGTGGTCGCCGCGATCAGCGCGTTCGCCGCGCGGAGCCGCTCGGAGAGCTCGATCACCAGCAGCTTGCCGATCTGCGGGTTGCGGTCGATCAGCCCGAGGAAATCGCTCTGGCGCACGGCGCCGAGCTCCACGTCGGTCAGCGTCTTGATCGACGCCGAGCGCAGCGATGAGTCGAACATCGACATCTCGCCGAAGAAATCGCCCTCTTTGAGGATCGAGAGGATCGTCTCGCGGCCGTCGGGTCCCACCCGTACCACCGCGACCGATCCCGTGGCGATCACGAAGAACGTGTCGCCCGGCTCGCCCTCGCGCACGACGAACTGGTGCTTCGGCAAGCGCCGCGCGGTCACGGTCTCGAGCACCTGTCCCAGCTGCTCGTCGTTGAAATCCCGGAACAGCGGGATCCGGCGAAGCGTGGAAAGGTCGATCATCGTCTCATCCCTCTTGGAGCCTGCTCGCTGGGCGCCCTCCGTGAGCGGCTTCTCCTGAGGTTATCGGACGGTGACGCGAAAGCAGATCGTCCCCTGGTACGAGCCGGCGACCCCGTTCGGCACCAGCTTCCCGGCGGCGCCGCCGATCTGGTCGGTGAACGACTTCGATCCGGCGCTTGCGGTGGAGAACGCCGATGCGGCGTTCGTGTCGCCGTACGACGTTCCCGAACACGTCGCCCCGGCCACCAGCGCCTCCTTGAGGCCGTTCGAAGATGTGCCCCAGGTCGCACTTCCGTCTTCCGTCACGACGAACGATCCGCCGGTCATAGCCGGGAACGCGCTCGCGACGCTCGATTCCGAGGAGCCGCCGGCGATCACGTCGCGGTAGTCGATCGTCCAGAGGACGACGCCGCCGGGGCAGACGGTCCCGGCCGGAACCGCACCGCCGCAGCCCGTCGACTGCACCGTCATCTGTTTCGTCAGGACGATGTAGCCGGGATAGAGCTCGTCGTGCGTCCAGTTCTCGTTGGTGCCGCCGTCCGTGACGTAGACCGGGGCGTCGTAGCGCTGGAACGCCGTGACGCCCGCCGGTGCGGTGTAGACGGTCCAGTACGTCACCGTCGACGCACCGGTCGCAGCGCTGTACGTCGAGGAGCCGCTCGCACCGGCCGCTCCGATCGTCCAGCGCGCGTTGTTCGTGCAGTTCGGTGTGCCGGCGGCGTTGCGGCAGATCTGCACGGTCCACCCGGCGGGCGCGGTCGGCGCCGTCGCGGTGAGCGTCAGCGTCTTCGCCCCGCCGCTCAGGTTGTTGTAGCTGAACTCGTTCTCCACGTTGACCGTCGTCGGCCCCTGCGCGATCGTGTTGCCGATCCACGCGCCGGGCGTCGTGCCGGTGTTGACGATCGACGCGCCCGCCGGAAAGAACCCCTTCGCCGTGAAGTCGTTGTTGTTGTTCGCGGCCACGACGCCGTCGTAGCTGCCCGTCGTCGAGTTCGCTCCGACCGGTCCCGTGAAGAGCGAGCCGCCGGAACCGCCGGTGTAGCACTCCGCGCCGGATGCGACGCCGGGGATCTGCGCGGCGCTGACCGCCTGCACCACGCCGCTCGATCCGGACGAGGCACCATACGCGGTCAGGTTGGTGGTCGTCGTGCCGTTCGCGCCGCCGGTGACGGTCGCGGAAACCGGGCTGCTGCTCAGCACCGCGCCGCCGCCGCCACCGCCGCCCGGGCCGTGCTGGACGCCGTACGTCGTATCGCTGCCCGTCGCCGCAGCCGTCGTCCCGGCGCCGCCTTCGGCATGGACCGTGATCCCGGTGAACGTGTTCGGCGAGGTGATCTCGACGGTGCCGCCCGCGCCGCCGCCGCCGCCCCCGTCGTTGTCGGGCGCGAGACCGGTGGTGCCGCGCGTGTAGATCGTCGCGGCGGCGCCGCTCGTGTCGGCGATGCGCATCAGTACCATCCCGCCGCCGACGCCGCCCGAGCTGCCGTACGCGTTCGATCCGTTGTTGTTCGAGCCGTTGTTGTTGGAGCCGGCGCCGCCTCCGCCGCCCAGGAAGAGTCGCGAGACCGACGGGGTGAGCGCGGCACCGCCGCGGCCGCCGCGGTCGGGATCGTGCGTCGCGTCCGGCGCGGCGGAGATCGTCGACGTCGCGGTGTGCTGACCCGGCGAGCTCTGGTAGTAGAACGGCGCGTTGGTTCCGCCCGCGTAGCCTTGCGGCGTCCACGGATACCCGCCGATTCCGCCGCCGCCGCCGTTCGCGCCGCCGCCGCCGCCGGTGTTCTCGTCGTTCGCGTTCGGGTTCATGTCGGTGCCGCCGCCGCCCGCGTTGCCCGGCGCGCCGCGCGCCTGGTCGCCGCCCGGATACCCGTCGGCGCCCGCGTGGACGAGCGACGGCGTCGACGGCGTCGACGGCGTCGTGAAGTTCGTGTACTCGAAGAGGTAGTTCGGCGTGCCGAGGATGCCTTCGCCCTTCGAGCCGAACGCCGGCGCGTTCGTGCCGTTCATCGTCGACGAGGCGGCCCAATCGTCGTTCAGGACCGACGCCGGCGACGTTGCGGACTGCGTGAGGCCGCCGCCGCGAAAGCCGTTCCCGGTCGCATAGATGCTCGCGCCGCCGAGGTTCAGCGTCGAGGCGATGTCGAGCGCGGCGACGCCGCCGGTCTTCCCGTCCCAGTACGCCGCGCGGAACGTGCTCGAAAGGGTCGCGGCGACGTACTGCGGGACGCGCACGATCTGATAGGTCTGCTGACCGTGGCTCGCGGTCGCCGCGCTCTCGGCGTACGTGTTGATCAGACCGCCGCCGGCTCCGGTTCCCACGATCGTCGCGCTGCCGGCCGCGACGCTCTGCACCGCGACGTACTCGTACAATCCGGCTTGCCCGAGCGCGGTGTAACCGCTGCCGCCCCCGCTGCCGCCGTAGCCCGACGTGTTCCCGGAGCTGAAGGACCCGTCTTGCATCTGGATGATCAGCAAGAGATCGTTCGCGGCGACCGCGGTGCTCGCGCCGCCGCCGCCCGTGTCGAGCGTCCCGAGCGAAACGGCCGTCGAGCCGGCGGCCAGCGTCCCGGCCGGCGGCTGGTAGTACGTGTTGTACGTCCCGGAGAGCGTCCCCGGCGAGCCGTCTTTTCCCGCGCCGAGCGAGCAGGTCGCCGCGCTCGCCGGGAGCGCGCGCAGCATCGTCGCGCTCACGAGAGCGGCGTATGCGAGCGAGAGCACGAGCGCGGTCGCTCGGCGGCATGCGGTCGAGATGGTGTGCTTCGGCAACTCGGTCGTAGGCGTGGCGAAAAAGAAAAAAGAGGACGTCCATGACGGAGTCCGATGCGCTCCTCCGAGCGCCGTTACCATGATCTATCGGCAGGCGGGGCACCGGCCACGACATGAGCTCCACCGGCGAACCGGTTCTTCACGCACTCTCGCTCGAGCCGCGCACGGCGCGCGCGGGCGAGACGGTGCTCGTCACCTTCAAGACGCGCAACGTCGGCCTTCAGGCCACCCCCGCGGCGGCGGTGCGCTTCGTTCTCGACGACGGGTTGGAGGCGCTCGATGCGACAGAAGTCGAGATCGCGGGGGTCGCTCCGGGCGAGCACGCGGTCGCGACGCTGCGCGCGCGGGCGCTCGGACCGGTCGCCGATCGTACCGTTCTCACCGTCCGGGCCGTGCTGTCCGCCGGCGATCGACTGCTCCCGACGAACGCCTGCGCGCTGCTCGTGCGGAGCCGGGCCGTCGTGGACGGGCCGGCCAGCGGAACGTTCGTCGAGGCGCTCGGCGGCGATATGTACCGCGTTCGTGCAGTCGTCGCGAACGAGGGCGACGGCCCCGCGTTCGGTCTGCGCGCCGCCGTTCCGCCGCCGATCGGCTGCGTCACCGCGGAGGGCGGCGAGACGGCGCTCGAGATCGAGCGGCTCGACCCGGGTGAGCGGTCGGAGCTCGTCTTCGACGTGCGGGTCGTCGAGCCGGTTCGCGAGGTGCGCGCGGACGACGGCGCGATCACGCTCGGAAGCGGCGGCGCCGTCGCGCTGCCCGCGCGCGACGCCGTCGCGCTCGAGCCCGCGATCGGAACGCCGCGCGCGTCGATGACCGTTGCCCGGCGATCCGTTGCGCTCAGCGTCGACGTGCCGAACGACGGCTGGGCCGATGCGCTCGACGTGCCGGTGCGGATCGAGCTCCCGCCGTCGGTGCGGCCGATCGAAGGCAGCTTCGCGATCGACGACATCCCGCTTCCGCACGCATCGGCGCGCCGGGCGCCGGCG
>DASWSC010000042.1:0-6564 GCA_036402855.1 Candidatus Elarobacter sp. | reverse complement strand
CATCTCGTGGATCACGCGGTGGTCGCGCCCGCGCCACTCGCCGCCCTTCGCGTAGAAGTCGGTGAACTGGCGGTTGTCGAGGTAGCCCTGGACCTTCTCGGCCTCGGTCGTGCCGACGGCCTTGACGGCGTTGAGCCATTGCGTCGTCGCCGAGTAGTCCGACGCCTGGATGTCGGTCGGGCGCAGACCGTGCATCCGCTTCGCGTACTTGTCGGCCCACTTGCGCGCCGCGGCGTCCTCGTTCCAGTACCACGACGTGGTGATGCGCGAGCCGGCGAAGACGTCCGGAAGGGCATCGACGTCGCTCAGGAACAGCAGCCCGACCGCGATCTTCATGTTCTTGTCGACGCCGAACTGCTTCACTTGCTTCATCGAGTTGACGGTGTCGGCGCCGGCGTTGAAGAGCCCCAGCACCTGCGCGCCCGAGTTCTTCGCCTTCAGCAGGTACGACGAGAAGTCGGTCGTCGGCCCGAACGGGTAGAGGTCGGACTGCGCGATCTTCCCGCCCTTGCGCTCGATCGCCGCGCCGAAGTCGGCCAGCATCTGCTGCCCGAACGCATAGTTCGGAACGAGCGCGTACCAGGTCTTCCCGTTGGACTGCGCGGCGATGTTCGAGCCGGTCGAAGCGGCCAAAGCGTACGTGTCGTACGCGTAGTGATAGGTGTAGCGGTTGCAGTTCGCCCCGGTCAGCGCCGACGACGCGCCGCCGGTCACGATGGCCAGCTTCTTCTTCTCTTTCGCGACCGCGGCGACGGCGAGCGCGACGGCGGAGTTCGTCATGTCGAGCGCGAGATCGGCGCCCGAGTCGTACGCTTCACGCGCCTTGATCGCCGCGTCGGGGCCGTTGTTGCGGTGGTCGATCCCGATGACCTCGATCGGGCGCCCCAGGACCTTCCCGCCGAAGTCCTCGACGGCCATCTTCGTCGCCTCGACGGCGCCCGGACCGGCGAGCGCCGCATAGACGCCCGACATGTCGGTGATCACCGCGATCTTGACCGGGCCCGTATCGGCCGCCCGCGCGGGCGGTGCGGCGAACGACGAGCAGAGCAGCGCGAGCGCGAGCGCTGCCGGAACGGAACGGGAAACACGCATCGGACCAACCTCGTGGCGGGGCGGGTGACGGAGTTGGCGGGACGTTACGCATCGCGGTCGCCGTTCCTCCGGGCGACCGAGCCGTGCCTACGGTGAGCGGAAGGCCTTCGTTTCGAGCAGCATCCCCGCGCGCAGCAGCAGAACGACCTCGTCGCGCGAGGCGAGCGGTACGGCGACGGCGGCGCGCAGCGTGCGCGGCAGGGTCCCGGCATCGACGGCGATCGTCGCGTCCGGCGCGACCGGCTGCTTCGGGAAGACGAACGTTCCATCGGCGGCGACGTCGGCGCTGAGGTTTCCCGGCTGGATCACGACCGAGATCGCCGCGGGGGTGAAGCCGGCCGGTACCACGACGCCGCGCTCGAGGACCACGCGGCCGGAGACGGCGCGCATCGGCCACAGCGCCAGCGCGACGGTATCGCCGGCCGCTTCCACCGTCGTCGTCACGTCGGGCGAGGCTGCTTCCCCGCCGATCGCCTCGACCGCGAACGTGTGCGGGCCGCGCGTGACGTCGATCGACGTCGCCGCGCCGGCGAAGCGCGCGACCGGGGTGCCGTCGACGAAGAGGCGGAGCGGCTGCGCGGCGGGCGCGGCGTCGACGCGGACGAGCGCGCGCACCGTCGGAACGCCGCGCGGACGCCGCGGCGCGACCGAGTACGCGAGCGCGAGATGCAGCCGTCCGGCGCCGTCGCCGGCCGGCCGCGTCGTCGCGTCGATCGCGAGCGCGTTGCCGAGCGGGATGGAGAGTCCGGCGATCGGTCCGAGCGAACCGCCGCCGGCCAGGCCCGCGCCGGCGATCACGCCGATCCCCGGACGCGTCGTGCGCAGCTCGAGCGACGCATCGCGCGTGCCGCCCGCACTCGTGAAGCTGCCCTCGACGCTCGCATGCGGCAGCCGGAAGCCGAGCGTCGCGCCGGTCGCGCGCTGCAGGCCCGGAACGGCGTAGATCTGCGCCGAGGTACCGTCGGTCTCGTACGACAGCGCGGCGGTGAGGCTGCGCGCCGTCGCCGACAGCGACGCCACGACGTTGCGGCCGCGCGTCGAGACGCCGATGAAGGGCTGCAGCGGCTGCCCCGCGCCCGCGACGAAACCGCCGACCGCCGTCGTGGCATCGCTGAGCACGCGGCCCGCGTCGAGGCTGATCGGCGCGTCGTCGGGCCCGAGCCGCAGGTTCGGTGTGGCGTAGGCGAGGTTCGTTTCGAGGAACGTGCGGCCGCGCGTGCGCGCGGCGAATCCGATTCCGATACCGCGGTCGCTCACGTCGAGCTCGCGCGAGAAGTCGCCCCACGCTTTGTGCGTCACGCGCAGACGGCGCGCGATCGTGCCGTCATACGCGCCGTCGCGAAAGAGCGCGGCGACCACGTCGGCGCCGCCGCCGTCGGGCAAGCCGTTCGCGATCCCGATCTCCGAGCGCCCGTCGGCGATGCGCCGCCCCGCGAAGTACGTGTGGTGCGCATCGCCCCGGTAGAGCTCGACGCCGCTCTGGGACGCGCCCCGCAGGACGAGCCCGCCGAGCGGGTCGCCCAATGCGCCGAACGACGCGTTCCGGTCCTTCGTTCCGACCGTGACCGTCCCGGACGGCAGGCCCAGCCCGTCGATCCCGGTCGCGTCGACGGACGTGCGAAGGTAGTCGCCGCGCGTCTGGCCGGAAAACGAGACGACGCTCGCCGAGCGCGTCCGGTCGAGGGAGAGCACGATCCGCCCCGCGTTCGCGTGCGTCGCGGTCGCCGTCGCCGAGGCGCGCCCGAGGGGGCGCGCAGCGCGGCGCGGACGCGGCGTCTCCGGCGCCGCGATCTCGACGATCTCGGCAGCGCCGCTCAGGCTCGGCGGCCGCCGCAGCGCGAGCGTCGCACCGTCGCGTTCGACCGACGCGCCGAACAGTCGCGCCGCGTCGCGTACCGCCGCGTAGAGGCGGCCGTTCCGCTCGACCGGGCTCTCGGAGAGGTACGCGTCGCCGCGGTCGGTTTGATGCAGTAGCCGCGAGCCGATGCGCAGCACGACGGTACGGTCCTCGCCGCGCAGCCGAATCCCGCCCTGAAGGCGTGCGACCTCCCAGCCGGCGGCCGCCGCGAGCGTCTCGACGTCGACGAGCGAGTCGCGCGAGCCGCGCGAAAGCGCGACGCGTCCGAGGGCGGTCCCGTCGAGGGTGACGGGAACCTCGGCGGCAGCGATTCCGGCTGCCGACGCGGCGCCGCCGAGTACTCCCGGATCGACCACCGCGCCGCCCGCGAGGAGCAGCGCCATGACGGCTCCTCGCCCGCGCATCTCAGGGAGCCTGGATGCCGACGCTCACCGTACCGCTCGAATAGGTGTCGGCGGCGAACGCCCAGACCGACGAGGCGGCTGCGTTGAGGTACAGCGTCACGTCGAACTTGACCGTCCCGCTCCCGTACGCCGTGAGGTTCGCGCAGGTGACCGCGCTCGAACCGAGCTGCACCTTGCCGAGCGAGGTGAACATCCCGCTCGGGTCCGATGTCGCCGTGCACTTGGCCGAAAATGCGCTGAGCGGGATGCTGTTGCCCAACGTCCCGTTGATCGTGGGTGCCGAAATGACGATCGCCCCGCGATTGGCGCCGGTCGCGATCTGGAGTGCGTAGCCGTAGCTCTGGCTTCCGGCGAGCGACGTGTTGGTGACGTCGCCGACCGTGAACGCGATGCTGCCGGAGCTCGTCTGCGTGAACGACGAGATGGTCCCTGCTCCCGCCGGGCGTTCAACGCCGAGCAGCAGCACCAGCGCCGCGCCGACGGTCCGGGCGACGCGGCGCCGCATCAGTGGACCGTGAACTCGGTGGTTCCGCGAAGGAGCGTCGTTCCGCCGTAGTCGACGGTCACGGCGAGCGCGTAGCTTCCGCGCGCCAGGCCGGAGAGCGTGCGGTTGTAGCTCCGCGGCTGCCCCGCGAGGATCGCGGGCGTTCCGTCGTCGATCGACTCGATGATCCGTCCGCCGCGCGCGAGGTCCATGCGAACTTGCGGGCGGGCGAACGTCGCGCCGTCGTTCAGCATCCGCGCGGCGACGCGAACCGACCCCGCGCCCGCATCGGTCACGCGCAGCGACGTGAGCTCGATATGGCGGCGCGGCTGCCCCACGGTTTCATAGGTGATGATGTTGGCGCCGACGCCGAACGCCGTCGCGGAGGGCGAGCCGGCGCGCACGGCGCGAATGAAGTAGCCGGCCCAGTAGTCGCGCGGCGCCGCGGGGAAACTCGAGGGAAGGGAGAGCGACAGCACCATCTGACGGCTCTCGCCCGGTGCGAGCGCATAGTCGCCGCCGGAGAGGCGCAGGTAGGGTCCGAGCGACGACGCGCCTTGCGCCCCGGGCCGCTCGGTGATGACGGTTCCGTCGACGGCGGCGTGCCAGTCGATCGGCGCGGCGACGACGACGGCCGCATCCGTGCCGACGTTCTTCACGGTCACGCGCGTACTCGCTTGACCGCCCGGCGTCACCGCGAACTGCACGACCAGCGGTTCGACCGAGATCTGCAGGCCCGGCGGGGCCGCGATCGCCGGATCGCAGAGGGCTGCGAGCGACGCGGCGATCAGTGCAAGCGGTGCGAGAAAGGCGCGCATACGTCAGTTCGCGGTCGCCGTCGCCGTGAAGGCGCCGTTCGTGTACGTGTCGGCCGGGACGAGCCCTGCGTCGATCGACAAGGCCGCGACGAGGCTGTAGGCGGAGACGATCGTTCCGGACCAGGTCTGACAGTTGACCGCGGAGGTCGAGAGTGTCGCGTTCGTGGCGAGCGTTCCGGGCGTCCCCGCGTACGTCGGCGAGCCGGTCGTTCCCCCGGTGCACGTCATCGTCAGCGCGGAAGGCGCAACCGACGAACCGCCGGAGCCGGTGATCGCGGCGCCGGTAACCGAGACGGCGGCGCCGCCCGTGTTCGTCTTCGTGCTACGGAACGCGCCCGCAATCGTCGCCGTGTTCGTGCAAGCAACGACGCCGCTGACCGTCGCGCCGACGGCGCACTGGATGTTCGAACCGGAGCTGTAGCTGACGCCGATCGTCGCCTGCGTCGCGGCCGTCACCGCGACGGTGATCGAGGCAGTGCTCGTCGCGGCGAACGCCGGGGCTGATGCAAGAAGGGTCGCGATCGAGGCGGTGGCGGCGATGCGGGCGAGACGGGTGACCATGGTTCTCCTTAGGGCGCTCGGTCGGTCGCCGAGCAGGGAAGCTGCCTCAATTCCGTGAGGCACTTCTCTGGTTAACGGCGCGCCGTTTACGCGAACGAGGCGCGAACGCGAACCCGCGGTAAAGCTTGGACTCCCGCGGCGTTAAACCGCGCGGTGGTCGCCCGCTCGGTTACGACGTTTCCGGGAACGATGCGAGAGATGTCGCGGCCGATCGAAGATTACGCACTCATCGGCGACAACCGCACGGCGGCGCTCGTCTCTCGCGACGGAACGGTCGAATGGTTGTGTCTTCCGCGCTTCGACTCCGGCGCTTGCTTCGCGAAGCTCGTCGGTGATGACGACAACGGCGCGTGGAGCCTCGCGCCCGACGGCGGACGCGTCGTCGAGCGGCGGTATCGTCAGGACAGCTTGGTCCTCGAGACGGTGTGGGAAGTCGACGGCGGCGCACGCGTGCGCGTCGTCGACGGAATGTTGCCGGGCAGCGACGTTCCGCGCTTGGTGCGCATGGTGGTCGGCGAGCGCGGCCGCGTCCGCATGCGCTCGCAGATCTGCATCCGCTTCGACTACGGGCAGATCGTGCCGTGGGTGCATCGCGCGTCGGGGACGTTCTTCGCCTGCGGCGGACCGGACGCGATCGCGCTGTACGCCGACGTCCCGCTCACCGTCGAAGGCAATACGACGCTCGCCGACTTCGAAGCCGGCCCCGGCGATCGGATCGGACTCGAGCTGGCCTACTACCCGTCGTACGAGCAGCAGCCCGGACCCTCGGACGTCGCGTCGGCGCTCCGCCACACCGACGTGTTCTGGCGCGAATGGGCGCGCACGTGCGGGTACGACGGCCCTTGGCGCGAGATGGTGGTGCGTTCGCTCCTGACGCTCAAGGCGCTCACCGACGTGAAGACCGGCGCCGTCCTCGCCGCGCCGACCACCTCGCTCCCGGAAGAGATCGGCGGCGTGCGCAATTGGGATTACCGGTACTGCTGGCTGCGCGACGCGACGTTCGTCCTGGTCGCGCTGCTCAACGCCGGGTTCGAGGAGGAAGCGTTCGCGTGGCGCGCGTGGCTGCTGCGCGCCGTCGCCGGCAACCCCAAGCAGCTCCAGATCCTGTACGGGCTGCGCGGCGAGCGGCGCCTTCCCGAGTTCGAGGCGCCCTGGCTGAAGGGATACGCCGGCTCGCGTCCGGTGCGAATCGGGAACGCCGCGGCGCAGCAACTCCAGCTCGACGTCTACGGCGAGGTCGCCGACGCGATGTACCAGGCGCACCGCGCGGGCCTCCCGCCGGACACCGACGAGTGGTTGCTGATGAAGAACGTCGTCGAGACGGTCGAGAGCCGGTGGCGCGAAACC
>DASWSC010000041.1:0-6503 GCA_036402855.1 Candidatus Elarobacter sp. | reverse complement strand
GACGTGTCGGTGATCGCCGACTACAACCCGGGCGTCGCGGTGTACAGCTCGGCCGAAGGCGGCTGGCTGGTGCTCGGCGGCACCAGCGTCGGAGCGCCGTTCGTGGCGGGTCTGTACGGCGCGGCGAACGACTACGGCGCGGCGACGGTCGGCGCGCCGAACCTCTACGCGAACCTCGCGAAGCTCAACGTGGTGAGCGGACCGGCGGGCGGCACCAACGGCAGCCCCAACGGCCTGACCGGATTCTGACCTGAACCCACCCGCGGCGCGGGTCCCGCCCATCGCGGTCGGGACCCGCCTCGCGTCCGAGGTCGAATGTGAACCCTCTCAACCCCCGGCGCACCGTCGCCGCAGCCAACTCCCGAACGTTCCCGCGCGAGCGGCTCTATGCGCGGCTCGATGCCGCGCTGCAGTCGCCGATCGCGCTGGTCATCGCGGAAGAAGGCCTGGGGAAGAGCACCCTGATCCGCGACTACGCGGCGCTGCGCAGGACGGCGTACCTGCGGTTCTCGGCGGGTCCCGAGCACGCCGCGCCCGGCGAGCTTCTGCGCGGTCTCGCGGCCGCGTTCGGCACGATCAGCCCGGCGATGACGCGTTCCGTCGGCCCCGCCGCCGCGAAGCTCGAGCAGACGGACGGCGAGGCCGCCGCACTCGGCTGGGCTCGCGAGCATCTCGACGGCGCGACGGCGACCGTCGTCCTCGACGAGATGCACCACGTCGTCAACGAGCCGCGCTGCGCGTCGTTCCTCTGCGCGCTGATCGAGGCGACGGTACCGCAGATCCGCTGGATCGTCGCGGCGCGCGAAGCGCCGCTGCTCCCGGTGCCGCGCTGGCTCGCCTCGGGGCGCTGCGATCTTCCGATCGAGTCGGACGAGATGCGCGTTCAGCCGGCCGAGATCCGCGCCGCGTTCGAGCGGGCGCGCGTCCCGATCGGCGAGGACGAGGCCGCGGCACTCTTCGAACGCACCGGCGGCTGGCCGCTCGGACTGAGCGTCGCGCTCTCCACCCGGCGCATCGACGCGCCGCTGACGCGCGACAACGTCTACGAAGGGCTGATCGACGCCGCGTTCAGCCGCTGCTCCTCCGACGAGCGCGACCGCATCTTCGAGACCGCCGTCATCGGGCGCTTCGACGAGCGCATCCTGGCCGCGCTCGAGTGCGACGGCGGCTTCGCCGCCGAGCTCGGCGAGTGCGAGCTGGTCCACCCGCTCGACGACGCGACACACGCGTTCTACGAGCCCTGCCGCGAACGCATCGCCAAACGCCTCGAGGGCCTGCCGCCGGTGTACCGGTCGAGCGTCTTCGACCGCGCGGCCGGCGCGCTCGAGCGCGTCGGACGGTGGCGGGAGGCGATCGCGCTGCGGATCCATGCCGGCGACGAAGAGAACGTCGCTGCGGGACTCGACCGGCGCGGCTTCAAGGCGCTCGATCAGGGCGAGGTCGGCGTCGTCACGCAGGCGCTGGCCGCGCTCGACGACCGCACGCTCAACCAGCACCCGGTGGCGCTCGCACTGAAGGCCGCGCTGGCCTCGCTCGACGAGAGCTTCGACGTCTCGGAGGCGTGGTTTCAGATGGCGATCGGGGCGGCGCGCGATCACGAGCGGCGCGAGATCGTCATTCGCTACGGGATGGACCTCGTGCGCCGCGGGCGCCACGACGTCATCGACCTGCTCGAAGCGGAAGCGGCGCGCGAGGAGACGCGGACCAGCGCCGATGCCGACGCCGCGCTGTGGGCGCTGCTCGGCACCGCGTACGTGGAAGCGCACCGCATCGAGAGCGCGCGCGACGCCGCGCGCCGGGCGCTGGTCCGTCTTCCCGGCGTCGACGACGACGCGCTGCGCGCGCGCGTCCTGCACCAAGCGTCGTACGTCGCGCTGAACGAAGGCGACTGGACGGCGGCGAAGAGCCTCGCGGAACGTGCGCTCGCGCGAGCCGACGAGACGTTCCTGTTCGATCTGGCGGCGCGCGCGCTGAGCGTCCTCTTCAACGTCGCGATGCTGCACGAGGACGACGTCCCGGCCGCGCGGGAGGCGCTCCGCCGCCTGGAAGAGGCGGGACGCAAATCCGGCAACGCGGGGCTGCGCCTGTACGCGATCCTGAACGCGTACGCGATCGAGGTCGACGCCGGCGACGTCAACGCGCTCGAGCGGCTGAACCGCCAGCTCGGCGAGATGCAGGTGCTGCTCACGCCGATGGTCAGCGAAGGGCTGCTCCCGGCGCAGGCGCTGCGCGCCGCCTGGGACGGGCGGTTCGAGCACGCCTACGATCTGCTCGCGCCCGGCGTCGTGAATCTCTTCGACGACGACCGCATCGCGTACCGGTGGGCCGAGATCGCCGTGTACGGCGCGGCGGCCGGGAAGGACGAGGCCGCGCGCGACGCGATCACGCGCTCGCGCGAGACGCTGCGCAAGCTCGCCGAAGAACAGCCGCTCGCCGTCCGCACCGTTGCGTATCTCGCGCTCGCCGAGACGTTGCTCGACGACGACGACGCCGCGTTCGCCTCGATCGCGCAGGCGCGCGTCGCCGCGGCGAACGCCCACGGGCGCATCCGCTCGCTGGTCGAGACGGTCGCCGCGTTCCACGAATGCCGCTCGCGCGGCGACGAAGCGGTGCTGTGGCTCGGCGACATGCTCGAAGAGCTGCAGCGCCGCGAGCTCGGCGGTGTCGCACGGTTCATCGGGCGGCTGCCGATGTCGACCGTCGACGTGCGCCGCGCGTCGCGCCCGCGCGGCAAGCTCCTGACGCTCACGGGACGCGCCGCCGAGGTGGCGGGATGAGCGCCCTGCCGTCGGCCCGCCGCGCGCACAAGACGCGGCTCGCGCTCGCGGTGAACGCGCGCGCGCCGGGGATCGTGAGCGGCGCGCTCGACCGGATCCGCCCGGCGGAACGCACCGTCGCGGCGAAAGTGATCGCGACGCGCTTCGTGGAGCGCTGCGCGGCGTCGGCGGCCGAAGGCGACTGGGAGATCGTCGCCGCGTGGGTGGACGCCGCGTGCGCGCGGTACGCCGGAATCCTCTCGACGCACGAGATCTTCGCCGCCGCGCTCGACGGCGTCGCCGCGACGCTCGCGCTGTCGGCCGACGCGCGCACGCGCCACGCGTTCGAGCAGGCGCGCGGCGGCGTCGAGGCGGTCATCGCACGGCCGCGTGCGGTCGCGCGCCCCGCACCCGGCCGCGAAGCGGTCGACGAGATCGACGTCGTCCTCGACGGCTTGCTGACGCGGCTCGATCAGAGCGACACGCTCACCGCCGAGCACTCGCGCGCCGTCGCATCCTGGTGTGCGCGGCTCGCCAAGCGCCTCGGCGCCTCGAAGGAAGAGATCGTCCACCTGACGCGCGCGGGCCTGATCCACGACATCGGGAAGGTGACCACGCCGGCCGAGATCCTCGGCGCGCCCCGCCGCCTGAGCGACGAGGAGATGACGATCATGCGCCGTCACGCCGAAGCGGGCGCGCTGATCGTGCAGGACGTGCCGCTCATCGCGAACTTGGTGCCGGCGGTGCGCAACCACCACGAGCGGTTCGACGGGCGCGGCTACCCCGACGGTTTGAAGTACGAGGCGATTCCGCACGTCGCGCGCATCGTCGCGGTCGCCGACTCGTTCAACGCGATGATCGGACGGCGCCCGTACCGCCCGCCGCTCGCGCCGTCGGCGGCGCTCGAACGGCTCGTCGAGGGGCGCGGCGATCAGTTCGATCCCGACATCGTCGACGCGATGATCGACGTGGTGACGAACAAAGCCTAGGCGACCGGGCAGCGCCTGGGAGCTTTTCGGAGACTCTTCCCAGGCCGAGCCGGGAAGATGTCGCCATGGAGAGCGGGACGGCGCAGCGCGTCGTCGTCATCGACGACGAGAAGAGCATCCGCGAGATGCTCGAGATCGGTCCGGGCCAAGCCGGCTTCGACGTGCGCACGGCGGTCGACGGGCCCGACGGGCTGACGGTCATCCGCGACTGGAATCCCGACTGCGTCGTCCTGGACATCATGATGCCGAAGATCGACGGCCTCTCCCTGATCCCGCTGCTGCGCCGCCTCACCGAGGTGCCGATCATCATGCTGACCGCGCGCGGCGACGTACGCGACCGCATCGACGGGCTCAAGGCGGGCGCCGACGACTATCTCCCCAAGCCGTTCGACCTCGACGAGCTGATCGCGCGGATCCAGACGGCGCTGCGGCGGCCGATGCTGCGCCACGTGAACCACCTGCGCGTCGCCGATCTCGAGGTCGACGTCGAAGCGCGGGCGGCGCGCCGGGGCGAGCGCTGGATCGAGCTCTCGACGCGCGAGTTCGATCTGCTCGCGACGCTCGCGCGCCGGCCGAAACGCGTCTTCACCCGTGAAGAGCTGCTCGACCTCGTGTGGGGCGTCGACCGCGAAGTATCGAGCGCGACCGTCGAGACGTACATCTCCTACCTCCGCGCGAAACTCGACTCGGGTACGGAGTCGCGTCTGATCCACACCGTTCGCGGCGTCGGGTACGTGCTGCGCGAGTCCCGATGATCTCGCTGCGCGCGCGGCTCACCGTGTCGTACGCGCTGGTCGTCGCGCTGATCCTCATTCTGCTCGCGGTGGTGCTCACGCGCTTCGCCTTCGCGTTCCTCGCGCAGTCGACGCTCGACGCCGTCGAGCACTCCGTCGAAGCGGCGCGGGAGGTGATCGCGACCGACCCGTACGACGACACCGCCTCGGTGCAGAAGCTGATCCGCGCGACGGCGACGCGTCCGGGCGTCATCGTGATGTACCCGCCGCCGGGCGTTCCGCGCCGTGCGCCGCTGCTGCGCGATCCGTCCGAGCAGTTCACGCTGCGGAGCCTGCTCGGGCTCCGGCCGCAGGCGGTGATCCTGCGTGACGGGAGCGACGTGCTGATCGCACCCGACATGGCGAAGCTCCGCGGCAGCGTGGCGCTCTATCTCGAGTCGCTCGGCGTCTCCATCGTGCTGGCGGTTCTGCTCGCGTGGCTGGTCGCGCGCTGGATCACCGCCCAGGCGCTCGCGCCGCTGATCACGGTCACCAGCGAGCTGCGCCGTTTCGCGGGCGGGGACTTCACGCAGCGTCCGGTCGCGACCAGCGACCGCAGCGAGATCGGCGAGCTGACGAAGGCGTACAACGGCGCGACCGCGCAGGTCGCGGCGGCGTTTGAGGAGCGTGCGCGCGTCGATGCGCAGATGCGGCGCTTCGTCGCCGACGCGGGACACGAGCTGCGCACGCCGCTGACCGTCGTGAGCGGCTACTTGGACGTGCTGCAGAAGGGCGGCGTCGACGATCCCGCGATTCGCGAGCGTGCGTTCGGAACGCTGCGCGCGCAAACCGACCGGATGCGCGCGCTCGTCGAGCGCCTGATGGTGCTGGCGCGGCTCGAGAGCCCCGACTTCGTGAGCTCGCCCGAGCTGCTCGACGTGGCGGAGATCGCGGCCGGCGCGGTGCGCGACGTCGTCGCCGCGCGCCGCGGCGACGTCGAGGTGATCGCCGAGCTGCACAGGACCTACGTCCTCGCCGACCGCGGCGATCTGCACGAGGCGATCAAGAACCTCGTCGACAACGCGCTCAAGTACGGCGGGCGCACGCGCGTCACGGTCGAAGTGCGCCGCGGCGCGGAGCGCGTCGTCGTGCGCGTGCGCGACGGCGGCCCCGGTATCCCGGAAGCCGAGCGCGCGCATCTGTTCGAGCGGTTCTTCCGCGGCGCCGGCGCGGCGCAGGTCGACGGTTCGGGGCTGGGGCTCGCGATCGTGCAGCGCGCGATCTCGCGCTGCGGCGGCAGCGTGGCGCTCGAGAACGGGCAGCGCGGCGGGACGACGTTCGTCCTGGTGCTGCCTGCGCGCACGTCGCCGCAACGTCCCGCAACGCCTCTCCGGCTGGGCTGAAAATTTCCCGTTTTCTCGCGAAAAAGGCCGGAAACGGGGGTTTTCCGGCGTATAGTGCGGGGCAACACGGCCCGGGGCAACGGGTCGAACCGCGAACGAAAGGACCCCATGACCAAAAACGAGCTGGCGAGAGAGCTCGCCGATGACTTCGAGCTTCCGCGCCGCCAGGTCGTCGAGATCGTCGAGGCGATGCTCGACCGGATCACCGAGGTACTGAAGTCGGGCGACAAGGTGCAGCTGACCCCGTTCGGCCAGTTCAAGATCCGCGACCGCGCCGCGCGCATCGCGCGCAATCCGCAGACCGGCGAGCCGGTGAACGTCCCCGCGAAGCGGGTGCTGAAGTTCATCGCGGGCCGCAGCCTCAAGGAGGCGGTCGGGACCGCGAAAGGCGGCCGCGGCGGCGCCAAGAAAGCCGGCGGCGCGAAGAAGGCGGGCGCCGCGAAGAAGGGCGGAGCCTCCAAGGCGGGAGCCTCCAAGGCCGGAGCCTCGAAAGCCGGAGCGTCGAAGGCCGGCGCCGCGCGGAAATCCGCTGCCGGCGCGAAGAAAGCCGGCGGCGCGAAGAAGGCCGGTACCGCGAAGAAGGGCGGCGCGAAGAAAGGCCGCGGGCGCTAGCAGCCTGTCGACGGACGGGGCGAAGCGATT
>DASWSC010000040.1:0-11675 GCA_036402855.1 Candidatus Elarobacter sp. | reverse complement strand
CGTACATGGTAAAGGGGCTGCGCAGCGGTGTCGGCACCACCGTCGACGACGACGCTCCGATCGAGGCCGACCGTCCCGTGACGGGGTTGACCGTGATCCGCGACGTCACGTTCTGCCGCATCATCCAGGGGCTCACCGAGGACGCCGACCGCTCCGACGTCGACCGTGACGTGCTGGCGCGCGTCGCCGAGCGCGGGATCTCGATCGACATGGTCAACGTCAACGACGCCGGCGTGTTCTTCATCGTGGACGACGAGCACGCCGACGCCGTCCGTCCCGCGCTCGCCGACCTCAACCTGGCGCTGCGGATGCGGCCGCACTGCTCGAAGATCTCGGTGGTCGGCGCAGGGATGCGCGGCACGTCCGGCGTCATGTACCGCGTGGTGAAAGCGGTCACCGAGGCCGGCGTCGACATCATCCACTCGACCGACTCGAACATCACGATCTCGATCCTCGTCCCCGCCGACCAGGCGCATGCGGCCGAGCAGGCGCTGCACGACGCGTTCCGGCTCGGCCGCGGAGCGGTCGCGCGATGAAGAACCTGGGGCGCATCCTCACCGCGATGATCACGCCGTTCGACGCGAGCGGTCCGGTGAACGTCGGCGAGGCGGTGCGGATCGCGCAGTTTCTGGTCGAGCGCGGGAACGACGGCGTCGTGGTGGCCGGCTCGACCGGTGAGGGCAACGCGCTTGAGACGGATGAGAAACTCGCGCTCTTCCGCGAGATCAAGCGCGGCCTCGGATCGAACGGCACGGTCGTCGCCGGAACCGGCGGAAACAACACCCGCCACTCGATCGAGCTGACGAAGGCCGCGGAGCAGTGCGGCGTCGACGCCGTCCTCCTGACCGTCCCGGCGTACGTCAAGCCGACGCAGGACGGGATGCTGACGCACTTCGGGGCGATTCTCGACGCGACGCCGCTCCCCGCGATCATCTACAACATCCCGGGGCGCACCGCGGCGAACATGTTGCCCGCGACATACGCGGAGCTGAGCCGGCGCCACGCCAACGTCGCGGGGATCAAGGAGTCGACCGGCGATGTGAACCAGTTCACCGCGATTCTGCGCGACCGCACCCGCGAGGACGTCACGTTCTGGGCCGGCGACGACTTCATCTTCCTTCCGTCGCTCTCGATCGGCGGGTACGGCGTCATCTCGGTCGCCGGACACCTCGCCTCGCGGGAGTTGCGCGCGATGGCCGACGCGTTCGACGCCGGCGACGTCGACACGGCGGCGCGCATCCACCGCGATCTGGCGCCGTTGATCGCCGCGCTGTTCACGACGACCAATCCGATCCCGGTGAAGTGGGCGATGGGGACGTACGGCTTCGAGGTGGGTCCGTGCCGCTCGCCGCTCGGTGCGATGCCCGCGGAGCTGCAGGCAGCGCTCGAGCCGCTGATCGCACCGTACCGGCCGTAGTGCCGTTCAGCGTTCTCGGCTGCCGCGTCGACCCGGTCGGCGGCGACGAGGCGGTCGAGCGGATCGCCGCGCTCGCGAGCGCGGGCGGCGCCGCGCTGGTCGTCACGCTCGGCGTCGAGATGGTGATGGCGGCGCAACGCGACGAGCAGTTCCGCGCCGTCGTCAACGGTGCTGCGATCGTCACCTGCGATACGGTCGGGCTGCTGCTCGCATCGCGGGTGCGCGGCGGCCCGCTGCACGAGCGCGTCACCGGCGTCGAGCTCGTCGACGCGCTCGCCGCGCGCTCGGCGTTGCGCGGTGACATCCGGCTGTACCTCGTGGGCGGCTCGGGCGATACGGCGTCACGCGCCGCGGAGGCGCTGCGGAGGCGCTACCCCGGCGTCTCGATCGTCGGCGCGCGCGACGGCTACTTCCGTGACGACGAGAGCGACGCCGTCGTCGCCGCGATTCGTGCGAGCGGCGCCAACGTGCTCCTCGCCGGGCTGGGTTCGCCGAAGCAGGAGAAGTGGCTGGCCCGCCATCTGCCGGCGTCGGGCTGCGGCGTCGGGATCGGAATCGGCGGCTCGCTGGACGTGTACGCGGGGAACGTCGTGCGCGCACCGTCGCTCGTGCAGCGGGCGGGGCTGGAGTGGGCGTACCGCCTGGCCAAGGAGCCGCGCCGCTGGCGCCGGCAGCTCGCCCTCCCCCGATTCGCCGCAGCCGCGCTCGCCGAAGCCTTGAGCGCCCGAAAAGCGGGGAACACACAGCACTGATGCGCGCCATGATTCTCGCGGGCGGTATGAGCACGCGCCTCTACCCCCTCACCAAACAGGTTCCGAAACCGATCGTCCCCGTCGCGGGCGAACCGATCAGCGGCCACGTGATGCGCTGGCTCGCCTCGTTCGGCTACGACGAGGTCGCGATCAACGTCTTCTACCTCGCCGATCTGGTGGAGCGGACCTTCGGCGACGGCAGCCGGTACGGCGTGACGCTGCACTACCTGCGCGAGCGCGAGCTCACCGGGAGCGCCGGTGCGCTGAAACAGATGGAAGGATGGTTCGACTCGGCGTTCGTCGTGGTCGGCTGCGACGATCTCACCAACGCCGATCTCGCGTCGCTCGTGCGCTTCCACAAGCAGCGCGGTGCGCTGGCGACGATCGGCCTGGTCGAAGCCGACGAGGTCGACCAGTACGGCGTCGTGATCCTGGACGGCGAGGGGCGCATCACCGGCTTTCAGGAGAAGCCAGCGAAGGGCACCGAGAAGTCGAAGCTCGCGAATACCGGCATCTATGTCTTCGAACCGGCGATCTTCGAGCGAATCCCCGCGAACACGTTCTACGACTTCGGAAAGCAAGTGTTTCCCGAGCTGCTCCGCGACGGTTTGCCGTTCTACGCGATGGAGCTCGAAGGCGCGTACTGGCGCGACATCGGGACGCCCGATGAGTACCGCCGTGCCAGCGAAGACGTGCTGCGCGGGCGCGTTCGTGTCGAAGGCGCGCGCGCGACCGGGGTACCGGCGAGCGCGTCGGTCGCGAGCGACGCGCGCATCGACGATCCGGTTCGGGTCGGTGAGCGCGCCGAGATCGGCTCGGGCGCGCGCGTCATCGGCCCCAGCGTCGTCGGCGACGACGTGCGCGTGGGCGCGGGTGCGACGCTCGAGCGCTCGATCGTCTGGAACGGCTCGTCGATCGGCGCCAACGCGGTCGTTCGCGATGCGATCGTCGGCGAACGGTACGTCGTCGACGAGGGCGCGGTCCTCGACGGAGCGATCGTCGCCAACGAACCCGCTCCCACCTAGACCCTAGCCGGGCGCCGCCGGCGCGTGATGGGCCGGCGTGCAGGATCTGGTGCGGACGTGGCTGTTCCCCCCGGCGTGTGTCGCGTGCGACGCGCCCGGGCCGGCGTTGTGCGCGACGTGCGCGCCCGGCGAACGGGACACGATCGCGTTCGAGATCGAGGGCATCCCCGCGTTCGCGCTCGGGCGCTACGACGGCGCGCTCCGGCGAGCCGTCGTCGCGATGAAGAACGGACGCCGCGATCCGCTCGACGCGTTCGCCGGACTGCTCGCCGCGCGCGCGCCGCTGGAGGGCGTGCTCGTCGGAATCCCGACGTCACGCGGCCGCGTGCTCGATCGCGGGTTCGACCAAGGCGCCGAGCTTGCGCGCAAGCTGGCCGCGCTGCGCGCCAAGCGCTGCGCCGAGCTCCTCGCGAAACGCGGCAACGCACAGGCCGGCCTCGGCCGCCGGGCGCGTCTCGCTGCCGCCGGCCGCTTTCGCATGCGCGACGGCGTCCCGGTTCCGCCGGTGGTCACGCTGGTCGACGACGTCTGCACGACCGGGGCGACCGCCCGCGACGCGGTGCACGCGGTGCAAGCGTGCGGCGGGCACGTTTCGGGGATCGTGGTCGTCGCGCGCACCGAGCGCTGACGAAGCGGGGAAACGAATGGCATGACCGCTCGTCAACGGCCCCTGATCGGCCTCCTCGCCGCACCGGCACTGCTGTGGTGCATCGCCGCCGCGCCGGAGCCCGCCGCGGCGCAGGCTGCGCCCGCGGGCGCCGAGCCGGGCGCGTTGCGCCTTCTCGCCGAGCGGCTGGCGCGCGAGAGCGCCGCGGGCCCGAGCGACATCGAGCTGTTCCCCGGCACCATCCCGCCGCTTCCGCTCGCGTTTGTCCCGCCGGCCGACGCGCGCGTCCTCGGAACCGCGGTCGAGCGACCGCGGCCGGGCGGGCCTCCGGGAGCCCCGCGGCTCACGCGCTTTCGCGTGTTCTTCAGCACCACGTCGGCGCCGCAGGAGGTCGTCGACGCCATAGCGCTGGCGCTCAGCCGCCGCGGCTACGTGCGAAGGCCGCGGCCCTTCGGTTCGCCGGTCGGCGGCTTCACGACCGCGAGCCCGGTCACCGCGAACCTGTGCGGAACGGCATCCGATCCGCGCATCCTCGTGCGGGCGCGCCGAAACGGCGCGGTGACCGATGCGGTGCTCGAGGAGAGCCTGCGCGTCCCCGAAGCATTGCCCGCGGCCGGCGCTCCATGCGATCCCGCGAGCGGCCCCGATCCGCTCGCCGCTCTTCCGGCGATCGCGCCGGCACCCGCGATCGCCGTTGTGACGCGGTTCAGCTCGTTGGCGCCCGACGCGGTGCTGCAGACAGCCGACGTCTTCACCGCGCTGCGCGCGCGCACGGTGCTCGAGAGCTGGGTCACGCAGGCGGTCGCGGCCGGCTGGGCGCTGCGTTCCAGCACCGCGACCGACGACGCGGCGCTGGCCAGCCTGGTGCGCTCCGGCGGCGGCCACACGCGCATGCTCGTCATCGCGCTCGCCCGCGCGGGTCCGGGGCAGTTCTACGCCTCGCTCACCAACGCGACGAGCGAGGCGGAACCAACCGGCGTCCCCGCGGGTCGATGACGACGCGATGAGAGCAGTATGGAAGAACACGGTGCTCGCCGAGAGCGACCGGACCGAGGTCGTCGAGGGCAACCAGTATTTCCCGCCGGAGGCGATCAAGCGCGAGTTCTTCACGCCCTCCGAGACGCACACCGTGTGTCCGTGGAAGGGGACGGCGAGCTACTACACGGTCGAAGTGAACGGGCAGCGAAATCCCGACGCGGCCTGGTACTACCCGCAGGCGAAAGACGCGGCGAAGAACATCGAAGGCTACGTCGCGTTCTGGAAAGGCGTCGAGGTCACGCCGTAGACTTCGACGCAACGTACCTCGCGCGCGCGGCCGAGCTCGCCGCGCGGTCGATCGCCGACGCGGCGCCGAATCCACCCGTCGGGTGCGTCCTCGTGCGCGACGGCGTGACGCTCGGAGAAGGCCGGCATCACGAGCGCGGCGCCGCGCACGCGGAGGTCGAAGCACTCCGCGACGCACGCGCGAAGGATCATGAGGTGCGGGGCGCCACCGCGTACGTCTCGCTGGAGCCGTGCAACCATCACGGCCGCACACCGCCGTGCTCCGAAGCGCTCGTCGAGGCCGGCGTCGTGCGCGTCGTCGTCGGCGCGCTCGACCCCAACCCGACCACTGGCGAGGGCGGCGTACGGCGGCTGCGCGAGGCGGGGATCGACGTCGAGGTCGCTGACGATCCGCGCGCGCTCGCGCTGATCGAGCGGTTTCGCTGGACGATCGCGCACCCGACACCGTACGTGACGCTGAAGATGGCGGCATCGCTCGACGGCTACGTCGCATCGCGCCCGGGGAAGCAGCAGTGGCTCACGGGTGAGGCGGCTCGCGAACGCGTGCGCGATCTGCGCATCGCCCACGACGCGGTCATGGTCGGCGCCGGGACCGTGCGGGTCGACGATCCGCTGCTGACGGTCCGCCCGCACGCGACGCGCCGCAAACCCTACGCGCGCATCGTCGTCTGCGAAACCGAGGCGATCTCGCCGCAGAGCCGGGTCCTGGCACCGCCGCCCAACGCGCCTCCCGGCGCGTACCGGACCACCATCGTGCTGGCCCCGGGCGGCGCCCGCGACCGCTTTCGAGCCCTCGAAGACCGCGCCGACGTCGTCTACGTCGGCGACGCGAGCGACGTGCGGCTCGACCTCGGCGCCGCGCTGCGCGCGCTGCGCGAGCGCGATGTCACGACGGTGCTCTGCGAGGGCGGCCCGACGCTGGCGGGGCGGCTGCTCGCCGCCGGGGCCGTCCAGCGCGTGGTCTGGCTCCTGGCCCCCAGGTTTCTCCGCACCGAGACGGCGTTGCCGGCGCTGGCCGGTGCCGACCTGAGCCGCGCGAACGGATGGCGGTTCGACCGCATCGAACGCGTCGGCGACGACATGCTGCTCTCCGCCGACCTGACCTCATGTTCTCCGGCCTGATCGCGCACGACGGGCGCGTCGCCTCGGTCGAGGGTGATGCGCGCCGCGGCATCACGCTGACCGTCGAAGCGCCCGAGGCGATCGCCGAGGGCGTCGGGGCGGGCGACTCGGTGGCGATCAACGGCGCCTGTCTGAGCGTGGTCGCGTTCGACGCCCGCACCATGCGCTTCGACGTCGTCCCTGAGACCGTCGCGCGCACGGGCTTCGACGCGCTGCGCGCCGGCCAGCGCGTAAACGTCGAGCTCTCGCTGCGAGTCGGCGACCGCCTGGGCGGCCATCTCGTCTACGGCCACGTCGATGCGAGCGCGTCGATTCTGGTGAAGGAGCCGGAGGGCCAAGGATTCCGGCTGCACGTCGTGCTTCCGGACGCGCTTGCACCGTTCATCGTCGAGAAGGGCTACGTCGCGGTCGACGGGGTGAGCCTCACGGTCGCCTCCGCCACGGCCGAGAAGTTCACCGTCGCGCTGATCCCCGAGACCGCACGCCGCACGACGCTGGGGACGAAGGGTCCGGGCGACCGCGTGAACCTCGAGGTCGATCCGGTGGCGCGGTACGCGCAAGGCGCGATGGCGGTCTACGCGCAGCAGCGCGACAGTGCGCCGACCCCCGACGAAGTCGCCTGGGCGTACGAGATCTGAGCGTGCCGCACGACGCGGCACCAGCGATTCGCGTCGGTCCGGAGACGCGCGATCGCGTGCGCTGGAGCGACGTCGACGTCATGGGGATCGTCTACTACGGACGGTATCTGCGCTTCATGGAGATCGCCGAGGGCGAGTTCTTCCGGGCGCTCGGCTTTCCGTACGACCGCATCTCCGGCGAGCTGGGCGTGTGGATCGCGCGCATTCACCTCGAGTGCGACTATCGCGCACCGGCGAAGCTTGACGACGAGATCGTGTGCCGCGCGGAGCTCCGCGCGCTCGGAGCCTCGTCGATGACGTTCGGCTTTCCGATCGACCGCGCCGACGGAACGCGCCTGGTGGACGGCACGCTCGTGCTCGCATCCCTCGACCGCACGACGCTGCGCGCGACCCGAATCCCGCAGCCGCTCCGGGATCAGCTCTCGTCGGCGGCGAGGATCGAATAGACGTCCTTGCGCGCTTTGTCGAGCACCTCGCGAATCTTGTCGATCGTCTTGTCGTCGTGCCCGCGCGCGTTCAGCACCGCCGCGCCGAGTTTCATCGCCGAGTCCCTGAGCCGGTCGCGCGCATCGACTTCCTCGTCTTCGGCCTCGCCGGCGCCGGCCTCCGCGGTCCGTTGCGCGAGCAGCTCGCGTCCATCGTCCGTGATCGTGTACACGCGCTTGCCGTCGACCTGCTCCGAGCTGACGTAGCCGCCGTCTTCGAGCATCTGGAGCGTCGGGTAGATCGAACCGGCGCTCGGGCGCACGTTGCGCCGCTGCTCGACGGCGGTGATGATCTCGTAGCCGTGCTTCGGCCCTTCGGCGAGCACCTCGAGGATCGCGAACTTCATGTCGCCGCGCCGCATCCGGCGCTCCCAAGCGCCGCGCCGGGCGCCGAATTCCTTGTCGAACCCGAACGCCCAAGCGCCGCGGAATCCGCGTCCCGGCCCATGCCGGTGGAAGGCCCGGCCAAATTGGAACATCATGTCGCGATAGTATGCGATATATCGCGATAGGTCAATAGGGTCGGAGGCCGTAATCCCGAGCGCGGGAGTTCGGTCTACTGGGCGCCGGGCGGCACCCAGTAGACCTTCACGCTAGCCGGGGTTGACGGCGCTGATGCGCCGGTCGATCACGCGCCCGTCACGGAATCGCATCTGGACCATACGGACGCTCGGCACAACCTGGATACGGATGTCCATCCAATTCTCGGCGCACTTCGCGTCGAAGAACGTGTTGTGACCGTTGACCGCGATGATCGTAGCGACCCGGTACCACTTGTTCACGACCATCGCCGGAGTCGCGGCGAAGAGTGTCGGAGTGGGGCTGTTGGAGGGCAGACTCCAGGTGACTGCGATCGGTCCCTGCATCAGCGTCCCTCCGCCGTAGCTGGTACCGTTGCCGTCTTGCAACAGCGAGAACGTGATGGTAATGCTGGTGATCCCGGCGTTCATGGTGTTCATGTAGGTCAGATAGGCCAGCATCTGCGTGTTCAGCGTCGCCGAAGGCTGAAACTTCAGCGTGTAGGGATCCGCTATCGAACCCGAGCCTTGATACACCATGCTGTGCTGAAGGACGTTCGAGTTCCATGGCGGGCAGCACGGGTCGACCTTCGGCGGTACGGTCGTGCCGTCGAGGATCACGCCGTTGTTCGACTGTCCGTTGGTTGATTGTTTCGTCGTCGCAGGTTGCGTCGCCGCAACGCCTGCCAAGGTAGCGGTGAGAACGAGGCCCGCCGTGATGGTCACGAGTCGTGACAGGAGCATCCCGGGAAACATCCTTTCCGAAGCACTGGTAACTGCTGTGTGCCTGGCTGCCTTCTTCAACGGTCAGAAGTGCCCCTCGATGCCTCAGGGGTACCGAAAATGCGTCCGGTAGCCTGCCTGCTACAACAGAGTGACCTATCGGGAATTGCCTTGACAACTGAAAAGCCAAGGCGCGAGTCTTAAGGACTATGGAGCGGTTCGCGGATGAACTTCAGGCGGCGATGAGCGAGGCCGGCCTTTCGGCGGCTCAGCTCGCCCAGCAGGCAGGCCTCACCGAGGCGGCGATCTCACTGCTGCGCAGCGGGCGCCGGGAGCCGTCCTACGGATCGGTTCGGAAGCTGTCGGCGGTGCTGCCGCGGCTGGGGCGCCGGTTCGACCCCGAGCGGAGCGTCATGGACTCGATCGACTCGGCGATCGCCGACGTTCGCGACGGCAAGATGGTCATCGTCATGGACGACGAGGACCGCGAGAACGAGGGCGACCTCGTCATGGCGGCCGAGAAGGTGACGCCCGAGGCGATCAACTTCATGCGCAAGGAGGGCGGCGGCCTGATCTGCGTCCCGATGACCTCCGAGCGCCTCGACGCGCTGCAGATCCCGAACATGGTGAACGACAACACGGCTCCGCTCGGCACGGCGTTCTCGGTCTCGGTCGAGGCGCGTGGGCGCGTCACCACCGGCATCTCGGCGCAGGACCGCTCGAACACGATTCGCGCGCTCATCGACGCGAAGGCAGGCCCGAGCGACTTCCTGCGTCCCGGACACACCTTTCCGCTGCGCGCTCGCGAAGGCGGCGTGCTCGTGCGCGCCGGGCAGACCGAAGCATCGGTCGATCTCGCACGGCTGGCGGGGCTGTATCCGGCGGGCGTGATCTGCGAGATCATGGACGACGACGGCTCGATGATGCGGCGCGACAACCTCGAGAAGTTCGCGAGCAAGCACGGCCTGCGCATGATCACCGTCAAGGACCTGATCGCGTACCGCATGCGGCACGAGAAGCTGGTCGAGCGGATCGCCGAGTTCTCGCTGCCGACCACGAACGGCGTCTTCCGCGGCGTCGCCTACGAGACAAAGACCGACAAGACCGCGCACGTCGCGCTCGTGATGGGCGAGATCGGCGACGGCAAGGACATGCTCGTGCGCGTCCACAGCGAATGCCTCACCGGCGACGCACTGCACTCGATGCGCTGCGACTGCGGGCCGCAGCGCGATGCGGCGCTCGCGGCGATCGCGCGCGAAGGGCGAGGCGTCTTTCTCTACCTGCACCAGGAAGGCCGCGGGATCGGCCTTGCCAACAAGCTGCGCGCCTACGCGCTGCAGGACGCCGGCGCCGATACCGTCGAGGCGAACACGCTGCTCGGCCTTCCGGCCGACAAGCGCGACTACGGGATCGGTTCGCAGATCCTGGTCGATCTCGGCGTGCGCGAGATGCGGCTGCTCACCAACAACCCGAAGAAGATCGCCGGCCTCGAAGGGTACGGTCTCACGATCAGGGACCGGGTTCCGATCCAGATGGTGCCGACGGTTCACAACGTGCACTACATCGAGACGAAGCGCGACAAGATGGGCCACATGTTCGGCGCGCCGAATCCGGTCGGCGCCGAATGAAAACCGAGAAGAACCACGCGCTCCCCGATGCGAGCGGGAAGAAGTTCGCGATCGTCGTCGCCGATTTCTACGCCGATCTGGCCGCGCAGCTCGAAGACGGCGCGCGCCGCGGGCTCCGCGACTGTGGCGTCGCAGACGATCACGTCGAGGTCGTGCGGGTCCCCGGCTGCTTCGAGCTTCCGCTCGCGGCGCGCCGGCTGATCGGCGGCGGGCTCGACGGCGCCGTCGCGCTGGGGGTGGTGATCCGCGGCGAGACGCCCCACTTCGATTACGTGGCCGGCGAGTGTGCGCGCGGGATCATGAACGTCCAGCTCATGACCGGCGTCCCGATCGGCTTTGGCGTGCTCACGACCGAGAACCGGGCGCAGGCCGAGGAACGCGCCGATCCGGCCCGCGGCGACAAGGGCTACGAGGCGGCGGTGGCCGCGGCGACGGTTGCCGTGCTGAGCCCGGCTGAGGAGAAGAAGCGGGTCGGGTTCCGCTGATCCGGCCGGATTGCCAAGAAACGTCCTCTACCGTATACTTCGGCCTACGGCGCATCCGATCGGTCGGCGCCGTGTTTCCCATCCGCTTTTCTAACGGGGGGTCCGGCGGCGCCCGTCGCCGGGCCGAGGTCGGTGTACGAAAACAAATCGTTGATTTGCAAAGACTGCGGGAACGCGTTCGACTTCACGGTGCGCGACCAGATGTTCTACGCCGAGAAGGGCTTCGAAAACGAGCCGCAACGGTGTCGGGACTGTCGTTCGGTCCGCAAGACGCAGCGCGCCACAGGGGCCGGGCAGATTCCGTCCTCGACGGCCGGGCTGCGCGAGATGTTCGAAGCGGTGTGCGCACAGTGCGGGACGTCGACCACGGTGCCGTTCAAGCCGCGAGGCGACCGGCCGGTCTACTGCCGGAGCTGTTACACGGCGCAGAACGTCGTCCGAGCCTGACGGTAGTTCACTGACGCCCGCCGAATCCGCGGGCGTGGATTCGGTCTGGTTCGACGGCGACGCCGTCGGTTATCTCGATCAGCGGGCGCTTCCGCGCGCCCTTGCGCGCGAGCGCGCGACGACGATCGATCACGTCGTCGAGGCGATTCGCACGCTGGCCGTTCGCGGCGCGCCGGCGATCGGCATCTTCGGCGGCTACGGCGTCGCCTTGGCGGCCCGCCTGCACCACGATGATCGCCAGGCGTACGAAGCGGCCGCCGCGCGGATTCGCCGCGCTCGGCCGACGGCGGTGAACCTCGCGTGGGCCGTCGACCGCGTGCTGGCCGCCCCGCCCGGCGAAGAGCTCGCCGAGGCCGGTCGCATCCACGAGGAGCAGCGCGACGTCGACCGCCGCATCGGCGAGGCGTCGGTGGAGCTCTTCCCGTCGAGCGGAAACGTGCTCACGCACTGCAATACCGGCCCCATCGCGACCGGCGGCGACGGCACGGCGCTGGGCTGCTTCATCGCGGCGCACCGCGCGGGCAAGGCGCTGCACGTGTTCGTG
>DASWSC010000039.1:0-6641 GCA_036402855.1 Candidatus Elarobacter sp. | reverse complement strand
CCGGCCATCATCACCATCGTCTCGATGCGCGAAAGGGCGTCGCGCGGCGTGTTGGCGTGAACGGTCGTGAGCGAGCCGTCGTGACCGGTGTTCATCGCCTGCAGCATGTCGAGCGCCTCGCCGCCGCGGCACTCGCCGACGACGACGCGGTCGGGCCGCATGCGGAGCGAGTTGCGCACGAGGTCGCGAATCTTGATCTCGCCCTTGCCCTCGATGTTCGGCGGGCGCGACTCGAGCCGGACGACGTGATCCTGGCGGAGCTGCAGCTCGGCGGCGTCTTCGATCGTGACGATCCGTTCGTTCGCCGGGATGAACCCGGAGAGGATGTTGAGGAAGGTCGTCTTGCCGGAGCCGGTACCGCCGCTGACGACGACGTTCAGGCGCGCCTGGATCGCGGCGCGCAGCAGGCTCACGACCTGCGGCGAGACGGCTCCCAGGCGCACGAGATCCTCGATTTCGAGCTTGCGCGTGCCGAAGCGGCGAATGGACATCGTCGCGCCGTCGATCGCGAGCGGCTCGATGATGACGTTCACGCGCGAGCCGTCGGGCAGCCGCGCGTCGACCATCGGCGACGACTCGTCGACGCGGCGGCCGAGCGGCGCGATGATCCGCTCGATCACGAGCCGGAGCTGCTGCGGGCTGGCGAAGGTCTTGGTGCTGCGCTCGAGCTTCCCGGAGCGCTCGACGTAGATGCGCTTCGGCCCGTTGACCATGATCTCGGAGACGTCGCTCTGCGCGAGCAGATCCTCGAGCGGTCCGAGGCCGAGCGCCTCGGCGACGATCTCGTCGCACAGCGGGTTGATCGACTCGAGCGAGAGCGTCCCGGCGTGTCCGGCGACGAGGCGGTGCACGGTCGCGGAGACTTTTTCGCGCAGGTGCGCGATGCGGTCGGTCTCGGACATCGCGGCGTCGCCGCTCGCGTCGATCTCGTCGCCGAGCGCGGCGTGGATCTCGGCCTTGATCGCAGCCCACGCCTCCGGCCGGCTCTCACGCGCTGCCGGTACGGCGGCCTGCGGCTCGTCGTGCGCGGCGGCGGGGCGGGGCTCGGAGCGGTCTTCGCCGAGCTGCGTGTTCGATATCAGCAGGCCGGCGACGGTCTCGGCCGGCGGCATCTCGGCGACGGCGCGCGCGAGCGCGGCGATCGCCTTCGCGTAGTGCCGGTCGTCGCGATGCGGGATCTCGGCCAGCACGCGCACGTCGAGCAGCCGCTCGATCTCGCCGCGCGAGACGTCGGCGGGGCCGGTTTCGCGGTGGTTCACGACGACGGCGATCCGCGCGCGGTCGACGCTGCCGAACGCGTCGGCGATCAGGTTGCGCGCGCTCGTCGTCCCGAGCACGGTCGGTTCCATGACGACGAGGAAGCGCGAGCTGCGGGCGACGAGCGGCTGGAGTGCGCCGGCGAACGGCTGCGGTACGTCGAGCACGACCGTCTCGGCGCCGGCGAGCGCCTCGGCGAGCTCCTCGACTGCGGCGGTGCGGAGCGAGAACGCGGAGGCCAGGCCGTGCACGACCTCGGCCGCGTGGAACCCGTCGCAGTCGACGACCGCGATCGAGTCCTGGGTGCGGCGTTCGTCGAAGCGGCGGACCGCATCGAGCAGGACCGCGAGATTGCGCCGTCCCGTCAAGTCGGCGTCGACGATCGCGACGCGCTGCGACTTGCGCAGCGCGCGCGTTACTTCGAGCGCGATGTTCGTCGCGCCCGAGCCGCCCTTCGCGCCGACGAACGAGACGACGCGATCGCTCACGACGCCGAGCCCGTCGAGGAGGCGGACTCCTCGATGATCTCGACCCCGCCGCGAGCGGGCGCGGGGCGCGCCGGCTGCTGCGGACGGGCGGGCGGAGCCGCCGGAGCGGCGACGCTCACCGGAGCCGCGGCGGGCGCCGCCGGCGCCGGCTGCTGCGCGGCGCGAGCGGCGGGACGCGCGTCGGGTGCCGCCGGGAGGACGAACGCTTCGGCGCGCTCGTGTCCGACCGCCTCGCGCGGCGAGCGAAGCGCGAGCCGGAGCGTCGCGTTCACGTCGGCCGTCGCGAGGACGTCGGCTTGCCCCGGCGTCACGCCGAGGGTCACGGTGGTGAGGTTCTGCGCGTCCGGCGCCGCCGGTTGCGCGCTCGACTGCGCCGCGGACTCCATCGAGGTGCCGGAGGCGAGGACCAGCGCCCCACGCAGGATCGTGCGCGCCTGCGGCGTCTCGTTTCCGGCGCGCGGCGGAACGGCGATGACGTCGACGCGATCGCCCGGCTGGATCAGTCCGCCGACCGCCTTCACGCGGTCGATCCCGATGCTGACGGCGCGCATCCCCGGCTTCAGCACGACGGCGAGCGCGACGTTCTGCGGCCGCCCGATGCGCGACGACGTGATCGTGGCGCCGGCGGGGACCGAGACGAGCGCAAGCGATCCGATCGCCTTGTGCGCGTCGATGACGGCGTCGGGCTCGACCTGCGAGACCGGCCGCGAGACGCGCTTCAGCATCGAGACGTCGATCGTCGATCGGGCCGGGATGTCTTCGGTTGCGACGAGGATGCGGCGCTGCGGTTCCGCCTGCGCGGCTTCCGTGCGGCTCACCGACGAAACGTAGTTGAGCGTCAGGAAGCCGGTCGCGCCGGCCAGGCCGATCGCGACGAGCAAGGTGGTGCGAGGGGGAGTCTTCACAGCAGGTGCAGCGCCTATGAGAGTGCGGAGTGGTTTAGATCGAGTTGCCGATGGTGTTGATCTTGGTGCCGAGGTTGCCGCCGAGCAGCGTGATCGAGCCGATGACGGCGATCCCGATGAGCGCGACGATCAGCGAGTACTCGACGAGCGTGGCGCCCGCGTCGTCGCGGATCATGGAGAGGAAAGAGCTCATGCCGTTCTTTCTGAGGACGCGAGCCGTCACAGCAGGTGCAGTGCCGGCACGCGGAGGGAGATGGTGGTGAGGATCGCTCCGAACGCGATCGCGATCGCGTAGGGAACGGTCGACTTCGCGTGCGCCAGGGTGACGACGCGAGTGCGGACGAGCACGTCGACCGCGACGACCGCTTCGCGTGCGCTCATGCGGCGGGTGAGGAAGAGGGCGGCCAGAGCCACCACGCCTCCGCTGGCCGCGGTGAAGAGCAGAAACGAGAAGCAGCACGGGATTCCGAACGCCGCGGCGACCGCGGCGGCGAGCTTGACGTCGCCGCCTCCGAACCAGCCGCGAGCGTGAATGAATGTTCCGGCGATCAGAACGATCGCCAGCGCTCCGATGCCGCTCCCGAGCGCAAGCCAGCCGGCGTGGGCGCGCTCGATGACGATGCCGATGAGGATCGCGAGCGGGATCACGTTGGGGATGCGCCGGGTGACGGCGTCGGACGCGGCTGCGATTGCGCACGCGCCGAGCACGAGCCCGAGCAGGGCGGTGGACGGCGTCATCGCGCTTAGTTCAGCGAGTTGCCGATGGTGTTGAGCTTGGTGCTGACTTTGCCGCCGAGCGTCGTGACGGCGCCGATGCAGGCGATGCCGATGAGGGCGACGATGAGCGAGTACTCGACCAGGGTGGCGCCGGCGTCGTCGCGGATCATGGAGACGAACGAGTTCATGGTGGTTGCTTCCTTGTGGAGGGAGTGAGTTCGCGTCTCCGGTCCGTGTCGGCCGTATCGCGATGACGACACGATACGGCGCCGGTGTAACGCCGCGGTTTCCGCATCGTCCCGGTGGGTGCGAAACTCGCGCGTTACCCGGCGCCGGATGATGAACCGCATGTCCCGCACCAGCATCGCCGCCGTCTTGCTCGCCGTCACCGCCACGCTCTCGCCCGCGTATGCGTACGCGGGCGGCGTGCGCCCGCTCTCCGTTCAAACCGGGCACTCGATCGTGCTCGACGAGCCCTCGGTCGCGCGCGTCGCGATCGGCGACCGCGCCGTCGTCTCCATCCGTGCGATCGGCAGCTCGCAACTGCTGCTCACCGGCCGCGCGCCCGGTCACACCACCGCGGTGATCTGGAACGGCGCGCACCGCGACGTGTACGAGATCGAAGTCAGCGAAGAATCGGCCGACCGCCTCGCCGCGATGGTGCAGGCGGCGATCCCGTTTCCCGGTGTGACCGTGAAGGCGTTCGACCGTGCGCTCGTCGTGCGCGGGACCGTCGACGACCCGCGCGCGTTCACGACGCTCGCGGACGTGCTCACCCGCTTCGACAAGCTCGCGACGTCGCGCAAGTACGCGGTGGTCAACGCGGTCACGGTGACCCATCCGCTCGGCGCGCTGCAGGAGAAGATCGCCGCGGCGGCCGGCCCCGACGTGCACGTCGATCCCGACGGAAAGGGCGGCTTGATCGTGAGCGGCCACGTCCCCGACCGCACGCGCGCCGAATGGGTGCTCGGCCAAGTGCGCGGGCTCGCCGGACCGTTCCTCGCCGCCGACGGCAAGGTCATCGACCGCCTCGAGGTCGAGACGGTCAGCCAGATCGAAGTCAAAGTGCGCGTCTACGAAGTCGACAAGACGGCGCTCGACCAGCTCGGCGTGCGCCTCCAGTCGGGGACGCCCGATCCTTCGACGGGCACCGTCGTCCTCGGGACGCCGTCGTTCCCGATCGTCGAGAACGCCGCCGCCGCGATCGGCGGCCGCGCGCTCACCGTCGGCGCGTTCGTGCGCACGGTGCGGCTCGCTCCGACCCTGGATCTGCTGCAGCAGCGCGGCGACGCGAAGCTGCTCTCCGAGCCGAACTTGGTGACGCTCCCCGGCACCGCGGCGTCGTTCCTGGTCGGCGGAGAGATCCCGATCCCGTACTCGACCGGGACCGGACAGACGAGCATCGTCTACAAGGAGTTCGGCGTGCGTCTCAACATCACGCCGACGCTGCTCGCGAACGGCGCCGTCGAGGCGAAGGTCACCCCCGAGGTCTCCGACCTCGACTTCCAGGACGCGGTCGCGAGCAACGGCTTCTCGATGCCGTCGCTGCACACCAGCCGCCTCACGACGGACGTCGTCACGCAGTCGGGCGAAAGCATCGTGCTGGGCGGGATGATGCGCCGCATCGAGCAGCGCACCATCGACAAGATCCCGCTGCTCGGCAGCCTGCCGGTGATCGGCCCCCTGTTCCGCTCGACGCGCTATCAGACGTCGCAGACGGACATCGTCTTCGTGATGACCCCGACCGTTGTCGTCAAGTGATCGCATTCCGCCGGCTGCTCGGAGACGAGTCCGGTGGAACGCTGGTGGAGTATGCCCTGGTCAGCGCGCTGCTCGCCGCAGCCGCCGCCGGTGGCCTGAGCCTGATCGCGAGCCAGTGCGCCGCGCGGCTGGGCGCGACGAGCGCCAAGCTGACCGCGCTCGGAACGTCGGGACGATGAACGGCCTCTCGCGCGGTACGGCGCTGGTCGAGACGACGCTCGCCCTCGGCATCGTGCTGATGGTCTTGTTCGGAACGCTGCAGTTCGGACTGCTCGGGTTCACGCAGGCGGCGCAGGACGGCGCGGCGTTCGTCGCGGCACGGACCTATGCGCTGAACCCGGCGGGCGGAACGGCGAGCGCGGCCTCTTCCGCGAGCTCGGTCTTCGACGCGGTCGCGCCGAGCGCGATCGCCGTGGCACCCAACGCCTCGGCCGGCACGGTCACCGCGAGCGTCACCTCGACGCAGAGCGGCGTCTCCGTCCCCGGCGCGCCGTCGAGCGTGACGCTGCGCTCGCGCGCGACGGAACGCATCCCCGCGGCCGCTTCGGCGGCGGCGGGCGCGTTCGGGGCGCTCGCGACCTTGACCAACTATCGCGATGCGTCCGGGATCGCGCACGCCGGCTACACGATCGGGCTCGCGCAGACGTTCAACGCCGGGCACGGCAAGAACGGGCGCTTCGCGGAGTGGTACTGCCGCGCCGGCGTCTACTCGGGCCTCTCGTTCCCGTCGAAGCGCCCCACCGGCTCGTCGGCCGGGCGCGGTTCCGCCTGGGACCCGACCGACTGCAACAGCTTCCTCTCGGCGATCTACGACTGGGATAGCGGAAGCACGTGCGCATGAGCAGGCACGCCGAGCGCGGCCAGACGCTGCCGTTCTGGACGATCGCGATCGGCGCCACGCTGACGCTGCTGTTCTTCGTCGCGAACTACGCGAGCACGGTGCGCTGGCAGATCCGCGCGCAGAACGCGGCCGACAGCGCCGCCTCCGCGGGGATCGGGACCGACGCGAACATGTACAACCAGGCCTCGACGATCGAGTTCGCGGCGGCCGTCGACGAGACGCGCATGCGGTACCTCATCCAAGCGATCGCGAACACCGTGAACAACCCGTCCTCGTGCGGCAGCTCCTGCGACGCGTACTACGCGAAGCTGGTCGCCGCGTACAACACCGCGGCGGGCAACTACTCGAGCCTGACCAAGACGATGCAAAAAGGCGACAACCTGACCGAGGGCGGGCTGAAGAACAGCGCCGACAAAGCGGTCGGGCTGGCCTCGAGCAACTGCACGGTGATGGATTGTGCCTTCACCTACACCTCGTCCGTCAACGGTACCGCCGAGAGCGTCGACGTCGTCACCTGCAAGAAGGTGCCGTTCATCGCGCCCGCGCTGATGGGCGGTGCCGGGCCGTCGTTCACGGCGGTCGGCCGCAGCGTCGCGGTGCTCGCGCCGATCAACGAGGCGTTCGTTCCGGGGAACGTCAACCCGGCCACCAACGCGCCGTTCCAGCCGGACG
>DASWSC010000038.1:0-15339 GCA_036402855.1 Candidatus Elarobacter sp. | reverse complement strand
GTCTCGCGGTTCATCCGGTAGTTCGAGTCCTTGTCGTCCGGCGCGACGCAGCGTTCGTCGCCGAACCAGAACACGACGCGTTTCCAGTCGACCTCGCGGCGGCGCGGGCCGGAGGCGAGCAGCGCGTTGGCGGCGCGTGGCGTCGAGCCGCCGGCGAGCGCGACGTGCGCGAAGTCGCGCGCCGCGAGGACGTCCTGCAGCACGGCGACGACGTGATCGGCGGCCGCTTCGGCGAGCGCGGCGCCGTCGGCGACGATCGTGACGAAGCCCGGAACCGGCATCGTCAGCCGAGCAGCGTTCCGGCGCTGCGCAACGCGGTCTCGAACAGCTCGTCGGTCCCCGTCTCGAGCACCGCGCGCTCGAGCAGGCTGGCGTTGTCGATCGCGATCAGCGGCACGAGCCGGGGCTCGCGCGCGTACTGTCCTTCGACCCAGAGGCGCACGATGATTTCGTCCTCGGCGACCTCGCCGTGGTACCAGGAGGTCTCGCTGTCGAGGCAGATCGACTGCACGCGCCGGATGTCGCCGAGCCGCCGGCGGTGGAACGCGACCGGCTTCCCGGTGCGGTCGGAGAACGTGTCGCGGCCGCTCGGGCGCCAGCCGAGGCGGCTCGCGAGCCACCCGCCGAGATAGAGCGCCTCGGAGTCGGAGCCGCTCGCCACGTGCAGCGCGCGAATGGTGAAGAGCTCGTCGAGCAGCCCCGGATCGTCGAAGAAGTTCGCGATCATGTCCTGCCAGGGGCGCAGCCGCATCCAGGCCAGATCGCGCAGCGCGGTCTGCGGGTGCGCGGCATGGAACTCGACCAGCTTGCGCATCGCCGACTCGTCGCGCGTCCCGCCCGATGAGTCGACGACCAGGGTCGTGATCAGCGGCAGCAGCGCGAAGAAGATCTCCCGGCTCGACTCTTGGAAGCCGCTCCACCACAGCACCGTCGGAACCGACGTCGTCCCGAGTCCCGTCACGTAGGCGGCGATCGTCTCGGCGTCGAGGTGGCTGACGTCGATCTGGACGCGCTCCCCCCGCACCGTGACGGGCGCATGCTGCTCGCGCGGGCTCGTCGTCACCGTCGCGGTCGACTCGGCGGCACCGGTGTGGTCGAAGATCAGCGTGAACGACGGATGCTTCTCGCTCAGCATCCCCGCACGCTCGAGGATCCAGTCCCGCCGCGCCGGGTCGTCGATCCACACGACGAAGTTCAGCGTCGACGCCGACATCTTCGAGCGGGCCAGCTCGGCGCGGATCGCGTCGAGCGAGTTGCCGACGGTCGACGACTCGAGGCTCATATCTTCCGCCACTCGCGGTTGTCCATCGCCAGCAGCCGGTCCGCCGACGGCGGTCCCTGGCTCCCGGCGCTGTAGTTCGGGAAGCTTTCGTCGGTCGTGTTCTGCCAGCGCTCGAGGATCGGCATGACGATGCGCCAGGCCGTCTCGACCGCATCCCAGCGCGTGAAGAGCGTCGCGTCGCCGCGCATCGCGTCGCCGATGAGGCGCTCGTACGCCGGCGCCGAGACCACGCCGAACCCGGTACCGTAGTTGAAGTCCATCGCGACCGAGCGGATGTGCATCTTCGGCCCCGGGACCTTGGCGTTGAAGCGCAGCGAGATCCCCTCCTCGGGCTGGATCTTCATCACCAGGACGTTGTTGTCGACGTTGTCGCCGGCGTCGCCGAAGAGGCGGTGCGGGAGCGAGCGGAAGCGGATCGCGATCTCAGAGTTCTTCCGCGCCAGCCGCTTCCCGCTGCGCACGTAGAACGGGACGTCGGCCCAGCGCCAGTTGTCGATCCAGAACTTCACCGCGGCATACGTCTCGGTGTTCGAGTCGGGGCGCACGTCGGGCTCGTCGCGGTAGCCGGGGACAGGCTTCCCGGCGATCGAGCCCGCGTCGTACTGACCGCGCGCGGTGTCGAGCGTGACGCGAACGGGCTCGATCGGCCGAACGGCGCGGAGCACCTTGAACTTCTCGTCGCGGATCGAGTCGGCGTCGGCGGCGACCGGCGGCTCCATCGCGACCAGCGCGAGCAGGTTCATCACGTGGTTCTGGATCATGTCGCGCAGCGCGCCCGCGTTGTCGTAATAGCCGCCGCGCTGCTCGACGCCGACCGTCTCGGCAGCGGTGATCTGCACCGAGTCGACGTAGCGCCGGTTCCACAGCGGCTCGAAGATCACGTTCGCGAACCGCAGCGCCATGATGTCCTGAACGGGCTCTTTGCCGAGATAGTGGTCGATGCGGTAGACTTGCTTCTCGTCGAAGACCTTCGAGACGCCGGCCTGCAAGGCGCGCGCCGAATCGAGATCGGTGCCGAACGGCTTCTCGATGATGATCCGCGACCAGCCCGCCGCGTCGGCGCGCGGGCCGAGCCCGGCGGCGTCGAGCTGTGCGACGATCTGCGCGAACACCGACGGGGGCGTGCTCAAGTAGAAGAGGCGGTTCCCGGCCGTCCCCAGCTCGCGATCGTTCCGCTCGAGCTGCTCGCGCAGCGCGTGGAACGCGCCGGCGTCGTCGAACGAGCCGGAGATGTACGACAGGCGCTTTGCGAAATCGCTCCACAGCGGCTCGCTCGCCGGGCCGGTGCGCGAGAACTGCTCGATGCTGCGGCGCATCGCTTCGCGAAACTCGTCGTCGGAGATCGTGGAGCGCGAGAAGCCGACGATCCCGTAGCTCGCCGGGAGGATGTCCTCGCGGCGCAAGTTCCACATCGCCGGCATCAGCATCCGCTTCATCAGGTCGCCGGTCGCACCGAAGAAGACGACGCTGCACGGTTCGGTGATGCGGTCGACGGCGAGCCCCTTGCGCAGCGGGTTCGCCGCGACGCCGCCCGGCGCCGTCGCGGCCATCGTCAGCTTCCGCCTTTCGGGGCGGCGGAGTTTCCGACGATCTCGCCGCTCTCGGCCTTGATCGCGTGCCCGCCGAACTGGTTCCGCAGCGCCGCGATCACCTTCGCGCTGAACGATTCGTCCTGGCGCGAGACGAAGCGCGACAGGAGCGACATCGTGATCACCGGGGCCGGAACGTTTTCGTCGAGCGCCGCCTGCACGGTCCAGCGTCCCTCGCCGGAGTCCGCGACCCAGCCTTTGACGTTGCTCAGCGTGGCGTCGTCGCGGAAGGCCAGCTCGGCCAGCTCGAGCAGCCACGAGCGCACGACCGAGCCGTGCAGCCACAGCGCCGCAAGCTGGTGCAGATCGTACGAGTACTCCGACTTCTCCAGGATCTCGAAGCCCTCGCCGTACGCGGCGAGCATCCCGTACTCGATCCCGTTGTGGACCATCTTCGAGAAATGTCCCGCGCCGCTCGGCCCGACGTGCGCGTAGCCGTCCTCCGGCGCGAGCGTGAGGAAGATCGGCTCGGCGCGCTTCACCGCGTCCGTGTCGCCCCCGACCATGAGGCAGTAGCCGTTGGCCAAGCCCCAGACGCCGCCCGAGGTTCCGGCGTCGATGAACGAGACGCCCTTCGCCTTGCAGCGCCCGTAGCGTTCCTTCGACTCGGTCCAGCGCGAGTTGCCGCCGTCGATGATCGTATCGCCCGGCTGCAGCAGCCCGAGCAGATCGTTGATGGTCGAGTCGGTCGGCGCACCCGCCGGGACCATGATCCACACGGCGCGCGGTGCGCTCATCTTCGAGACGAGCTCCTGGAGCGAGGCGGCGCCGGTCGCGCCGTCGCCTTCGCTGCGCTGCACGGCGGCGGCGTCGCGGTCGTACGCGACCACCTGGTGGCCGCCGCGGACGAGCCGCGTCGTCATGTTGGCGCCCATCTTGCCGAGACCGATCATCGCGAGCTGCATCGCCGCCGCCTACGCCTTCGCGCTGACGGCGGACTCGAGCGCCGCCGCGAGCGCGGCGAGGCCGCGATGCGGATCGCCGGGGAAGTGGATCCGCACGCCGCGCCGGTTGCGCTTGTCGAGCGACTCGAAGTCGCCCAGCGCCTGCGCGCGCTCGAGCATGCGGAAGCCGACCATCCCGGGGATCGGAAGATCGAACGGCGCGTCGTAGGTGATCTGGAAGAAGACGCCTTCGTTCGAGCCGCCTTTGTGCAACTGCCCGGTCGAGTGCAGGAAGCGCGGTCCGAACCCGACGGTCGTCGCCACGTGCAGCGCGTCGCGCACCGTCGCGCGGCAGCGCTCCAGCACTGCTTCGTCGTCCTCGTCCATCGGAACGTAGGCGTTGAAGGCGACGTAGTCGCCGGGTTTGATCTGCTCGGTCACCGCGACGACCGCCGACTGCAGGTCGGTGCCGAGCGCGGCGGCGTGCGAACCGCTCAGCGGAAAGACGAGCGCGTCGGCGGTGCGGACGCGCGGCTCGGGCTCGCCGAACGAGCCTGCCGAGGCGAACTCGCCGAGGAGCCGTTTCGTGTTGTCCTTCGACTCCTGGACGTTCGGCTGGTCGAACGCGTCGATCCCGAGCACCGCGCCGGCGGCGGCCGTCGCGATCTCCCAGAGGTAGAACTGCTCGCCGATGTCGAGCGCGTCGCTCATCGCCAGGCGGATCACCGGATGCCCCGCCGCCTCCAGCGCGGCGAGCCGCCGCACCGTCTCGTCATCGCCGCCGAGCGTCGCGCCGACGTACGCGAAGACGCGATCGTCGCCGTAGACATGCGGGCCGGCGAGCGGCTCGCCGTCGACCGGAACGACTCCCGTCCCGCTCTTGCCGGTCGACTCGGCGATGAGCTGCTCCGCCCACGCGCCGAAGGCGCGGACCGACGGGTGCGCGACGACGGTGAGCTTGTCGCGGCCCGCCTTGGCGAGGGCGCCGATCGCCGCGCCGAACCGGACGCCGGGCGCGTCGTACTCGGCGATGGTCGCCGCGTTGGCGGTCATGGCGTTGATCGCGCGGTCGAGGATCGTGCCGACGTCGTACCCGGCGAGCGCCGCCGGGACCATCCCGAAGTACGAGAGGGCCGAATAGCGGCCACCGATGTTCGGGTCGTTGACGAAGACGCGCAAGAACTTCGAGTCCTTCGCTTCCTGCTCCAGCTTCGTCCCGGGGTCGGTGATCGCGATGAAGTGGTCGGACGAGTTGCTCGCGCCGACCGTCTGCTGCACGCGCTGGAAGAAGTACCGGAAGAAGGCGTCCGGCTCGGTCGTCGTCCCCGACTTCGAGGCGACGATGAAGAGCGAGCGCGCGATGTCGAGCGCTTCGTCGAGCGCCTTGATCTGCTGCGGGTCGGTCGAGTCGAGGACGTGGAGGCGCGGGTACCCCGGCGTCTTGCCGAACGTCGCGCGCAGGACGTCGGGAGCCAGCGAGCTGCCGCCCATCCCGAGGACGACGACGTGGTCGAAGCGCTTGGCGCAGGCGCTCGCGAAGTCGCGCAGATCGCCGCTCTGCGCGTGCGTCTGCTGCGCGATCTCGACCCACCCGAGGGCGTGCTTGATGATCTCGACGTGCGCGGCGTCGCTCGACCACGGTGCCGGATCGTGCGTCCAGAGCGCGTGCAGGAAGCGCTGCTGCGCGAGTTTGTCGACCGCGGCGTCGATCAGCGGCGCCGCGCCGTCGGCGGCGATCGCGACCTTCGCCGGCGCCCCTTGGCGCAGTTTGTCGAGCTTGCTGCGGATCGCCTCGAGCATCGCGTTGAACGAGTCGGCGAACGACTTGACGCCGTCACGGACGAGCTCTTCGGTGACGTCGTAGAGCGAGATCTGCGCGGCGCCGAGCGCCTCGATCACGGCGCGCGCGCCGTCGAGGTCTTCCAGGACCGTGTCGGCTTTCACCGTGCCGTGCTCGAGCAGCGCCTCGAGCGTGTTCGGCGGAACCGTGTTGACGGTGTCGCGGCCGACGAGCGTCTCGATGTACATCAGATCGGGATAGTTCGGGTTCTTCGTCGACGTCGACGCCCAGAGCGGCCGCTGCACGTGCGCCCCCTTCGCCTTCAGCGCGCCGAAGCGGTCGCCGCCGAACAGCTTGAGGAACCGCTGGTAGGCCAGCTTCGTGTTCGCGACCGCGGCCTTCCCGAGCAGGTGCTCGATCCGCTCGCCCCGCTCGATCCGCGCTTGGAGCTGCTTGTCGATCGCGGTGTCGATGCGCGAGACGAAGAACGAGGCGACCGACGCGATGCGATCGATCGGCTGGCCCTTGGAGGCCCGCTCCTCGAGCCCCTCGATGTACGCGTTCGCCGCCGATTCGTAGCGGTCGACGGAGAACAGCAGCGTGACGTTCACGTTGATCCCGGCCGCGATCGTCGCTTTGATCGCGGGGATCCCCTCGGCGGTCCCCGGGATCTTGATCATGAGGTTCGGCCGGTTCACCTCACCCCACAGCCGGCGCGCCGCCTCGATCGTCCCGGCGGTGTCGTGCGCCAGCGTCGGCGAGACCTCGAGGGAGACGTAGCCGTCGAGCCCCTTCGTCGTCTCCCAGACGGCGTGGAAATGGTCGCAGGCGCTGCGGATGTCGCGGATCGCGATCGCCTCGAACACCTTCGTCATGTCCGTCTCGTCGACCAGCGTGCGAAGCTGCTCGTCGTAGTCGGAGCCGCTCCCCGTCGCCTTCTCGAAGATCGTCGGGTTCGACGTCATCCCGCGCAGCCCGAGGTCGATCAAACGCTGCAGCTCCCCCGAAGCGAACATGCTACGGCGGATGTTGTCGAGCCAGATGCTCTGCCCGACGGCGGCGAGTTCCTTCAGTTGGTCCATCTAACGGCGCTCCGCCCCAGGCTCCGCGCCCCCCACGCATAGCGTGGGGCCCCCGGACCGAGCTCGCAACGACATATCGGGTGAGTGATGATGGTTTTGTGCTCGCTCCATGACCATGCTTTCTAGACGTTCGCGAGGAGGCCGGTGGCCACGTCGGCGATGTGCTCGGGGGTGAAGCCGTATTCGTTCGCGATCGCGGCGGCGGGCGCCGACGTTCCGAAGTGGTCGAGGCCGTACGTGATCCCACGGTCGCCGGCGTACTTCGACCAGCCGATCGTCGCACCGGCTTCGATCGACATCCGCGCCTTGACGCCGGCCGGAAGGACGCGCTCACGGTACGCCGGGTCCTGCGCGTCGAACAGCTTCCACGACGGCATCGAGACGACGCGCGCCTTCGTTCCCTTCGCCGCGAGCAGCTTCGCCGCTTCGACGGCGAGATGCACTTCGGAGCCGGTCGCGATCAGGATGAGATCCGGCATCTCGCCCTCGCGCAGGCCGTCGGGGTCTTGCAGCACGTAGGCGCCGCGCGACACCGCGGCGTCGCGCGCGCCGAGGAACGGCAGCTTCTGCCGGGAGAGCACGATCGCCGACGGGCCGGTCTTCGGCTGGAGCGCGTACTTCCACGCCTCCAGCGTCTCGAGCGCGTCGGCCGGCCGCAGGTCGATGACGTTCGGCGTCGCGCGCAGCATCGCGAGCTGCTCGATCGGCTGGTGCGTCGGGCCGTCTTCGCCGAGGAACACCGAGTCGTGCGTGAAGACGAACACCTCGCGGACGAGGTTGATCGCCGCCAGCCGCAGCGCGGGCTTGAGGTAGTCGAGGAAGTTGAAGAACGTCGCGCTGAACGGCACCAGCCCCCCGTGCAATGCGATGCCGTTCGACGCCGCCGCCATCGCGTGCTCGCGGACGCCGTAGTGGATGTTCCGGCCCGCGCGGTTGCCCGGCTGGAAGTCGCCGTGATCCTTGAGATACGTCTTCGTCGACGGGTCGAGGTCGGCCGAGCCGCCGACCAGCTCCGGGAGGGCCGCGGCGATCGCGTTCATCACCGCCCCGCCCGCCTCGCGCGTCGCGACCGAGCCGTTCTCGGCGGTGAAGGAGGGCCAGGGCAGGTTCGCGGGCAGCTTCCCGTCCCGGGCGCGCTCGAACTGCGCCGCCAGCCCGGCGTTGGCCGACTTCCACGCGGCGTAGCGCGCGTTCCACTCCGCCTGCAGGCCGGCGCCTTTCGCGCCCGTCTCCTTGAAGAACGCGGCGGGCTCGCCGGGGACGGTGAACGGCGGGTAATCCCAGTGCAGGGCCTTGCGCGTCGCTTCCATGTTCTTGCCGAGCGGCTCGCCGTGCGTCTTGAACGTCCCGGCCTCGGGCGAACCGTAGCCGATCGTCGAGCGGACGGCGATCAGCGAGGGCCGCTGCGTGTCGGCCTTCGCCGTCCCGATCGCGCGGTCGATCGCATCGGCGTCGTTCGCCTCCTCGGGACCGACCTCGAGCGTCTGCCAGCCGTACGCCTCGAAACGCTCGCGGACGTCCTCGGTGAACGTCACGTCGGTCGCCCCGGCCAGCGAGACCTTGTTGTCATCGTAGAGGACGATCAGCTTGCCGAGCGCGAGGTGCCCGGCGAGCGAGGCCGCTTCCGACGCTACGCCTTCCATCACGTCGCCGTCGCCGGCGATCACGTAGGTGTGGTGGTCGACGATCGTCTGTTCGCGGTTGTAGACGGCCGCGAGATGCGCCTCGGCGATCGCCAGGCCGACCGCGTTCGCGAAGCCCTGGCCCAGCGGTCCGGTCGTCACCTCGACGCCCGGCGTGTGATGATACTCGGGATGCCCGGGCGTCCGGCTCCCGAGCTGGCGGAACGACTTCAGGTCGTCGAGCGTCAGGTCGTACCCGGTGAGGTGCAGCAGCGCGTAGAGCAGCGCCGAGCCGTGGCCGGCGCTCAGCACGAAGCGGTCGCGGTCGAACCAGGCCGGGTCGGCCGGGTTGAAGCGCAGGTGGCGCGTCCACAGCGCGTAGGCCGCCGGTGCGGCGCCGAGGGGTAGTCCCGGATGGCCGGAATTCGCTTGCTGCACCGCGTCGACCGCGAGAAAACGGATTGCGTTGATGCGTAGGTCGTCCGCTGCGGTGTTCACGTCGTCTCCTGAGGGGGGGAAGGCGCGTTACCCGCCTGCTGCGCCGTCCCCCTCCAATGAACCCGGAGGGGGGCCGGTTCGCGGCGCGGGAACGCCCCGCTCGATGGATGGAAGCCTAGAGGCCCGGGTCGTCGAGCTCGAGGAGCGCCTCGCCGACGATCCCAAAGCGGTGAGGAAGAAGCCGGGCCGCGTCGTCGACGAAGTGCTCGAAGCGCTCGACGTCGGCGAGCTGCGCGCCTGCGAGCCCGTCGAGGGCGAGTGGGTCGTGCACGCGTGGGTGAAGCGAGCGATCCTTCTCTCGTTCGCGCGCTTCGACAACGCACGCATCGTCGACGACGCGTACGCGAAGGTCGCAGGCTCGCTCGATGCGGTGAAGTTTCGCTACCGTCTCCCTTCGTACTACGACAAGTTACCCACGAAACGGAACTGGAAGAAGCTCGGCGCGCGCTGCGTCCCGCCCGGCGTCGCACGCTACGGCTCGTATCTCGGCAAGGGAGCGATCCTCATGCCGGGCTACGTGAACATCGGCGCGTACGTCGACGACGGCACGATGGTCGACACCTGGGCGACGGTCGGCTCGTGCGCGCAGATCGGGAAGAACGTGCACCTCAGCGGCGGCGTCGGGATCGGCGGCGTCCTCGAGCCGCCCCAGGCGATGCCGGTGATCGTCGAAGACGGGGCGTTCGTCGGGTCGCGCTGCATCGTCGTCGAGGGCGTCCGCGTGGGGACCGAGGCGGTGCTCGGCGCAGGCGTCGTGCTGACCGCGTCGACCCCGATCGTCGACGTGCGCGGCGCGGAGCCCGTCGTGACCAAGGGCGCGGTCCCGCCGCGCGCCGTCGTCATCCCGGGGACGCTCCCGAAGCGCTTCGCGGCCGGTGAGTTCGGCACGCCGTGCGCGCTGATCATCGGCGAGCGCACCGAGTCGACCGACCAGAAAACCTCGCTCAACGCGGCGCTGCGCGAGTTCGAGGTCGCCGTCTGAGGTGAACCCGCGTGTCGCGGCGATCGAGCCGTCGTTGATCCGGGCCGTGGCGGCGAAGAAGAAGCCCGGCTCGATCGACCTCGGGCTCGGCGAGCCGGCGCTGCTGCCGCAGATGCGCTTCATCGACGCGGCGGCGCGCTGGGCGGCAGAGCACGGGGTGAAGTACACCGTGAACGCCGGCGACGCCGCGACGCGCGAGCGGATCGCCGCGCACTACGCGTACCCGAACATGCGCGAGGCGCGGCACGTCTGCATCACGACCGGCTCGCAAGAGGCGGTCTACGTCGCGATCAAGACGATGCTCGATCCGGCGCGCGACGAGCTGCTGGTCGTCGACCCCGCGTTCCCCGCGTACGCCAAGATGGCGCAGCTCGAAGGGATCTCGTCGCGCCGCGTCCACATGCGCGCCGACGAGGACTTCCGCTACGACGCCGATGCGATCCTCGACGCCGTCGATCGTGCGACGCGGATGATCGTGATCGGCTCTCCGGCGAATCCGACCGGTCGCGTGATGCGCGACGCGGCGGCGCGCCGGCTCGCGGAAGGGCTGCTCGCGCGGGCCGGTCCGCCGGTGTGGCTGCTGCAGGACGAGATCTACCGCGAGCTCACGTACGTCGACGACCCCGGGTACGTTGCGCGCTACTACCCGCATACGATCGTCGCGAACTCGCTCTCGAAGTCGAACGCGCTGACCGGGTTGCGGATCGGCTGGCTGATCGCGCCCGACGGCGCGATCGAGGCGCTGGTGAAGACGCACGCCTGGGTGACGAGCACGGCGAGCACGTTCGGTCAGCGCGTCGCGTACGAGATCTTCGGCGAGCCCGGCGCGCTCACCGAGCAGTCGGCCTGGTATCGCGAGCGGCACCCGCACGTCACCGCGGCGCTCGACGCGAGCGGCCTGCGCTACGTCCCGGTCGACGGCGCGTTCTATGCGTGCGTGCGCCTCCCGCGCGGCGGCGATTCGCTCGCCGCGGCGATGGAGCTGGTCGAGAACCGCGGCGTCGTCGCGATCCCCGGCCGCATCTTCGGCGACTCGCTCGAAGGCTGGCTCCGCATCAGCTGGGTCGCACCGCTGCCCGAGATCGCGGAGGGACTGCGCCGGATCGCGGCGCTCTGACGCGACCGCCGCGACCCGCTCCCGTCGTCAGGTCTTCGGGCCGGTGCGGACCTCGACCAGGTTGTCGGGGTGGAAATATTTCCGCGCGACGCGCTGCACGTCGGCCGGCGTGATCCGCGCGTAGCGCTGGGCGAGCGCGGCGTAGTAGGTCGGCGGCAGATCGTCGGTGCCGATCCGCATCAGGTCGCCGGCGATCGTGCTGGTCGCCTGCTCGGCGTCGATCGCCGCCGCGACGACGCGGGTCTTCGCGCGCGACAGCTCGTCGGCGCTGACGCGTTCGGTTTGCATGCGGCGCAGCTCGGCGCGCACGAGCGAATCGGCGGCAGCGACCTTCGAGGGGACCGCGCGGAACGAGATCGTCATCGTGCCGCGGTCGCGCCCGGCCTGCAGCGAGCTGTACGCGCCGTAGACGAGCCCGCGCTTGTCGCGCGCTTCGCGGAACAGCCGCGCGTCGGTCGCGCCGCCGCCGTAGATCGCGTTCGCCAGGACGAGCGCGTCGTAGTCCGGGTTCGTGCGCGCGAGCGCCGGCGCGCCGAGCTCGACGTTGACGTCCTGGGCCTGGGTCTCGACGTTCTGCCGCTTCGGTGCCGGGAGCGGGATGGCGGGGAGCCGCGGGTCCGGCTTGACCCCCGTCGCCGTCCAGTCGCCGAATCGCGCCGTCACTTCCTTCGCGACCGCGGCCGGATCGACGTCGCCGACGACGACCAGCGTGGTCGTGTCGGGACGGACGTACTGCGCGTGAAACGCCTTCACGTCGTCGAGCGTGATCGCGTTGATCGACTCCGGCGTGTCCTGGCGCAGCTCGGGATCGCCGGCCGGGTAGAGCGCTTCCGCGAAGGCCCGCGACGACCGGTAGTTCGGATCGAGCGCGCGGCGCGAGGCGACGGCGGCGAGCTGCTGCTTCACGAGCGTGAGCTTGTCGGTGGGGAAGAGCGGGTGGCGGACGTCGTCGGCGAGCGCGTCGACGAACGTCGCGAGGTCCTCCGCGCGACCGTGCGCCGAGAACGCAGTCCCGAACCCGATCGAGGCCGCGCGGTCGTCGGCGATCTTTCGCTGCGCCTCGTAGTCGTATTTCGCGCTGCCCCAGCCCATCAGCGCGGAGGTCACAAGACCGAGACCTTCCTTGCCCGCGGGATCGAAGAGCGCCGACGTGCGAACGCTGCCGCGCACGAACACGGTCGGGTTGGAGGCGACGCGCTGCACCAGCAGCTTGAGCCCGTTCGGCAGCGTCGTGACGACGGGGTTCACCGCGCTGCGCAGGACGAGCGGCTTCGCGAGCCCGGCTTTGAGCCAGCCGGGCTGCAGCTTCGGACCGTTCGGGACGCGGTCGCCGAAGCTGTCCGTCACCGACGACGCGATGTTGGAGGGCGGCTTGAACTTCGAGGGGTCGGTCGTGGTCGGCTCGAGCGTCGCCAGCACGTTGGCTTTCGCGTAGATCGACCGCGCGACGGCGTTGACTTCGTCCGGCGTGATCGCCTCGATCATCGCCGGGTACTTCTGCGGGTCGGTATCGCCCGGAAAGACGTACGCCGCGCCGATCCCGTTGCCCAGGCCGACGATCGAGTCGCGCGCGTACGTAAGCGAGGTGATCTGCGAGCGCTTCGCGGCCGCGATCAGCTCGGGATCGAGTCCCTTCGCAAGCAGGTCCGACGTCGTCTTCTCATAGACGGCGCGCGCCTCGGCGGCGGTGTGGCCGGGCGCGACGATCATCAAAACGTGCACGACCGAGGCGCGCCGGTCTTCGAGCGGGAGCGGGACGACGCCGAGCGTCAGGCCGCTCTCGACCATCGCTGCGCGGTAGGGGCCGCGCGGGTTGAACATCGCTTCGATCGCGACGTCGTTCCGGATCTGGTCGTGCTCGGTCGCGGGCGCGTCGCCGGGCGCCGCGTAGACCTCGTCGACGATCGTGAACGGAAACTCGGCCTTCATCGCGGTCGTCGCGCCGGACGCCGGCTTCACCGCGTACTGGTGACGTGCGGGGAGCGGGTGCGAGGGGATCGCGCCGAAGTCGCGCTGCGCGGCGGCGAAGATGTCGGCCGCCTTGACGTCGCCCGTCACGACCAGCGTCGCGTTGTTGGGGCGGTACCATGCGTCGTAGTAGCGGCGCAAGTCGGCGACCGTCGCGCGCTCGATGTCGCGCTTCTCGCCGAGCGCCGTCTCCCCGAGCCGCGAGCCCGGGAAGACCTTTTGCGCACCGCCGAAGACGAACGAGAAGATCGGGTTGCTGTGGTCTTGCGCCCATTCCTGAAGGACCGCGCCCTTCTCGAGCGCCCAGTCTTTCGGATCGAGCTTGAGGTTGCGCATGCGGTCGGCCTCGACGCGCATGATCGTCTCGACGCGGTCGGACGGCACGACGAAGTAGTAGTCCGTCATCTCGTTCTGCGTCTGCGCGTTCAGGTCGGCGCCCAGACGCGCGTTCATGTCGTCGAGCCCCGCGCTCGAGAGCGTCTTGGTCCCGCGGAACATCATGTGCTCGAGCGCGTGCGCGAGCCCGGTCTTCCCCGGCGTCTCGTCGAGCGATCCGAAGCGGTACCACGTATGGACGTGGACGACCGGCGCGGCGTGGTCCTCGAGGACGACGACGCGCAGCCCGTTCCCGAGCGTCTTCACCTGCGCGCTCGGCGGCGTGCTCTCGGCAGAACCGGCCGCCAGCGGCCGGAGCGGCGTGAAGAACAAGGCGGCGGCGCCGAGCGCGGCGATCAGTCGTCGGATCAGCATGCGATCTTTCGTAGGCGGGCGATGATGGTGGAGGCGACGTTCACGCCGACGGCCCGACGCGAACTTCGACCAGGTTGTCGGGATGGAACCAGGTCTGCGCGGCGCGCTTCACGTCGGCGATCGTGATCGAGGCGTAGCGCGCGGCGAGCGTCGAGTAGTACGACGCGGGCAGCTCGTCGAGCCCGATCCGGAGCAGGTCGCCGGCAATCGCCGAGGTCGCCTGCTCGGCGTTGAGCTGCGTCGCGACGACGCGGGTCTTCGCGCGCGCCAGCTCGTCGGCCGAGACGTCCTCGGTCTGCATCCGCTTGAGCTCGGCGCGCACGACCGCCTCGGCGGCGTCGATCTTCGACGGAACGGCGCTGAACGAGACGGTGAAGGTCCCGCGGTCGCGGTTCGCCTGCAGCGAGCTGGTGGCGCCGTAGACCAGGCCGCGCTTCTCCCGCACTTCGCGGAAGAGCCGTGACTCGAGCGACCCGTTCCCGCCGTAGATCGCGTTCGCGAGCGTCAGCGGATCGTAGTCGGGCGAGGTCCGCGGGAGCGCCGGCGCGCCGAGCTGCACCGTGACGTCCTGTGAGGCGGTCGTCACGACGCGCTTCTGCGGAAGCGGGAGCGGGATCGGCGGAAGATGCGGGTCGGGCGCGGGACCGCTCGCCGTCCAGTCGCCGAACGCGCGCTGCACCTGCTGCGCGACCTCGGCCGGATCGACGTCGCCGACGACGACCAGCGTGGTGAGATCGGGGCGGACGTACTGGGCGTGATACGCCTTCACGTCGTCGAGCGAGAGCGCGGCGATCGAGCGTTCCGTCGGGACGCGAAGGGCGGGATCGCCGGCCGGATACAGCGCGGCGTCGAACTGGCGCTCCGCCTCGTACCCGGCCTGGAGCGCGCGGCGTCCGGCGAACGCGGCGAGCTGCGAGCGGACGAGCTCGAACTTGTCGGCCGGCAGCAGCGGATGCTTCACGTCGTCGGCGAGGACGTCGAGAAGCGCCGGGAAATCGCGGGATCGGCCGTGCGCCGAGAACGACGTCCCGAACGAGAGCTCGGCGGCGCGGTCGTCGCCCGCCTTGCGCTGCGCGTCGTAGTCGTACTTCGCGCTTCCCCAGTCCATCAGCGAGGAGGTGAGCTCCCCGACGCCTTCCTTGCCGCGCGGGTCGAACTGCGGCGACGTGCGGACGAGCCCGTCGACGAAGACGGTGGGATTCGTGGCGACGCGCTGCACGAGCAGACGCATCCCGTTCGGAAGCGTCGTGATCGTCGGCGCGACGGCGCTGCGCAGCGTGAGCGGTTTGGCGAGCCCGGCCTTCATCCACGCGGGCTGGACGAGCGGACCGTTCGAGGTGCGCTCGGCGAAGTTGTCGCTCACCGACGAGGTGACGCCGGAGGGCGGCTGCGCGGCGCGCGCGTTCGAGGCGCCGGGCTGCAGCACGGCGACGACGCTCGCCTTCGCGTAGACGCGCCGTGCGACCGCGTTCGACTCGTCGCGCGTGATCGCGCCGTAGAGCGCGTCGAACTGCGAGGGGTCGGTGTCGCCGGGGAACACCATGTTCGCGCCGATCGCGTCACCCAGCCCGACGATCGAGTCGCGCGCGTACGTCATCCCGGCGAGCTCGGAGCGCTTCGAGGCCTCGAAGAGATCCGGGTCCATCCCCTTTGCCAGCGCATCGGCCATCGTCTTCTCGTAGGCCGCGCGCACCTCCGCGGGCGTGTGGCCCGGCGCAACGACCAGCATGATGTGCACCACCGACGCGCGGCGGTCTTCGAGCGGCTGCGGGTTGTACGCGAGCA
>DASWSC010000037.1:0-4892 GCA_036402855.1 Candidatus Elarobacter sp. | reverse complement strand
TCGCCGTAGGCGAAGTAGAGCTCGTCGTGCGGGGTGCGGCGGTGGTAGGCGAACGAGACGTTCCAGCCGCTGGTGAACGAGGGGATGAACCGCGCGTCGACGACCGGCTGCGTCCCGATCACGCGCCGGACTCCGACGGCGAGCGAGGAGTCCTTGCCGGTCGCGTAGTTGTAGCCTGCGCGTTCGAGCCACTGCACGTTCGTGGCGCCGTTGTCTTCGTATGCCCGGGTGTCGTCGACTTCGAGCGAGAGCGTCGCGCGCGCGCCGACGCGCATCGTCGAGCTGCGGAACCACGTGTCGACGCGGCCCGGCCCGAAGCGGCCGGTGTTGTACGAGATCGACGTCGGCGTCGAGGACGAGCCGTGGTACAGGTTGCTGCCCGGATCGTTGTAGGTTCCGCTGTGGTAGGTGAAGCCGGCGCCGTTCTGCGAGATCGGCGTGAAGACGCCGCTGTCGAGGAGCAGATAGCTGGAACCGCTGGTGAGGTTGACGTCGATCCGGCTCTGGGTGAGGACGTCGATCCAGACGTTCTGGTCCGTCTGGTTCAGCCCGCCGGTCTGCCCGTGGTAGCGGTCGATGAACGTGCCGAACTGGATGCTGTTCAGCCACGACGTCTTCTTGTCGAACAGCCAGACCTTGTTCTCGTAGAGCGCGTAGCCCGCGATGTCGGCGTGCTGGATGAACCCGTCCACCGGCTCGTAGTAGCGCCCGACCTTGCGCACCGACCCGGCGAACCCGAACGTGTTGCTGTAGAGATACGTGCCAAGGTCGTAGCGCTGCGCCTGCGCCCGGTCGAGCACGTTCGTTCCGTGGTCGGTGCCGTAGTCGAAGTACGCGCTGACGTGCTTGTTGTCGTTGTAGGAGACGCCGCCCGTGTCGACGTGGTCGGTGAAACCGGGCGCGTTCGCGGCGACCGTCTGCGCGGTGAAGCGCCAGCGGTTGTCCGCCGTCCGGTAGCCGACCATCGCGGCGCCGTCGTTGCGGCCGGTCCCGACCGCGTCGAACCCGGCGAACGAGAACTGCCCCTGCTTTCCCTCGAAGGCGTAGCCGTCGCGCGGCGTCGGGATCGCCGGCGTGTAGAGCTGTGCGATGAACGGGCACGCCGAGCAACTGAACTGGTCGTAGAAGTTCGCGCCTTGCGTGAAGAACGGCCGCACCTCGTTGAACGAGCGCTGGTACGCGGTCGGCGAGATGGTCTGCTGGTCGATCTCGACGTTCGAGAAGTCGGGATGGATCGTCCCGTAGACGGACGCCGTCGCCGTCACGGGGATCGAGAAGTCGCCGCCCATCCGTGACGTCGTCAGACCGGACGAGCTCGAGCCCATCCCGCTCAGGCCGTACACCGCGAAGCGGGGCTTCGCGCGTGAGACGGCCGCGGGCGCCATCCCGCTCAGCGTCCCGGCGTAGGTCACGTCGTCGACGTTCGTCTGCGCCGACCCGTAGCTCCACACTTGCCGCTCGCCGGTCGAGCGCACGATCCGGATGAACTGCACCAGCCAGCCGCGCGAGCTGCCGTTTCCGCGCATCACGTTGAGCGGGATCTGCATCGTCACGGTGTAGTCGTTGCCGAACGCCGCGCCGAGCGAGGTCCACGTCGGCGCGTACGCGGTGTTCTCGGTCGAGGTCTGGTAGTGCGTGCCGTTCGAGTTCGCGACGAACTCGTAGGTGAAACCGTTCGCGCCGTTCGGCCACAGCTCGATGTAGACGACGTCGTCGGTCCCCGAGCCGACGTCGTTCGTGTGCTGCACCGCCATCAGCGGCTCGCGCTGCTTCGCCTCGAAGCGCACGTAGAGGTTGGTCCCGTCGGTCATGATGCGCGCGGTCGTCGGCTCGGAGGCGGGTTTCTGGTGCGGCACGTCCCAGGGCAGCGTCACGGACGCGGCGTCTTTCCAGGTCGCCGCGTCGGCCTTCGGGTCGAGCGGCGGCGCCGTCGCGACCGTCGGAATCGCGAGCGCATGCGCCTGCGCCGCGGCGCCTTCCGCGGCCGCTGCATGCGGCGCCGAGGCCAGCCAGGCAGCGAGAAACCAGACCGTGCCGGGGACGCGCCGCCGGCGGCCGACGTGAGCCATGCCCCATCCTCCGAGCCGAGAGTCTTAATGAATTAGGACTGCCGCGGGAGTCACTCTACTATGATTTTAAGAGCACGTCAATGGGGTGCCCGAGATCGGCGTGCACGAGGTCCGTCACGAACATGTGACCCGGTTCGTGGGTGATCGCGTACGGGACGCCGCTCGCGACGATCGCGCTCTGCGGCGTCACGCCGCAGCCCCAGAACACCGGCACCTCACCCGGACGCACCACCGGCGGGTCGCCGTAGTCGGGCCGCATCACGTCCTCGATGCCGAGGGCGCGAGGATCGCCCCACGCCACCGGCTCGCCGTGGCCTATCCGGCACGGCCGCGTCGTTTCGCGGACCCGCTCGATGCGGTCCGGCGGGTACGGACGCATGCTCACGACCATCGTGCCGCGCAAGCGGCCGGCCGGGGCGAGGGGAACGTCTGTGCGATACATCGGAACGTTGCGCGCGAGCTCGTAGTGACGCGGGACGAGACCCGCCGCCGCGAGCGCGTGGTCGAACGTGAACGAGCAGCCGATCAGGAACGCGACGAGATCGTCGCTCCACGGCGCGCGCACCTCGCGCGGCTGCTCCGCGAGACGGCCGTCGCGCCACACGCGATAGCGGCCGAGATCGCGGCGCAGGTCGGCGCCGTCCGCGCAGCGCGGCTGGTACGCGCCGGCCGGCAGACGCTCGAGCAGCGGGCACGGAACCGGGTTGCGCGCGCAGAGATCTTCGAGCTCGTCCGCCCACGCGCGTGGGACGACGACCAAGTTCGCCTGAACGTGATCCGGCGCGAGCCGTTCCGTGGGACCGTTGAACGTACCGGCGCGAATCGCGGCGCGCGCTTCGGCGGCGGTCATTCGGCGGTGCCGATCCCGTCGGCACGGTCCCGCGCGCGCGCGGCGGGGTCGCGCTTCGCCGGGTCGCCGTAGCCGCCGCCGCCGGCGGTGCGCACGATGATCGCGTCGCCCGGCTCCATCGAGACGGTCGTCTTCGCGGGGAGATCGCTCACCGCGCCGCCGCGGCGCACCATGACGTGCGCCCCGCTCGCGCCCTCGGCGCCGCCGGCGGTCCCCTTCGGCCGCACCGCGTGGCGTTCGGCGAGGAGCGACGCCGTCGCGGTTCCGTCGCGCAGCGCGAACGCCCGGACGAGCCCGGAGCCGCCACGATACTCGCCGTCGCCCGCGCTCGTCTCGGCGAACTCGTACGCGGTGATCAGCATCGGCATCTGCCGTTCGATCGCCTCGATCGGCGTGTTCAGGGTGTTCGTCATGTGCGCGTGGATGCCGTCGATCCCGTCGGCGCTCGGCCGCGCGCCCATCCCGCAGCCGTTCGTCTCGTAGAACGCCCACGAGCGCCCCTCGCCGTCGATCCCGCCGATCATGACGTTGTTCATCGAGCCGCCGCTCTGCGCCGGTACGCGCCCGGGCGCGAGCTTCGCAAGCGCGCCGAGGACCAGATCGGCGTTGCGCATCGACGTCTCGACGTTCCCCGCGCTGACCGGCGCCGGGCGGCGCGGGTTCAGCAGCGTCCCTTCCGGGACGTTGACCGTGATCGGCGCGAACGACCCGTCGTTCATCGGGATCCGCGGATCGGTAACGGCCCGCACCGCATAGTAGACGCCGGAGAGCGTGACGCCGTAGACCGCGTTCAGCGGCATCGCGCGCTGCGCGGCGGTTCCCGCATAGTCGAGGACGAGGGTGTCGCCGCGCTTCTCCAGCCGGACGCGCAGGACGATCGACGGCTCGCCGCGCTCGTCCTCCATCACGTCCTCGTGCTCGACCACGCCGTCCGGAAGGGCGCGGAGCGCCGCGCGCGTGCGGCGCTCGCCGTCGGCCAGCGCCTTCGCCAGCGACGCGTCCACGACCGCGATCCCATAGCGCTCGACGAGCTCGAGGAAGCGCCGCTCGCCGACATGGTTGCCCGCGATCTGCGCGCGCAGGTCGCCCGCGCGCGCTTCGGGCGTACGCGAGTTCGCGCGCAGCAGCTCGACGGTCTCCTCCACCACGCGGTCGTCGCGCACGAGCGCGGTCGGGGCGAAGACGGCGCCTTCGGCGAAGAGATCGCGGGCGTCGGGCGGCATCGAGCCCGGCACCGAACCGCCGACGTCGGTGTGGTGCGCCTTGTTCGCCGCGTAGCCGGCGAGCCGGCCGCCGTGATAGATCGCGCGAATGACGGTGACGTCGTTGAGGTGCGTGCCGGAGAGGTACGGGTCGTTGACGACGATCATCTCGCCCCGCGCGAGCGGGCGCCCGCGTTCTTCGAGCCAGGCGACGCAGCGGCGGAGCCCCCACGGCAGCGAGCCGAGGTGCACCGGGATGTGCTCCGCCTGCGCGACCAGCCGCCCGCGCGCGTCGAACAGCGCGCACGAGTGGTCGAGGCGCTCCTTGATGTTCGGCGAGTACGCCGCGTCGCGTACCGCGATCCCCATCTCCTCGCTGGCGTAGACCAGCGCCGAGGAGACGAGCTCGGCGGTGATCGGGTCGAGCGCGGTCTCGGTGCTCATGCGGCCTGCTCCAGGACGAGGTTGCCGAACGCGTCGACGCGCGCCGCCCAGCCGGGCGCGACGTACGTCGTCGCGTCGTACTGCTCGATCACGGCCGGTCCGTCGAAGGCATCGCCGGGGCGCAGATGCGCGCGCCCGTACACCGGCGTCTCGGCGAACGCCGAGCCGTCGAAAACGTCGCGGCGCTCGCGCAGTGCGCGGGCTTCCGGCGCGCGGCGCGCCGGCGCCGCGGCGGCGACCAGCCGCGGCTTGGGCGTCGTGCCGATCGCCACGACGCGCGCGGTGACGATCACGACCGGATCGCGCCGCGCCGAATAGCCGTAGCGC
>DASWSC010000036.1:0-11092 GCA_036402855.1 Candidatus Elarobacter sp. | reverse complement strand
CGCTCGCGGCGCACTTTGGCGCGCGTGATCTCGACGCCGCAGCGGTCGCAGATCATCCCCTTGAAGCGGATGCGCTTGTACTTGCCGCAGTGGCATTCCCAGTCTTTGGTCGGGCCGAAGATCTTCTCGCAGAAGAGGCCGTCGCGTTCCGGCTTGAGGGTCCGGTAGTTGATCGTCTCAGGCTTTTTGACTTCGCCGAAAGACCATGCGCGAATTTGCTCGGGCGAAGCGAGCCCGATTCGCATCGCGTCGAAATTGTTGACGTCGAGGAGGTTCATCGATTCCTTTGCTCAGCGCGTCGGCGAGACAGAGGCGGCCGGGGTGACGTCGGCATGAACCGTGTGGCCTGAGATCCCGTCAAGGTGAGCCTATCGCGTCGTCACCCTTAGACTGTCGAAGGGTGAGCGAGCGAGAAGCGCACGAGGACCTCAGGAGACGCCGGGTCCGACGTTCCTTGGTCCGCGTTATCGGCCGAAGGGCATAGGCAGGTATTGTACCAGAGAGGGGCCCGAAACTCAAGGCGGTAGCTAGGGGGCGATGGCCGGTCGCTTCTTCCGCCGCGCTGCGCTCGCCGTCGGCGCGCTCGTGGGCCTCGTCCTCTTGCTCGCTCTGCTTTATGCAGGGCGGGTCGCCTTCGCTGCCCGGACCGCGGTCGCCTCGGCGGAGGGGACCCGCGCCGGGATGCCGGTCGACGGCCCAGTCACCATCGCCCGCGACGCCCGCGGTGTCCCGCACATCCGGGCGGGGTCGGTTCACGACCTGTTCGTCGCCGAGGGCTACGCCGTGGGCTCCGACCGGCTGTTCCAGATCGACCTCACCCGGCGGTTCGTCGACGGACGGCTGGCCGAGCTGATCGGGTCGCCGGTGCTGCGGGTCGACCGGCGGATGCGGCGGTACGGGATTCGCGACCTGGCCGCGCGCGTGTTCGCCAAGGCGAGCCCGGACGAGCAGGCGCTGCTGACCGCGTTTGCGGACGGGATCAACGCCGCGGCGACCCGCGAGCCGGCTCCGCCCGAGTACGCGGCGCTCTTCGCGGGGTTCGAGCCGTGGCGGCCGGAGGATTCGCTGGCCGTCGGCTTCGCAACGGTGCTCGACCTGGACGATCGCCCGGACGACGTCGTCATCCGCGACATGGTCCGCCGGGAGGTCGGCGACAAAGCCGTCGAGGCGTTCTATCCGCTCACCGACCCGAAGTACGACGTCCCCACCAACGGCCGCCCCCCCGGCCCCATCCCAAAACTCCCCGACCTCCCACCCCCGCGCCTCGCCACCCTGAGCCGCCCCCACGCCATCGCGAGCCGCCCCGATGTCATCCTGAGCCGCCCCAATGTCATCCTGAGCCGCCCCAATGTCATCCTGAGCCTGTCGAAGGATGCGCCGAAGCCGCCATCGCGCGCGAGCGCGGCGGGGCTCACCCTTCGACAGGCTCAGGGTGACGTGGGGGGCGCGGCGCCCGAGGCGGACGTGCCTGACGCGCCCGGCGCTCACGCCCCCGACGCTGACCCGGCCGGGGACATCGAGCGGGCGCCGGTCGGGAGCAACGCGTGGGCGGTCGGTGCGAACCGGTCGACGGTCGGGCGCGCGATGCTCGCGAACGATCCGCACCTCGACATCGGGATCCCCGGCATCTGGTACCTCGCCGAAGCGAGCGCGCCGGGCTTGCACATCGCAGGCGCAGCGCTGGCCGGAACGCCGGGCGTGACGCTGGGCCACAACGAGCACCTCGCGTGGGGCGTGACCGCGGGCGAAACGGCGGCGATGCGCGTGATGCGCGAACCCGCGCGCGGCGGCGACGAGTTCTTCGAGGACGGCCGCTGGGTGCGCGCGCGCCATCGCTCCGAACCGATCCGCGTGCGGTTCGGCGCGACGATCGACGCCGACATCCTCGAGACGGGCCGCGGCGTCGTGATCGCGCGCGGCGAGAACGGCGGTGAGGCATACGTGATGGACTGGCGCTTCCGGCGCCGGCCCGTCTCGCCGCTCGCGCCGTTCCTCGCGTTGCTGCGCGCGCGCTCCGCCGCCGAGGGCGTCGCCGCGATGCGTGCGCTTCCGGAACCGGCGCTCAACGTGATCCTCGCCGACGACGGCGGACGCGCGGCGTACCATTTCGCCGGTGCGGTTCCGATGGAACAGTCGTGGGGGCGATGGGCGAGCGATGCGAACGCGCCGGAGCCTGCGTATCTCGGCTACGATCGCGCACCGCACGTCGACCCGTCGCGCGACGCGCTGATCGTCACCGGCAACAACCGGGCCGACGGCGACGGCTCACCACGGCTCGCGCCGTTCTGGCCACCGCCGTACCGCGCGTTCGAGATTCGCCGCGCGCTCGGTGCGGCAGCCGATGCGAACGGACGCCTTTCGCCGGATGCGGTCGCGGCCGAGCAGCGCGACAACGGCTCGCCCGCGGAACGCGAGTTCGCCGATCTCGTCCTGGCCGCAGCGTCGCACCAGAACGCGCAGCAATCCGATGCATCGCTCGGGCCGCTGCTGACGGCGCTGCGATCGTTCGACGGGATGATGGTCTCCGAGTCACGCGGCGCGACGGCGGCCGTCGCATTGCGCCGCGATATGCTCGCGGCGCTCGCGGAGAGGCATCTGTCGAAACGGCTCGCCGCGGTCTATCCGCCGACCGGGCCGGGCTTCGAGATCGTGTTGCGCGCATTGCGCGAGCGCCCGCGGGGGTGGGTCGCGCGCGACGATTATGATGCGTTCGTGATCCAGTCGATGAAGCGCGTCGCGGCACGGTACCGCGGCGAGATTCCGACCTTCGGCGAGTACGCCGCGCAGCCGCTCGCGCATCCGCTCGCGCCGTTCGGCCTCAAGGCGTGGAACGGCCCCACGATGCCGGGCCGCGGCGGCAGCTTCGCCCCGGCGGTGCAGTGGAACGGCCACGCGCAGTCGTTCCGTGCGATGTGGATCGCGGGCGACTGGGACAACGGCACGATCGACATCGACGCCGGCGAATCCGGCGAACCCGGCTCGCCGCACTACGCCGATCAAACCCCCGGCTGGATCCGCTTCGCCCGCACGCCCCTCCCGTTCTCCGACGCCGCCGTCCAAGCCGCCACCCGAACGACCCTAACCCTAACCCGCTGACCCCGCTGACCCCGCTGACCCCGCCCGCTGACCGCGCTGACTCGCTGACGCCGCTGCTCCGCTGACGCGCCTGACGCCGCCGACCCGCTGACGCCGGCGTGTCGTCGTGAGCCGCTGACGCCCGCGTCGTCCCTGAGCGCCTGTATGTCATCCTGAGCTTGTCGAAGGATGCGCCGAAGCCGCAACGGTGCATCATCCGACCGTGGCTCACCCTTCGACAGGCTCAGGGTGACACTTGTTTGGGCGCGCCCGTCTGACGGCGCGTCGGGCACGCCGGCGTCGGGGACGTCACGTCGGGCACGCCGGCGTCGGTGACGTCACGTCGGGCACGCCGGCGTCGATGACGTCACGTCGGGCGCGGCGGCGTTACGTCGGGCGGGGCTGCCCGATTGCGGGCCGCTTCGGCAGCGCGATCACCGTAGTTGCGCGCGAGCTCCTGAATCGTGGGCCAGTCGCCGCGGATCAGGGCTTCTTTTTTTGCGCGGCACCAGCCCTTGAGACGTTTCTCCGCTGATATCGCTTCGTAGGGCGTGAGGAATGGCGTGCTGTGCACGAGGCGGACGGGCCGGCGGCCGAACGTGTAGCACCACGGGTCGATGCCGGATTGGTGCTCGGCGAGGCGGACTTCCAACTGCGAGGTGACACCGACGTAGTAGTGTCCGTCGCTGCACTCCAGCACGTAGACCCAATAGGTTTTCATGCGCGTCCACTGCGCGGAGGCCGCTGGGCGACAAGGGTGCCTTCGGCTCATCCTTCGACACGCTCAGGATGACATTTGGGGCGCGCGGACGACCGTCGGGCGCCGTGCTCCTTGGGGCGCTGTGCGTTTTGGGGCGAGATTTGGGCGGTTCGGGGGCGGATTTGAGCGTTTCGTGCGGGGTCGGGCGGGGCGGCGTTGGGGGCGGGCTATACTGTGCGGCAAGCTGCGTCTTCTGGAGGTCTTCGTGCCGGAGTTTTCGTTCTCGAGCAACGGGCATTCGAACGGTTCGCATCCCGCGTCGAGCGGACGGGCGGCCGAGGTCGGCGGGATCGTCGAGCGGCCGTACTCGGCTGAGGGCGTCGAGCGGCCGTACTCGGCTGATGACGTCGCGCGGCTGCGCGGGAGCGTTCGCATCGAGCATACGCTCGCGCGGCGTGGTGCGGAGAAGCTTCGGGCGCTGCTCGCGGAAGACGAACCGGTCGCGGCGCTGGGCTGCATGACCGGCGGTCAGGCGGTGCAGGCCGTCAAGGCGGGACTCACGGCAATCTATCTTTCCGGGTGGCAGGTCGCCGCCGACGCGAATACGGCTGGACAAATCTATCCCGACCAGTCGCTGTACCCGTACGACTCGGTGCCGAAGGTCGTCGAGCGCATCAACAACGCGTTCCAGCGCGCGGATCAGATCGACACGGTCGAAGGGCGCGCGGGCGAGCGCGACTGGTTCGCGCCGATCGTAGCCGACATGGAAGCGGGCTTCGGCGGACCGCTGAACGTCTTCGAGCTCGCAAAGTCGATGATCGCCGCCGGCGCCGCCGGTGTGCACCTCGAGGATCAACTCGCCTCCGAGAAGAAATGCGGGCACCTCGGCGGCAAGGTCTTGATTCCGACGTCGCAGGCCGTACGCAACCTGATCGCGGCGCGGCTTGCGATGGACGTCTGCGACGTGCCGACGGTGCTCATCGCGCGTACCGACGCCGACGCGGCGAACCTGATCCTGAGCGACGTCGACGAGCGCGACAAGCCGTTCCTCACCGGCGAACGGACGCCCGAGGGGTTCTTCCGCGTGAAGCCGGGGATCGACCAGGCGATCGCGCGGGGCCTTGCGTACGCGCCCTACGCCGATCTCATCTGGTGCGAAACCTCACATCCCTCGATCGAAGAGGCGGAGGCCTTCGCGAAGGGCATTCACGCGCAGTTCCCCGGGAAGATGCTCGCATACAACTGCTCGCCTTCGTTCAACTGGAAGCTGAAGCTCGATGACGAGACGATCGCGACGTTCCGGCAACGCCTGTTCGCGCTGGGATACCGGTTCCAGTTCATCACCCTTGCCGGATGGCACGCGCTGAACCACTCGATGTTCACGCTCGCGAGCGACTTCGCGGAGCGCGGGATGGCAGCGTACGCGGAGTTCCAGCAGCGCGAGTTCGCGAGCGAACCGCTCGGGTACACGGCGACGCGCCATCAGCGCGAGGTGGGCACCGGCTACTTCGACGAGGTCGCGAAGGTCGTGGGAGGCGGAACGTCCTCGACGACCGCGCTGACCGGATCGACCGAGGAGGCGCAGTTCACGACCGCGGCAGCGTAACGGGGCCGGCGTGCGAGGCGCGCGGATTGCCTACGGCTCATCCTTCGACAGGCTCAGGATGACATTGTGGCGGGCTCGGATGACATTGTGGCGGGCTCAGGACGACATTGTGGCGGGCTCAGGATGACATTGTGGCGGGCTCAGGATGACATTGTGGCGGGCTCGGGATGACATTGTGGCGGGCTCGGGATGACATTGTGGCTGGCGATGAGGTTGGCGGTGCGGCGGGGTTAGGTGCGGGCTCGGTGTTGGCGGAAGGTTACGTTGAGGCGTTCGGCGGTGACGTGCGGGTCGCGGGGGACGCAGTGCTCCCAGTAGAGTTGGGTGTCGCCGGCCATCACGATGAGGTCGCCGTGGGTGACGTCGACGGTGATCGGGTCGTAGCGCAGGCCGCTGTCTTTCTTGGGCCTTAAGCGAAACGCGCGCGTCGCGCCGAGCGAGAGCGACGCCACGACCAGGCGCGCGTCGCGGCCGCCGTCGCGATCGCCGTGCCAGGCGACCGCGTCGCGGCCGTCGCGGTACCTGTTCAAGAAGCAGTAGTCGAACGTCGTGCCGGTGTGCCGCTCGCACATCTCGCGCACGAGCGAGAGTGCGGGCGTCCAGGGCTGCGGCATCTTTTCGCCGCGGCCGGCCGTCTCGCGCGGCACGAGGACGCGCTTGCCGTACATCAGGCGCGAGTCGGCGCGCCATTGCGTGTCGGCGTTGAGCTCGCGGACGACGGCGTCGGCGAGCTGCCTGTCGATGAACTCCGGGACGTACGTGACGTCACCGTGGTCGCCGACGAGGCGTGTCGGGGCCGCGGCCGAGGCGAAGAGGGCGATCTGTCGGGGCATGGGCGGTACGAACGTATGTTCGAGGCGCGTGAGGGGTGGTCCTTCGCAGGCCGGCCGGTGAGGGGCAGCTCGAGCCTCGCGGTGGTCGCGCACCCCTGCCGACAAGCTCAGGGTGACAACATTGCTGGCGGGGTTATTTGTGTTCGCGGGCGTGGCGGGTTTCGCGGGCGTTTGCCCGCTGGATCTCTTGGGCGATCTCGTCTTTTCGCATGTGCGTGGTGACGTGGGCGCCGAGGGTGCGCGCTTCGTCGATCAGTTCGTCTTTGGTCTTGCCTTCGACGTTCACGCCGCCGTACGATCGGCCGGACGCGTTCGGGCCCGTGTCCGCGGCGTGCGGGTCCGACGGGCCGCGCTCGTCCTTGGGCTCCCAATGATCGCCGATCTTCTCGAACGAGTGCTTCACCGCGGACCACGCGACGCGGTGCGCGCGCTCTTCGTCGTGGCCGTATTCCTCTTCGGCGTGCTCGAGCGTCTTCTCGTACGTGTCTTGCGCTTTCTTCGGCGAGCGTTCGAGCGTCGAGGGCAGCTCCCCGTACTCGCCGTTTTTTCCTTTGGCCGGCATACGACGTTCATACCCGGGTAGAGGAACCGCATGAACGACGATCCCTCAACGGCCGACCTCGACACCGACGACGAGCCGATCCAGGAAGACATCCTGGACAAACACGACGACGCGGTGCTCGCGGCGGACGCAACCGGGATGCTCGCCGGTGAGCGACTCATCACGCAAGCCGAGATCGAGGAAGGTCTCGCCGATGGTTCGTCTGAGTGATCCACTCATGGGCAGGTGACGTGTAACACGTGACGTAACCCATTCGAACGTGAACGGAACCCGCAGTGCGCGCGCCAATCTTTGGGAGAAGGCGATGAGTCTTCCGATGGCGCGCGACGAAGATTTTTTCGGCCCCAACCGGCGGCCGGTCGGTCTCGACCCGAAGCATCTGCGCGTCATCAACGACACCGCACTTCGCTCGCGACTCATCATGGCCGGGATCGCGGAGGGGTTACAGTCACCGAAAGGTCCGCAGCGCATCAAGTCGATCATCCGGTTGTATCCGGACTTCGACGCGCCCCGGCCGACCAACAAGCCGCGCCCGATGCGCGCGGCGTCGCCGGCGCCGGAACCGTCACGCGCGGCGTTCGGCTTGCCGACCGTCGAGCAGCTCAACGCGCTGCTCACTCGCATCCATCAAGCGGAACGCGAAGTGAGCCAAGAGATGCAAGGCCGGCTCAACGGTGACATCACCCGGCTCAAGAAGCAGATCGCGACGCTCGACGGCGACGAGTTCGAACGGGCGTTTCGCGAGCTCGATACGGCGATGCGGCAGCGGCGTGAGCTCGGGACGCAGATTCGCGAGGAAGCGTTCCGCCGCATCGATGCGGACAACTCGTTCGAGCCGCGGCGCTACCTTCGGCTGATCGCCCGCGAGCGCGCCTGACTCACTGCATCGGCGGGATCCCGGCGTCCGCCTCGCGCTGACACGCCGGGTGACCGCACAGGCAAGCGCCGTCGCCGGGCTCGCCGGCCTGCGCGTGACCGGCGCAGAGCTTGCTGCAGTACTCGCCGTTCGGATCGATCCGTTCGGTGCTCGCTGCCTGTGTCTGCTTCGAATACGGCCGCGTGCACAGGCAAGCGTCGTGGGCGCACGTCTGCGGTGAGCTCATGGCCGCTTCGTACCCCGACCAGGGTCGTTCCCCGCCTGGGGAGTAGGGTACGCGGTCGTGATCCGCAGCGTGACTGCCGACGGGCGTCCCGATCTCGGCGGAGTTTTCCGTCCGATCGACCGGCCGCGCGTGCTCGACCGCTTGGCGACCGCGGCGCAATACCGCATCGCGGCGATCATCGCGCCGGCCGGGTTCGGCAAGTCGGTCGCGATCCGGCAGTACGTCGAGGGCCTCTCCGCGGCGGTGGTCTACGACGTCCCGGCGGACGCCTCGACGCTCGTTCCCTTCGTGCGCGGGTTCGCCGACGCGCTGCAGCAGGCGGTCCCCGCGCTGCGCCAGTCGCTCGCGACCGCGCTCGACGGCGCACGCAGCTCCGAGTCGCCGGGACGCGACCTCGCAGCCTGGGTCGCGACGCACGTGCGCGCCCTCGACGCGCTGATCGTCGTCGACGACCTGCACAACGGCGAGGCTGACCCGGAGGTCTCTCGCTTCATCGTCGCGCTCGTCGACCGCACGAAGGACGGACCGCGCTGGCTCTTCTCCTCGCGCAGCGCGCTGCAGCTCCCCATCGCGTCGTGGCTCGCGTACGGGGAATCGGATCTCGTCGTCGACGCCGTCGACCTTCGCTTCACGATCGACGAGGCGAAGCGCAGCGCTCGAGCGACGCGCGTCGCGGTTCGCGATGAGGAGCTGGAACAGATTCTCGCGCTCATCGACGGTTGGCCGGCGGCGCTCACGTTCGCGCTCCGCACCTCGACGCGGGCCAGCGACCTCCGCGCGGTCTCGGCCGGGACGCGCGAGATGGTGTACCGGTACCTCGCCGAGCAGGTGTGGCACTCGCTCGACGACCGCGTCCGCGGCTTTCTGCGCACCGCCGCGTTCCTTCCGCGGCTCGAGACGCGGCTGGCGGTAGCGGCCGGCTTCGACGACGCCGCTTCGATCATCGAGTCGCTGCGCGAGCGCGTCGCGTTCATCAGCGTTCTCGATGCGGGGATCTACAAGCTGCACGATCTCTTCCGCGATTTCGTCCAGCGCCAGGTCGCGCTCGAAGGCGACGAGGCGCTGCGCGCGGCGCAAGTGACCGCGGGACGCCTGCTGGAGCGCATGGGGATGCTCGGCGACGCGCTCGAGCGCTTCTCCGACGCGCGCGCCGTGCGCGAGATCGAACGCGTCGTCGGCGAGTACAATTTCGAGCTGCTCGAGAAAGGCTGCTTCGACATCGTCGAGCGCGCGCTCCGGATCCTGCCCGCTGCGATCCTGAACGCGGACCCACGTGTGCTCGCGATGCGCGCGGCGCTCGAAGAGGTACACGGGCGGGTCGAGCAGGCGGAGCGGTGGTACGCCGGGGTGCTCGAACGGCTCGGCGACGACCACGTGGCCTTCCGCGTCGCGGTCGTCTCGCGGTACGGGTCGCTGATGTACCAGCGTTCCCGTTTCGGCGCCGTGCCGCTGCTCGAAGCGCTGCGCGACCGTTCGGACCTCGGTGCGCCCGAACGTGCCTCCGTCCTCGGCGTGCTCGCGATGACCTACGGGCTGATGGGCCGGCACGACGACGCGCAGCAGACGATCTCGGAAGCGCTCGCGCTGGCGGAGCTCGGCGACGACATGCTGCGGGCGCGGACCCTCGGACGCGCCGGTACGATCGCGTTCTACACCGCCGACGAGGCTGCGGCCGACCACTACACGCGCGAGGCGACGCGCCTCGCGATCGAAGCGGGCGCGTTCGGCGTGGCGGCTCGGTACTACAGCACCCTGTGCGCGCTGCACGCGTTCGCGGGCCGCATCCCGGCGGCGGCGTGGTATGCCGCCCAAGTCGCCGCGAACGCCGAGAAGGCGGGCGATCCCCAAACGCGTGCGATCGGTTTGCGGGGACTGCTCGAGCTCGAAGCCGAGCGCGGGCATGCGGAACGGGTCGCGGAGCTCGATGCGGAGCTGGCGACCCTTGCGTATCGCGGTCCCGCCGGTTTGATCGCGTACGTGCTCGGGAAGTCGCTGCAGCTCTCTTGGCTCGGAAAGTTCCACGACGCGCAGCTCCTTCTCTCGAGCGTCGCGCAGTCCGATCTCACCTCGTATCAGAACGAGATGCGATGCGCGATGCTCGCATGCGTCCACGCCCGGCTGGGGTCGCGAAGAGAAGCGATCGACGCGCTCGCGTGCTACGAAGCCTCCCGCAACGAAGACCCCGACGACCGCGCGATCTTCGTGCGGTCGCACGGGCTCGCCGAGCGCTGGGCGATCCTCGCCAACGTCGCGCTGGAGCGCACCGCCCTCGCGCAAAAGGGGCTTCGCGCGGTTCGTCACGAGCCGGCCGATCTGCAACCGCTGACCGCGTATCTCACCGCGCTCATCAACCGCGTCCCGGAACAGGCGCAGAGTCATCTGCACGCGCTGCGCGTGGCGGGACTCGGCGGCTTCGCGCGGTTCGCCGAGGCGATCACCGAAGGGCTGGCCGCTCGTGACGCCGAGTCGGGGACGGACCGTGAGGCGCTCACGCGCGTCGAGCTGCAGGTCCTCAAAGCGATGGCACGCGGGTTGAGCAATCAGGCCATCGCCGATGACCAGCGCCGCACCATCAACACCGTCCGGACGCACGTGTCGTCGATCTTGCGAAAGCTCGAATGCGGCAGCCGCGGCGAGGCGGTCGCGGCGGCGAGGCGGCTCGAGCTGGTCTGACGCCGAGAACTGCCTCGTCCGTTCGGACGAGTGGCGGCTCGGCACGCCCTTGATACGGTGGGCTCGTCACCCACGTCGTCAAGGAGATCGCAACCGTGATCGAAGCGCTCGTCGCCATCGCCGCCGCCGGCGTCGCCGTGATGACGGTCCTCCCGCCGGCGGGATACTGAAGACCGTCGACGCGCATGGACGGACGGGTGGCGCTTGCGAGAGACATGGTCGAGAGGCGGGCCGAGATCGCCGATGCGGTGTTGGAACGCCTCGGCCCGCGCTCCGCGGGGAAACCGTCTGAGACCGTTCGTTCGTTGATTTCTGCACTCGGGCAGTCGCTCGAAACGGCAAACCCGGAACCGGTCGTCGGCTGGGCTCGCATGGCGGGCGGTGCGTGCGCGCTCCCCGTTCTGCACGACGTGGTCGGCGTCGCCTGCGACGTCGCCGCCGAATCGGCCGAACCGCTCGAGCTCGACTTCTCGGCGCTGCTCGTGTTCTTCGAGATTCTCAAGGCGAACGTCGCCGGCGCGTGCCCGCTCACCCCGGGTG
>DASWSC010000035.1:0-4325 GCA_036402855.1 Candidatus Elarobacter sp. | reverse complement strand
GCGCTGGTTCGTGACGCACCGTCCGCCGTACTTGAACGACGACGAGCGCAGCGCGATGGGCGACGCGCTCGCGCGGTTCGACACCGTCCTGGCCGGGCACATCCACTTCTTCGCCGCGCTGAACGTTGCGTCGATGCCGCCTCTGCTGATCAACGGCGAAGGCGGGACGAAACTCGAGCCCAACTACTCCGCGCTCTTCCCGCTGGCGGCCGGGAACCTCCGCGTGCAGGACGACGTGTTCGGATCGTCTCACTTCGGCTTCGGCGTCTACACGCGCACCTCGCGCGGCTGGGCGGTCTCGCTGCGCGAGCCGGACGGCACCGAACGCGCCCGCTGCACCATCGCCGACCGTACCGTTCGCTGCCGAGCCGGAGCATGAGATGATCCTCGCCGCCGTCCTGTCCGCCTGGGTGCAATACGCCGCCGACGGAAAGCCGCACGCCCGAGCGCTCGTCACGCGGTCGTGCCCCGCGCTGACCTACGACGGCGGCTCGGCGCCGATGCGGCTGCGGGCCGCGGCGCAGAAGGATTTCGACGACGCCGTCTGCGACGCGGCGCTCCCCGACGGCGCGGCGAACGCGGCCGTGGAGGGAACCCGGCTTCCGGCCGTCTCGCGCGCGCCGCGCACGGTCGTGGTCGTCGGCGACACCGGCTGCCGGATGAAGGGCGACGAGCAGCAGAACTGCGGCGATCCGGCGGACTGGCCGTTCCCGCGCGTCGCGCAGGCGATCGCCGCGGCGCGTCCCGACCTCGTCGTGCACGTCGGCGACTACTACTACCGCGAGAACAACTGCCCGAAATCGCTGACGTCGTGCGAGAACCGCTGGGGCGACACGAGCACGTCGTGGAGCGCCGACTGGTTCTCGCCGGCGAAGCCGATCTTCGCCGCGGCCCCGATGCTGCTCGCGCGCGGCAACCACGAGGACTGCCCGCGCGGCGGAGCCGGCTGGCACCGCTACATCGATCCGGCGGACGCCGCGATCTCATGCGGTGCCGGCGTCGACGGCGGTCCGCCGTTTGCCGCCTCGTTCGACGGGCTGCGCATCGTCGTCGCCGACTCCTCGGCCGATCCGTCCGACACGAAGTCCGATCCGGGGCGGATCGCGTTCTACCAGGACTCGTTCCGCAAGGCCCGCGCTCTCGCGAGCGGCTTCAGCGGGAGCCTGTGGTTCGTGACGCACCGCCCGCCGTTCGCGAGCACCAACGAAACGGATGCGCTGCAGGCGCTGAAGTGGAACTTCGCGCCGTTCGACGTCATCGTCGCGGGGCACGTCCACGACTTCGAGGCGATCAACGTCGTCGGCTACCCGTCGCTGATCGTGAACGGCGAGGGCGGGACCGACCTCGACGACCCGGGCTCGACCGCGAAGTACATCACGACGCAACGGAGCAACGGGAATCTGGTTTACCAGATCGGCGCTCCGCCGCCGGCCTCCAGCAAACAGTTCGGCTTCGCCGTTTACACGCGAAGCGCAACCGGATGGTCGATCTCCCTGCGCGACGCCGACGGGATCGAGCGGCGGGCCTGCGCGCTCACGAAAGGATCCGTCTCGTGCCCAACCTGATCTCCCACGTCGACCTTCGCGTGCGCGACCGGGCGAAAGCGATCGAGTTCTACGACGCCATTCTGAACCTGCTCGGTGCGGTGAAGGACGAAGGGACGTCGTTCACCACCTGGCAGATTCCGCCGCCCGATGCACCGGACGGCTGGGAAGCCGACGAGTGGTTCGGGATCACCGAAGATCCGAACGCCACCCCGAACGCGAACCGCGTCGCCTTCGACGCGCCCTCGCGCGGGACGGTCGACGCGATCGCGACGTACCTTCCCGCGATCGGCGCGACCAACATCGAGTGGGCCGACGGAATCTACGGCCCGACGTACTACGCGGTGTTCTTCGACGACCCCGACGGCAACAAGCTCGAAGTCTGCCACATCGGCGACTAACCGCACGCCCCGCCGCGCACGCCCCCGGGCCCGTCATGCTGAGCAGGGTGACACTGGCGCGTATGGCGACGCACGGCGCTCATGGCGACACACGGGGCACGGTCACGCGCAAGATCAGGGTGAGAGGGACCAGCGGTAGGCGTTCCAGGTTGGGTTGAAGGCGTTCGGAGAGAAGCCATGCAGGTTCGTGCGGTATGCGTACGAGTACGAGGGGTTGAACAGGAAGACGATCGGGACGTTCTCGGCGACGCGCCGCTCGATCAGCGAGTAGAGCCGCTTGCGCTCGGCGCGGCTCGGCTCGACGACGGCGTTCGCCTCGAGCCGGTCGACGTCGCCGCTGCACCAGCGCATCACGTTTGCGGCGCCGCGGCACGTGAGTAAGAACGAGTCGTCGGGGTCGGCACCCATCGGCCAGGGGACGTAGGCCATGTCGAACGCGCCGGTCGCCAGCGTTCCGCCCTGCGACTTGGGCAGAAACAGCTGCGCGTTCGAGAGCGACTTGATCGCGATACGGAAGCCGCGCGCGCCGAGCTCGCTCTCGACGACGGTCGCGACGCGGACCCCCGTCGCCGACTCCGGGAACTGCACGTAGGTCAGCTCGAGCGGTTTGCCGTCTTTGACGCGCACGCCGTCGCGGCCGCGCGTCCAGCCGGCCCCGTCGAGCAGCCGGTCGGCCGCCGCCGGATCGTACGGCGGTTCGTGCACCGACGGATCGCGCGCCCACGAGCCGAGCGGCTGCGCGCCGTCGACGACGGGATAGCGGCCGAACGTGATCTTCCGCGCGATCCCGCCGCGGTCGATCGACGCCGCGATCGCGCGCCGGACGCGCACGTCGTCGAGCGGCGGATGCGTCGTGTTGATCGCGATCCCCGCGACCAGCGTCAGCGGGACCGTGCGAAAATCGAGCTGCGCGGGCTTGCCGAGCGAGGCGCGCTGCGCCGGCGACATGAGGTTCCAGTCGAGGCCGCCGCTCTGCAGCAGCGTGAAGTTCGTCCCGGGGTCGGGGACGACGCGGATGTGGATGCGCGCGAGCTTCGGGACACCGCGCCAGTAGCCGGGGTTCGCCTCGTAGACGAGGTGGTCACCGCGGGACCACTCGACGAACCGGAACGGTCCGTTGCCGACGGGATGCGCGGCGAACGCGCTGCGCTCGAGGTTCGGCTCGTGCTCCAGCAGGTGGGCCGGGAGCACGAACTGCGGCGCCGTGCCGTAGCTGAACAGCGTCGCGACGGCGGGCGCCCACGGCTCCTTGAGCGTCACCCGCACGGTGCGGTCGTCGAGCGCGTCGGCGCGCGCGACCTTCTCGTAGCCGGCGCGCGACCGAACGGGGTTCCGGTCGTCGAGGATCGCGCGCAGCGTCCACACGACGTCGCGCGCGGTGACCGGGACACCGTCTTGCCACCGGACCCCGCGGCGCAGGTGGTACGTGATCGTGCGCGCGTCGCGCGAGACGCCGCCGTTGGCGAGGGTCGGCACCCGGTCGAGCAGGACGGGGACCGGATTTCCGCGCTCGTCGATGTCGATGAACGGCTCGAACGCGAGCCGCGCGACTTGTTGCTCGACGCTGTTCGCGTCGACGTGCGCGAAGAGCGGGTTCAGCGATTGCGGATCGGCCGCGATCGCGAACCGGACCGTCGTTCGGCCGGCCGGCGGCGCCCCGCCATGACCCGGCGCGCGAGCGCACGCGGCGCATGCCGCGGCAAGCGCGATCGTCGAGACGAAGGTGCGCAGTGCACGGGCCCGAGCCATCGAGCGAGCGTTCCCGCGCCGCCGGAGCGGCCCTGTTCAGCGAGCGCTGGAGTCGATCGAGATGCTGTGTCCGCCGCCCCACGGGTGCCGGCGCGCGTGCTCGATCGCGCTGTCGAGCGCGCGTTCCTGATCGTTCCTGCAGCCACACGGCATCTTGCCGTCGCCGACGCATCCCTCGGCGCCGTGCCGGTCGAGTCCGTGGCCGCACATACAGAAAACGAGATACTTCACGAGCGGTACCCCTCTCCCGGAACGGGGACGATCTCGGTGATGCGCGCGAGCGGGACGGCGCGAATCGTGCCGCCAAGCGGCTCGACCAGCGCGTCTTCCTGCAGCACGAACGCGCTGCGCGAAGAGACGTGCTGCAGGCGGCCCGTCGCAAGCCCAATGCCTTCTCCCGTGATGAGCGAGACGCGGCGGCCGAGCCAGCGGCACGCGTCCGCCTCGGTGACCGCGCGCGACATTTCGCGCGAGAAAGGTGCGACTGCGTTCACATCCTTACGCAACATTGGACGCAAAGGATACCGCCGTGTGCTTCCCAGGTCAGTACGCTCTCGTACCGGTCAGATGACCGCACATTTCAGGCGGCCCTGACCTGTACGGGGGGGGGGGGGGTGGGCCGGGACGTTCG
>DASWSC010000034.1:0-5317 GCA_036402855.1 Candidatus Elarobacter sp. | reverse complement strand
GCTCGCTCGACCACGTCGAGGCGCTGATCGACGTGATCGCCGAAGCGGGGGTCGCGCTCGCGATCGACGCCTTCCTCGACGGCCGCGACACGCCGCCGTCGTCGGCCGGGACCTATCTCGCGCGGCTCGAGCGGCACCTCGCGTTTCGCGACCGGAGCGGCGCGATCGCGACCGTCTCGGGCCGCTACTACGCGATGGACCGCGACAAGCGCTGGGACCGCACGCGCAAGGCGTACGACGCTCTCGCGAACGCGACGGCCGAGCATCACGCGGCTTCCGCCGGCGACGCGCTCCGCGCGGCGTACGCGCGCGGCGAAACCGACGAGTTCGTGGTCCCCACGGTCGTCGGCGACCCGCGGCCGGTCCGCGACGGCGACGCCTGCATCTTCTTCAACTTCCGCCCGGACCGCGCGCGGCAGCTCACGCTCGCCTTCAGCGACCCGAAGTTCGACCATTTCCCGGTGCACCGGTACGCCGATCTCGTGTTCGCGACGATGACGCGGTACGAGGAGAACTTTCCGAACCCGGTGCTGTTCGGCCCGCGGCCGCAGCACAACGTCTTCGGCGAGATCGTCGCGAACGCCGGGCTCACGCAGCTCCGGCTCGCCGAGACCGAGAAATACGCGCACGTGACGTATTTCTTCAACGGCGGTCGCGAGGAGGTGTTCGCCGGCGAAGACCGCATCCTCATCCCGTCGAACCGCCAGGTCGCGACGTACGACCTGGCGCCCGAGATGTCGGCGAACGACATCACGGTCGCCGCGATCGAGGACCTCGCGCATCGGCGGCACGACGTGATCGTGATGAACTACGCGAACGCCGACATGGTGGGGCACACCGGCGTCTGGGACGCGACCGTCTCCGCGCTCGAGACGCTCGACGTCGCGCTGGGCCGCTTGGAGCAGGCGGTGCTGAACGCGGGCGGCATCCTCGCCATCACCGCCGACCACGGCAACGCGGAAGAGAAGATCGACGCCGAGGGCAACCCGCTGACCGCGCACACGACCAACCCGGTGCCGTTGGTGCTGGTGTCGGGACAGCCGATCGGCGCGTTCATCGCCGAAGGCAGCCTGGGCGATGTCGCGCCGACGCTGTTGCCGCTGCTCGGGCTCGACGTCCCGCCGGAGATGACCGGCGCTAACCTGCTGGCGCCGGCCGACAACGTGACGCTGGCGCCGAGCGGTGAGGCGGCGTCGTGAAACGGAAGCGGCTCGAAGCGGCGGCCGAGTTGCTGCGCCGAAAGGCGGGCGGCGAGCTCGACTGCGCGATCGTGCTCGGCTCGGGCTTCGGCGGCGTGCTGCGCGAACGCATCGACGGCGTGACGGTCCCGTACAGGAAGATCGAGGGGATGCCGCTGCCCGGCGTGGTGGGGCACGCCGGCGAGGCGCACATCGGAACGCTGCACGGACGGCGCGTCGTCGCCTTCAGCGGACGCTTCCACCTCTACGAAGGCCGTGCGACCGATGAGGTGATCTATCCGGTCATCGCCGCCGCGCACGCCGGCGCGAAGACGTTCATCCTGACCAACGCGGCCGGCGGCGTCAACCCGGCCTTTCGCACCGGAGACCTCATGCTGCTCTCCGACCAGTTGAACCTCACCGGGACGAGCCCGCTGACGGGGCCTGAGCTACTGCCCGGACAGGCGGTGCGCTTCGTCGACATGGCCGCAGCCTACGCGCCGTCGCTGCTCGCGCTCGCGCGTGAGATCGGGCGCGAGAGCGGGATCACGCTGCAGCAAGGCGTGTACGCGGGGCTCGCCGGGCCCGCGTACGAGACGCCTGCAGAGGCGCGGTACCTGCGCACGATCGGCGCCGACGCCGTCGGGATGTCGACGGTGCTGGAGACGATCGCTGCACGCGCGCTGGGTCGTGACGTCCTCGGGCTCTCGCTGATCACCAACGTCCACGGCGCGGGCGAGCCGACGACGCACGACGATGTGCTCGAAGCCGCCGCACGCAGCGCCGAACACGTCGCTCACCTCGTCGAAAGGATCGTCGCCGCCCTGTCATGATGCGCTCGCTCTCGGTCGTCCTGATCTCCGCGCTCGTCGCCGGCCTCTCGGCAACAGCCCACGCGCAGTCGCTGCCCACCTCGCCGGCGGCGGCGCTCGATCTTTCGCCGGCCCCCGAGAAGATCGCCGCCGACTGCGGCGCAACGACGGCCCGGCTCAAGGCGCAGATCGATGCGATCGCCGGGCTTCCGCCGGCTCAGCGCACCTTCGCCACCGTCGCGCTCGCGTACAACGACGCCGTCGGCGCCGCGAACGACTCGCTCGCGGCCGATCTCTTCATGGGCGACGTCGGCGCCGGCCGAGCGCAGCGCGAGGCAGCCGCGGCGTGCGGCTCGACGCTCACGACGTTCCTCGCCGAGCAGAGCGCGCGGCCGGATCTCTACGCGGCGCTCGCCGCCGCGGCGCGGAGCGGCACCGCGTCGACGCCGGTGCAAAAGAAGCTGCTCGCGAACGCGCTCGTCGAGGCGAAGCGGGCCGGTGCCGCGCTCCCGCCGGCGCAGCGGAGCGAATACCTCGCGCTCTCGGCCCGCCTGACGGAGTTGCGCCGTGACTACACGCGGAACATGAACGAGACGCGCACGCCGCTACGCTTCACCGAGGCGCAGCTCGCCGGGCTCGCGCCGGACCGGCTCGCCGCGTTCACGCGTGACGGCGACACGTACGTCGTGCCGGCGACGGAGGCGAACTACGCCGTGATCACGACCGCGGCGAAGAGCGAAGCGACGCGGCGCGCGCTCTACGCGACGCGCTTCAACCAGGTCGCCGCAAAGAACGACCCGATCTTCCAAGAGGTCGTCGCGGTGCGCGCCAAGCTCGCGCACCTCCTGGGATACCCGAACTGGGCGGCGTACGTCCTGGAGCGGCGGATGGCGAAGACGCCGCATACCGTCGACACGTTCCTCGCCGATCTCGATGCGAAGCTGCTGCCGCAGGCACGGCGCGAAGCCGACGCGCTGCGCGCGCTCAAGGCCGCCGAGACGGGGGACCCGAAGTCGCGGCTCGAGGCGTGGGATGTCCCGTACTACACCGCCGTTCTGAAGCGCACGACGTACGCGCTCGACCCCGACGTCGTGCGCTCGTACTACCCCGTCGACAAGACGGTTCCGGCGATCTTCGGCGTGTACGCGGAATTGCTCGGCGTTCGGTTCGCGCGGCGCGACGACGCGAAGACCTGGGCGCCCAACGTGCAGGCCTTCGCGGTGAACGACAGCGCGACGGGGCGTTACCTCGGCGATCTCTACCTCGATCTGTTCCCGCGCGAGGGGAAGAACGCGCACTTCCACAGCGCGACGTTCTGGCGTCATCGCACCGCGCCCGACGGGACGATCCGTCCCGCGCTCAACGCGATCGTCGGCGAGTTTCCGCAGCCCGCGCCCGGGCGCCCGGCCCTCCTCACCCAGGCCGAGGTGCAGACGTTCTTCCACGAGTTCGGCCACTCGATCGCGGCGCTCGTGAAGACGTCGCCGTACGGTCTCGACTTCACGTGGGATTTCGTCGAAGCGCCCTCGCAGATGCTCGAGAACTGGGTCTGGGACCCGGCGATCCTCAAGCGCATCTCGTCGGACGTCACGACCGGCGCGCCGATGCCGGACGACCTGATCGCGAAGATGCGCGCGACACGGCTCGTCGACCAGTCGGCGCTTTCGTGGACGCGTCAGATCGCGCTGGCGGCGGCCGACATGACGTACCACGAGCACGACGCGGCGCCCCGGCCGAACGAGACCTGGGCCGAGGTGTACGACCGCACGACGCCGATCGCGTTCCCGCCCGACATCCACTTCGAGGCAAACTTCAACCACATCGTCGGCGGCGGGTACAGCGCGGGATACTACGGCTATCTGTGGTCGAAGGTGTACGCGCAGGACATGTTCTCCGCGTTCGCGCGCGACGGTTTGCTGAACCCGAAGACGGGCGCGGCGTACCGCGAGATCCTCGCGAACGCCGGGCTGGAGGACGCCGACGCGCAGGTCGCGCGCTTCGTCGGACACCGGCTCGATCCGACGCCGTTCTACGCCTCGCTCGGGATCGTCTCACCGAAGTCGACGTCGTCGCGCTGAAGCGACGGGTTAGACGCCGAGGACGTACCGCCACACCGGCGCGAACACCGGCACGCCGTTCGCGTCGACCGGCGACGCGCCGTCGCCGGCGGTCGAGACGTGCGGGTTCAGCACGCCGAGCGACGTGATCAGCTCGTGCGATCCCGCGTACGGCGGCGACGCGCTCTCGACCGTGACCGCCGACCCGAACGCATCTTGCCCCAGTGCGGTCCAGTCGATGCGAATCTTGGCGTAGAACTGGTCGGCCGTGTGGTCGAAGCCGTAGAACGCCGACGCCGGCGTCGCCCCGGCCGGCGAAACCCACGTCGCCGGAGCGAGCGTTCCGCGCGCCGTGACAACCGCGTCGACCGTCCCCGAGAACTGCGCGACGCGGGCGACGCGCACGACCTTCGCGATCGCGGCCGCTTCACCGGCGCCCTGCGAGTGGCCGGCGACGACGATCGACGACCAGACCGGCGCACCGCCGCTGACGAACGCGCCCCACCCTTCGCCGGGAAAATGCGCGTCCAGGTAGAGCAGCAGTTTGGTGAGGCGGTTCAGGATGGCATCGGCGGGCGCCACCGCGTCGACCGGCGAGCGCAAGATGCCGTCGAACTTCTGCAGCCGGATCGGCAGGTAGCAGTCCGGGTCGTCGCCGCAGTCCTGCAGCAGCGCGCTGGTGTCGGGATAGCTCAGCCCGATCGCGTGCGCGCCGGCCGCGGCCGCGACGCCCGCGATGCGGGTGTAGCCGGCCGGCGTTCCGTTCGTCCCCGGCAGAAAGACGACGAGCAGCGGACTCGTCGCCGGCGACGGCGCGATCGCGAGATGGGCGTCGAACGCATTCGAGATCGCCGGATCGGTCGCCGCCGGCAAGACGGAATGCGCGACGGTGACCACCTGGACCGGCGGAACGCTCACCGTAGCGGGCTGTGAGCCGCCGCCACCGCCGCCGCCGCAGCCCGTCTGGGCGGCGATGGCGACAGAGGCTAGGAGCACGCGAAAGCGATCGGTCATCGGCGCTGCCTCCCGGACGCTGGTGAGGCTCACTGTCGGCCGGGGCGTTGCGCGGCCCTGCGGCAGAGGCATGAATGCGGCATATTCGTGACCCCAGGGGTACGAGGTGCGACGTGAGATGCGAGCAGCCCGAAGGACGCGCGACCGATGCGGCCCGGTGAAGGGACGATCATCCTCACGACCGGCGCCGCTCCGGTGCTCGGCGGGCCGGAAACGTGGAAGCCGTTGCGCGCGGCCGCGCCCGATCTGCGCTTCG
>DASWSC010000033.1:0-5815 GCA_036402855.1 Candidatus Elarobacter sp. | reverse complement strand
CGACCTTCGTCTGCTTGTGCTTGCGCATGTACTCTTGCATCGCTTGGGCGACGTGGAAGTCGGTGATCGGCATCTTGAACACCCACCGCCGCTCGCTGACCGGCTGGATGACCTGCGAGCTCGACGCCAGCGAGACCAGCGGCACCGAGGCCGCTTGGGTCAGCGGGACCATCGCGAGCGAGGTCTGCGTGAGCGAGGAGCCGATGATCGCGACGGGATGCTGGTCGAGCAGCTTGCGCACGTCGTTGACCGCGGTCGTCGGGTTCGACTCGTCGTCGAGGATCGACGCCTGGAGCGGGTGCCCGTTGACGCCGCCGGCCTTGTTGATCTCGTCGACGGCCATCTGGATGCTGTCGGCTTCCGGGCGCCCGAGGGTCGAGCCGGGTCCGCTTTCGGAGACCACCGCGCCGATCAGGTACGGCTCGTTGGCGGCGACGACGGGTCGCGGCGACGAGCCGGAGACGATGAGAAACGCTGCGAGCGCCAGCGCGCCGAGACGAACGACGAACTTAGTCATCTGAGCTCCTTTCGTGGATCGGTGACCGTTGCCCTCACCCGGAAGACTCCAAGTAGACGTTGCGCGCGGAGCGCGCCAGCTCGTCCGAGGTTTCGGTGCCGACGACGCGTCCCCGCTGCATCAGATACGCGCGCCGGCAGATGCGCGCGGCGAGCCGCAGGTTCTGTTCGACCAGGAGGATCGTCACGCCGCGCTCGGCGAGCCGGGCCAGCGCGCCGAAGATCTCGCCGCGCACCTTCGGCGCGAGCCCCAGGCTCGGCTCGTCGAGGAGGAGCAGCTCCGGTTTCGCCATCAGCGCCCTCCCGACCGCGACCATCTGCTGCTCGCCGCCGGAGAGCGAGCCCGCGATCGCGTCGCGGTACCGCACCAGGGCGGGGAAGAGCGCGAACACGCCCTCCAGATCGCCGGCCAGTTCCGCGCGCGGAGCACGCCGCGCGTACGCGCCCAGCATGAGGTTCTCGCGCACCGTCAGCGGCGCGAAGATCCCGCGCCGCTCGGGGACGAGCGCGACGCCGCGCGTCGCCAGCTTCTCCGGCGACGCGCCGGTCACGTCGACCCCGCCGATCCGCACCCGGCCCGATTTCGGCGGAACGAGCCCGGTGATCGAGCCGACCAGCGTGCTCTTCCCCGCGCCGTTGGGCCCGACGATCGCGACCGTCTCGCCGCGCGCGACGGTCAGGCTGACGTCCCACAGAACTTGCACGCGCCCCCGGATCGTCGAGACGTTCTCGACCTCGAGCACCGGATCGTGCGGCACCGCGCTCATTCGAGCTCGTCCCCGATGTACGCGTCGATGACGAGCGGGTCGGCGGCGACCGCCTGCGGCGTCCCTTCGGCGATCTTCTTGCCGTGATCGAGGACGACGACGCGGTCGGCGACGGCGAGGAGCTCGCCGACGGCGTGTTCGACCAGGAGCACCGCGACGCCGGCGTCGCGCGCGCCCCGAATCGTGCTGAGGACGGCGCTGATCTCATCGGGGTTCAGCCCCGAGAGCGGCTCGTCGAGCAACAGCACCGTCGGCGAGACGGCGAGCGCGCGCGCCATCTCGAGCAGCCGTTCTTCGCCGAACGCGAGCGAATCGGTGGCGCGGTCGGCCATCGCCGCGATCCCGGCCTGCGCGAGCATCGCGCCGGCGCGCTCGCGAATCGCCGCCTCGGCGCGCCGGCGTCCCGGCATTCCGAGGCCCGACGCCGTCAGCTCGCGCCACGGCGCGGGCGGATACGTTCCGCCGAACGCGCGCGCGGTGAGCGCGACCTCGACCGATTCGCGCACGGTGAGGCCCCAGAACATCACCGGCGTCTGGAACGTGCGCGTGACGCCGAGCGCGGCGACGTCCTCGACGGCGCGCCCGCTCAGGCGCGTCGCGCCGAGCGAGACCGATCCGGACGTCGGCTTCTGCACCCCGCTGATCACGTTGAAGAGCGTCGTCTTTCCCGCGCCGTTCGGCCCCATCACGCCGAGCACTTCGCCGGTGCGGGCGGTGAACGTGACGTCGTCGACCGCCACGACGCCGCCGAAGCGCATGGTGACGTTCGCGACCTCGAGCGTCGTCGTCGCCGGGCGCGTCGCCGCCGCCGTCACGCGCGCCGCACCGCGCGGCCGAGCAAACCCTGCGGTCGCAGCACCAGCACGAGCACGAGGATCAAGAACCCGACGCCTTGTTCCCATCCGGTCGAGAGCAGACCGCCGGCGAGCTTCTCGACGATTCCGAGCACGAAACCGCCGACGAGCGCGCCCGGCAAGCTGTCGAGCCCACCGAGCACCGCGGCGACGAAACCGGCCAGCCCCAGCGTGAGACCCATGTCGTAGGTCGCGCTCGTGATCGGCGCGATGACGACGCCGCCGAGCCCGCCGATCGCCGCCGCCGCGACGAAGCTCCAGAACGCGAACGTCCGCAGCGGGATCCCGAACGTCGACGCGATCGGCGGGTTCGCGACCGCGGCGCGCACCGCGGTCCCGGCATACGTGTGCCGGAAGAACAGGTAGAGGGCGCCGAACACGAGCAGGTCGGTGAACAGCACCCACATCGACTGCGGCGGAAGCGCGCCGCCGAAGAGCACGATCGCGCTGCCGCCGGAGAACGCCGGCAAGCTGAGCGGATTCGTCCCCCAGACGAACAGCGCGAGCCCGCGCAGCGCGACGTCGAGCCCGAGCGTGATGAAGATCAGCGTGACGCCGGTCGACGCGCGCGCCGGGCGTATCGCGAGCAGGTAGCAGAGCGCGCCGGTGACCGCGGCGGCGAGCACGGCGATCCCGGCCGCCTCGAGCACCGGCATCCCGCCGGTGGCGAGCGCCGAGGCCGTCATCGCGCCGATCATCGCGAACTCGCCCTGCGCAAAGTTGATGATCCCGGTCACCTGATAGATGAGCACGAAGCCTGCGGCGATCAGCGCGTAGATCGCGCCGACGACGACCCCGGCGAGGATGTACTGCCACACCTGCGCGATCATCCGCGCGCCTCGCTCAGGCGGCTGGTGATCCCGCGCGGCAGCAGGATCAGCATCGCGATCAGAAAGACGCCGAGAAAGAACGACTGGAAGTCGCCGCGCGCGCTCGGCAGCACGACCGGGACGACGATCTGGAGGAGCTGGCCGACCGCGACGACGACCGCTGCGCCGATCACCGCGCCCCACAGGCTGCGAATCCCGCCGATGACCGACATCAGCACGAAGTTCACCGAGAGCAAGAAGCTGAACGAGCTCGGGTCGATGTAACTGAACGACGACGCGTACACCGCGCCCGCGACGCCGGCGTACACGCCGCTGAGCACGAACGTCTGCCGCTTCAGCCGCTCCGCGTCGACGCCGAGGGCTTCGGCGCCGAGCTCGCCGGCCGAGATCGCGACCAGCGCGCGCCCGAAGCTCGAGCGCACCAGATTCCCCGCGAACCAGATCCCGAGCGCGAGCAGCGCCCAGGCGAGAACCGCGTACGCACGCTGGTCGAACGTGAACGAGCCGAGCGTGAAGCCGGGGATGTCCTTGAATCCGGACGACCCGCCGATGTACTCCCATTGGTTGAACACGACGTTGATGACGATCCCGAGCGCCAGCGTCGCGAGCGCGAGCAGGTTCTCGCGCAAGCGAAGGGCGACGAAGCTCAAGACGTACGCGACGAACGCCGCGACGATCGCACCGGCGACCATCCCGAGCCACGGCGTGACGTGCCCTTTCACCGCGAGCGCGGCCGACGTGTACGCGCCGATCCCGACGAACGCGGCCTGTCCGAGCGAGACCTGACCGGCGTACCCCATGAAGAGGTTGAGCCCGATCGTCACCAGCGCGTAGAGGCCGATCTGCGTGAGCAGCCCGGTATAGTACGAGGGAAGAACCCAGACGAGCGCCGCGACGAGCACGAGCACGATCAGGCCGATCCGGCCGTACACGAACGTCCTTTCCGGCAAGGGCAACAGCAAATCGCGCATTCCGAAGCCTCCGGAAAACTACCTCTCGGGGTCGGGAAACGCGTTCAGCTCGTAGAGCGCGTCCGGTTCGTGCTCCTCGTTGTCGCCGGCGGTCGTGCGGATACAGCGGAAGCCGTGCGATTCATAAAACGCTCGCGCGCCGGCGTTGCGCTGGAATACCCACAGCCGGAGCTGCGCCTTCGCGGCGAGCGCCTTGGCGAGGAGCGCGGTTCCGATGCCGCCGCGACGATGCGCGGGGTCGACGTAGAGATGCTCCAGCCAGCCCGGGCGAAAGGCGCAGAACCCGACGAGCGCGGCGTTGCGTTCCGCGACCCACGTCTCGGTGGCCGGGAACACGCGGTCGCGAAAGAAGGCGCGGTCTTCGTCCGGGGTGTGGAGTTGCGGGAGGTACGGCATCGCCGCTTCGCGGCTTCGGCGAACGAGCGCGGCGACGGCGTCGCTCTCGCCGGGTCGCGCTCGGCGCACGAGGAGCTCGGTGGTCATGGCCGCTGGTCGCGGGGGTGACATTGGGGTCGCTCAGGGTGACATTGGGGCGCTCACTGTGACATGGGGCGCTCACCGTGGCACGAGGGTTATGTTGTGGTGGGGAAGGTGAATTCGGGGGCGGAGCGGGTTTCGGGCCAGCGGGCGGTGATGGTTTTGAGGCGGGTGTAGAAACGGACGCCTTCGGCGCCGTGGATGGCGTGATCGCCGAAGAGCGAGCGTTTCCAGCCGCCGAACGAGTGGAACGCCATCGGAACCGGGATCGGGACGTTGATCCCGACCATCCCGATCTGCACGCGGTGCGCGAACGTGCGCGCCGTCCCGCCGTCGCGCGTGAAGATCGCGACGCCGTTGCCGAACGGGTGGTCGTTGCAGAGTTGCAGCGCTTCGTCGACCGTGGTGACGCGAACGATCCCGAGGACCGGGCCGAAGATCTCGTCGTGATAGATGCGCATCTCGGGCGTGACGCGGTCGAAGACGCAGCCGCCGAGGAAGAAGCCCGAGCCCCAGCTCTCGTCGCGCACCGCGCGGCCGTCGACGACCAGCTGCGCGCCCTCCTCGACGCCGAGGTCGACGTACGAGCGCACTTTCGCGTAGTGGTCGCCGGTCACCAGCGGGCCCATCTCGACGCCGGGCGCCGTCCCGGGTCCGACGCGCAGCTCGCGCACGCGCTCGCGCAGGCGTTCGACCAGCGCATCGGCGGTCGCATCTCCGACGGCGACGGCGACCGAGACCGCCATGCAGCGCTCGCCGGCCGACCCGAAGGCGGCGCCCATCAGCGCGTCGACCGCCATATCCATGTCGGCGTCGGGGAGCACGACCAGATGGTTCTTCGCGCCGCCCAGCGCCTGGACGCGCTTGCCGTTCTGCGTCCCCGTCCGGTAGACGTGCTCGGCGACCGGCGTCGAGCCGACGAAGCTGATCGCCGCGACGTCCGGGTGCGCGAGCAGCGCGTCGACCGCCTCGCGGTCGCCGTTGACGACGTTGAAGACGCCGTCCGGAAGACCGGCTTCCCGCAGCAGCTTCGCGAGCTCGAGCGCGGCCGAGGGGTCTTTCTCGCTCGGCTTGAGGACGAACGTGTTCCCGCAGGCGAGCGCGATCGGGAACATCCACATCGGCACCATCGCCGGGAAGTTGAACGGCGTGATCCCCGCACACACCCCCAGCGGGTGCCGCACCGTGTCGGCGTCCACGTTCCGTGCCTGGTTCGCCAGCGTCTGGCCCATCAGCAGGCTCGGCGCCCCGCAGGCGAACTCGACGACCTCGATCCCGCGCACGACCGAGCCCTTGGCGTCCGAGAGCACCTTGCCGTGCTCGGCGGTCACGATCGCGGCAAGCTCGTCCGCGTGCTGGTCGAGGAGGTCCTTGAACCGGAAGAGGACGCGCGCGCGCCG
>DASWSC010000032.1:0-11163 GCA_036402855.1 Candidatus Elarobacter sp. | reverse complement strand
CCGAAGGAGCTGCCGCCGGCGGACGCGTGATCGCCCACGCGAGCACACCGCCGAGAGCTGCGAGGAGGACAAGGGCGACCGCGAGTACAAGTGCGCCACGACGCCGCGACGCCAGCGGGACACCTGCCAGCGGGACAGGTGCCACCGGCATGACGCGCGTCGCGTCGGTCTCCATGACGGCGGCGGCGATCGGCGCGCCGCCAAGCGCGGCCAGCAGCGCTGCGCCGTCGGCGGGGCGTGCGGCCGGACTTTTCGCGAGCGACGCGCCGGTCAGCGCGGCGAGCTGCGGGTCGGCGGCCGGATTGAGCGACGCAACCGGAGGCGCAGGCCGGTTGCGGTGCATGTCGATCAGTGCGAGCGCGTCGTCGGCGATGAAGGGCAGCGCCGCCGTCAGCATGCGGAACAGGAGGACGCCGAAGGAGTACACGTCGCTTGCAGGCGTCGCCGGCTCGCCGCCCGCCTGCTCCGGCGAGATGTAGGCCGCGGTGCCGAGCACCGTTCCCGCCTCGGTCAGGGTTCCGGGCCCGATCACGTTGCGCGCCAAGCCGAAGTCGGCCAGCTTGATGCGATCCTCCTCGTCGAAGAGGACGTTCGCCGGCTTGAGGTCGCGATGGACGAAGCCGCGGTCGTGCAGATGCGCGAGACCGGCGGCGATTCCCGTCGCGATCCGGCCGGCTTCGTGATTCGGGAGCGGCCCGCCTGCTTCGCGGAGCCGTTCTTCGAGCGTCCCGCCCGGCAACCACTCGAGCGCCATGAACGGCCCGGCCGGGTCCTCGCCGTAGTCGTAGACGCGCATCACGTGCTCGTGACCGAGCGACGCAACCGCCCGCGCCTCGCGCCGGAAACGCTCGAGATCGGCGCTCGGATCGAGCATCTTCAGTGCCACCGTTCGGTCGAGCGTGTCGTCGTGTGCACGCCACACCTCGGACATCGGTCCGCGGCCGGCCATCTCCTCGAGGCGGTAGCGGTCCGCGATCTGGTCTCCGGCGTTCACGAAATACGGTATTCCTCGATCGTGGATTCCCTACTCACCTTCGAGCAGGCGCAGGAGAAGATTCTCGCTGCCGCGCACCCGCTGTCGGCCGAGCTTGTGCCGCTTGCGGAAGCCGCGGGGCGCGTGTTGGCGGAAGATGTGCGCGCCGTCACCGATCTGCCGCCGTTCCCGAGCTCGGCCATGGACGGCTATGCCGTGCGCGCCGCGGATCTCCCCGGAGCCCTGAATATCACGGGCGAGTCGGCGGCTGGTGCGCCGTTCGCGGGGACGGTCGGGCCGGGCGAGGCCGTGGCGATTTCGACAGGCGCGGTCGTCCCCGAGGGCGCGGACGCCGTCGCTCCGGTTGAGATAGTTGTCAAGATCGACAACAGAGTGGAGGTCGATCGAGAACTTGCCTTCGGGGCGAGCGTGCGTCCGCGCGGCGGTGACGTTCGCGCCGGTGACATCGTCCTCGCCGCCGGCACGCGCTTGGGCGCCGCCGCTGTTGCAGGGCTGGGCGCCGCCGGGATCGGAGCCGTCTCGTGCACGCGTCGCCCGCGGGTCGCGGTGCTTGCGACGGGCACCGAGCTCGTCCCGCCGGGAACGCCGCTCGAGCCCGGGCAGATCTACGAGTCGAACACCCTCATGCTCGCCGCGGCTCTCTCGGTCGTCGGCGCGGAGATCATCACTGCCCCGGCCGTCCCCGACGACGAAGCGTCGCTTCGCGTGGCGCTCGAGCGCGCTCTCGCGTGCGACGTCCTCGTCACGTCGGGTGGCGTCTCGGTTGGCGAACACGACCTCGTGCGCAAGGTCGAGCAGGAGCTCGGCGTCGAGGAGATCTTCTGGCGCGTCGCAATCAAGCCGGGGAAGCCGCTCGCGTTCGGCACGCGCGGCGCGACGCTCGTGTTCGGCCTGCCGGGGAACCCGGTCTCCGCTCTCGTGAGCGCGGAGCTGTTCGTCAAGCCGGCGCTCCGCGCGCTGCAAGGGACGCCTGCTCCGCTCCCGCGCTTTGAGCCGGGGCGGCTAGCCGGCGACATGCGTCTGAACGCCGAGCGCGACGAGTTCGTCCGCGCCCGTGCGCGCATCGACGAGGACGCGATCGTGCTCGAGCCGCTCCGCGGTCAGGAGTCGCACATGATCGCGAGCGCAAGCACCGCCGACGCGCTCGTGCACATTCCACGTGGAAACGGCGAGCTCAGCGCTGGCTCGGTCGTTTCCTGGCTGCGCCTGAACGCGCCATAGCGACGGCGCGGCGCCGCTGCGCGAGCACGAGCGTGCGAATCAGCTCGCGGATCGGGCCGCGTTCCGGCCGCTCGCCGGGCTCGGGGTACGGCGCGTAGCGATTCCCGGCGACGGCGACGAGCTGTCCCGCAGCGGCGAGGAACGCGAGCGCGATGACGAACAACGTCCGCGGCGCGTACCCGACGGCGAAGAGCTGGGCGATGAACCACGGCGCGTCCCAGCCGAGCCGGTAGCCCGATGCGAACGTCCACAGGAGATACCCCGGGCCGGCGAGCCCGAGCGCGAACACGAGGAATCGCGCCCAGCGCGGCCGCATCTGCACTTGGGGTAACCAGAGCCAGACATGGAGGCTCGGCAGGAGGAAGATCAGCGCGTACGGATTCGTCGCGGCGACGAGCAGGCCCACGACCGCCAATGCAAGGAGCGCCGCCGTGTGGCCCGCGAGCTCCTCTTCCGCTTCGATCGGCCGCCGCGGCGCGAGCCGATCGCGCACGACGAGCCATGCGGCGACGCCGAGCAGCGCGAGAACGAGCAGCGCGCCCACCGGCCAGTGCACGTCGCCGAGCGGAAGCGGCCGTCCGCCGGTGTCGCCGAGGAAGCCCGCGCTCGAGAAGAACAGGAACGCGAGCCCGCCGAGAAGCCAGAAGATGAGGCGGCTGCGATAGCTCTTGAATGCGGGCGCGATCGGGATCCGGCGCCTGCGACACCGCGCGAAGAGGTCGACGGCCGCCGCGATGAACGGCAAGAGGAGGGCCAAGAGGACGAACTCGATCGCCCAGCCGTTGATCACGCGTTGCGCGAGGAAGAGGTAGCTCGACGGGCCTTGGGCGATGGCAACGCCCTCCTCCATCGCTCCGACGACCGTTTGCGTCGCCAGACCGACCTCCGTCAGCGGCGCACGGTAGAGGCGGTGGGCGCGTGAGGCGTCGGACGGCCGCATGCGGCTCGTCGTGATCGTCACGGCGGGGATTCCCGCGCTGACGAACGACGCTTGCTCGTACGCGCTGAACGGAAACGCCAGGCTTATCAGCTGGTTCAGCGCGCTCGGACGGCTTGCGCCCGCGCTCGGTTCGCTCGCGAGAGCCGCGCGCACCGTCTCGAGCAGTCCCGGCGCCGGCGAACGAGATGTATCGCCGCTGAGCTCGAGGCGAGGCGCGCCTTTGCCGCCGATCGAGTCGAGATTGATGACCGCGATCACGTTTGCCCGCGTCGACTCCTCGGCTGCGAAGTGGGCAGCGCCGAGCGCGCCTTCCTCGCCGCCGTCGGTGGACACGAACGCGATCGAGTACGGATACGAAGTGAGCTGCGCCGAGAGATTCGGCGCGTAGGAGCGCGCGAGCTCGATCAGCGCGCCGGTTCCGGACGCGTTGTCGTCGAGCCCGCGGCCGATACCGCTGTCGTCGCGGTGCGCCATCACGACGATCTCGCGCGGCGAAAGCCCTTCCTTCTCCGCGACGAGATTCGCCAGCGTCACCGTGTGACCGCGAACCGTCGCCGTGAACGTGTCGCGCCGTACCGTGAAGCCGTACGGCTTCAGCTGGTTCGTGAACCACGTCTGTGCGCCGAGCGCGCCCGGCGTCCCGGGAACGCGGTTGGGATAGCGCGTGGCGAGATCCTGCGCGATCGCAGCGGCGGAGTCGCCGTCGAATGCGGCGCCCCGCGGCGGGAGGTCGAGCGCCTGCGGCTGGGAGACACTGAAGGCCAGGAGGAGGAGGGGCAGGGCGACGAGCAGCCAGGTGCCGCGGTAGAGCCTGCCGTTGACGGGGCGCTCGACCGAGCCCGGCCGTGGCCGTCTGCGCTCGGATGCAGGCGAGGCGACCGTCACAACGCGCTCAGTCTAGGCCGCCCATCCGGCGCGCGTTTTCCCGTGGAAATCCCGGAGGGTTAGAACCCGAGCAGCCAAGGGAACCCCACCCTCGACGGCGGTAACCGGCCGCAATGGTAGAAATCGTCAGGTTTACACCCGCGAATCTGCGGAAAGAGAGGAATGGCGGGATGAGCGAGACAGCGTTGGCGGATATGGGCGAAGGGGTCGGGACCGGCCGGACCGTGCGGCTCCAGGTTCCCGCTCGTCCGGAGTACATCGCGCTCGCGCGGCTTGCGCTCAGCGGTATCGCCGAGCTCTCGCGCCTGTCGGAGCAGGACGTCGCCGACCTCAAGCTCGCGCTGACAGAGGCCGTGTCGAACTCCGTGCGTCATGCCTACGGCGATGGCGATGGCGTTGTCTCCGTCGCATACGAACTGTCGGCGGCCCAGCTGCAGATCGAAGTCTCCGACGATGGCATGGGCTTCGATCCGGCCGTGCCGGAGCCGGCCGAGGGTGCGGAGCTCAGCGAAGGCGGCCTCGGCATCTCGATCATCCGGACGATCGCCGACGAGCTCGAGATCGTCTCGCGGCCCGGTGAGCGCGGCTCGCGCCTGCGGTTCGTGAAGCGGCTGCAGCCGGCATCCTAGATCCGTTGTCGGATCGGCAAACGAAGCGGCGCAAGCTCCTCGTCGTCGCCAACCGCGCGCCGGTCACGTACGAGAACGGCGTCGCGCGGCGTGGGGGCGGCGGGCTTGTCACGGCGCTCGCGGGGCTGATCGCGCACCACGACGTGACGTGGGTCGCGAGCGCGATGAGCGACGAGGATCGCGCGATCGCCGAGGAGCGCGGCGGCTCGTTCGAGGAGACCACCCGCGACGGAGACGCGTACCGGCTGCGCTTCGTCGCGCACGATTCCCCTGCATATGAGCGGTTTTACAATGTCGTCGCGAACCCCGCGCTGTGGTTCGTCCAGCACCGCTTGCCACTGCGGCCGCTTGGGCCGGAGTTCCGCGAGGCGTGGGACGAGGGCTATGTCCCGGTCAACGAGGCGTTCGCCGCGGCAACGCTCGAGGAGCTCGAGCGCGAGCCCGAGGCGGCGGTGCTCTTCCACGACTACCACCTGTACGTGGCGCCCGCGGTCGTGCGACGCGCGCGGCCTGACGTCGTCAGCTCGCACTTCGTGCACATCCCGTGGCAGGAGCCTGATGCGTGGTCGGCTCTGCCCGAGGATCTCACCGTCGCGATCCACGCCGGCCTGCTCGCGAACGACGTCGTCGGGTTCCATACCGAGCGGTGGCGTCAGGCGTTCCTCGATTGCGCGGAGCGGTTCGGTCTCGACGCCGGCAAGACGCGCGTGGTCGCGCATCCGATCGGCGTCGATGCCGAAGAGTTCGAGCGGCGCCGCGACGACCCGGCGGTGCTCGAGCGCGAGGCTGCGATCATCGCGCGCCGGCCGGAGCGACTCGTCGTTCGCGTTGACCGCGTCGACCCATCGAAGAACATCGTCCGCGGCTTCGAGGCATTCGCGCTGCTGCTCGAGCGCCACCCCGAGCTGCGCGGCAAGGTCGGCTTGCTCGCGCTACTCGCGCCGTCGCGTGAGTCCATCGCCGAGTACGCGGAGGAGGAGGCGGCGATCCGGCGCGCGGCGGACGGGATCGACGGCGTCGAGCTCGACATCGCCGACGACTTCCCGCGTTCGCTCGCGGGTTACAAGCAGTTCGACGCGCTGTTCGTGAACCCCGTGTTCGACGGGCTCAATCTTGTGGCGAAGGAGGCGTTTCTCCTCAACGAGCGCGACGGCGCGCTCGTACTGTCGCGGAACGCCGGCGCGGTGGAGGAGATCGGGGAGTGGGCGGTGACCGTCGACCCGTTCGACATCTCCGCCCAAGCGGACGCGCTGTACGAGGCGCTGACGCTCCCGGCGGAGGAGAGGCACCGCCGCGCGGAGGCGATTCGCGCCCACGTGCGCGCGCACGACATCCGTGAGTGGATCAATGCGCAGCTCGCCGACCTCGACGCCGTACGATCCAAGCAATGAGCGAGCTCTCGCATGTCGACGAGTCGGGCGGAGTGCAGATGGTCGACGTCGGCGCCAAGCCGGTTTCCCGCCGTCGCGCCGTTGCGCGCGCCGAGGTGCGGATGGCCGCCGAGACGGCGCGCATGCTCCGTGAGCTGCCGAAGGGCGACGCGCTCGCGACCGCGCAGCTCGCCGGCATCATGGCCGCGAAGCGCACGAGCGAGCTCATTCCGCTCTGTCATCCGCTGCCGCTCTCGCACGTCGAGGTGACGCTCGAGGTCGGCGAGGAGTCGGTCGAGATCGTCGCGTCCGCGGAAACGACCGCGCAGACCGGCGTCGAGATGGAGGCGCTCACCGCCGCGTCGGTCGCGGCGCTCACCGTGTACGACATGGCGAAAGCGGTCGACAAGGGCATGCGGATCGTCGAGGTCACGCTCCTGGAGAAGACGAAGGAGCCGGCCTGAAGGCCGCAGTGCTCACTGTCTCGGATGGTGTCGTCGCCGGGACGCGGGAGGACAAGAGCGGGGACACGCTCGAGGAGCTGCTCCGCGCGGACGGCTACGACGTCGAGCGGCGGGTCGTTCCCGACGAGCGCGATCAGATCGCTGCGGCGATCCGCGAGCTCGCGGCGGCCGCGCGCCTCGTCCTCACGACCGGCGGCACGGGGCTCGCGCCCCGCGACGTCACGCCCGAGGCGACCCGCGACGTCCTCGACCGCGAGGCGCCCGGGATCGCGCAGGCGCTGCGCGCGGACTCGATCGCGAAGACGCCGCACGGGCTGCTGTCACGGGGCGCCGCCGGCGTCGTCGGCTCGACGCTCGTCGTCAATCTCCCCGGCTCTCCCGGCGGCTGCCGCGACGGCTTCGCGGTGCTGCAACCCGCGCTGGCGCACGCGCTCGAGCTGCTCGCCGACGACCCGACCGCGCACGAGCAGACGTGACCGCCGCCGGACTGACGCCGCTTCCGACCCGCTTCGCGCGGCTCGTGAAGATCGAGCACACCGTCTTCGCGCTGCCGTTCGCGTACGTCGGCGCGTTCCTCGCGGTGAACGGCACGCCGACTGCGCGCGCCCTCATCTGGATCACGCTCGCCATGGTCGGCGCCCGCTCGCTCGCGATGGCGCTGAACCGCCTCATCGACGCCGGGATCGACGCGCGCAACCCACGCACCGCCGGCCGAGAGATCCCGAGCGGCCAGCTCTCGGTCGCGCAGGTCATGCTCTTCTGCGCCGCGTCGCTCGTGCTGTTCCTCGTCGCCGTGTGGGAGCTGAACCACGTGGTGCGCTGGCTTTGGCCGATCCCGGTCGTGGGCTTCGTCGTGTACCCGTACCTCAAGCGGTTCACGTGGCTCTGCCATCTCTGGCTCGGCGCGGTCGACGGTCTCGCGCCGGTCGGCGCGTGGGTCGCGATCACGGGGAAGCTGCCGTGGCAGGCGTGGGTGCTCGGCGCCGCGGTCGCGGTGTGGATCGCCGGCTTCGACTTCCTCTACGCGCTCTTCGACGAGGAGATCGACGGGCGCGAAGGGCTCCATTCGGTTGTGACGCGGTTCGGCGTCGAGGGCGCCTTCCTCGGGGCGCGGCTTGCGCATCTCGCGACCGTGGTGCTGCTCTTCATCGCCGGCTTCGGCCTGCCGGTCGGCGCGCTGTACTGGCTCGGAGTCGCGGTGGTCGCGGTGCTGCTCGCATACGAGCACTGGCTCGTCCGGCCCGGCGACCTGCGCCGGCTCGACACCGCGTTCTTCACGATGAACGGCGTGATCTCGGTCGCGTTCGCCGTCTTCGTCATCCTCGACGCGACGACGTGAGAGCGGGGGCGCCCGGTCGTGGCGGCGCCCCCGGCCTACCCCCCGAGCTCAGTGCAGGTAGATGACCTTCACGCACGCGCCCTTCGAGAGGACGACGCCCGTGTCGTTCCCGGCTCCCGCTCCGACATTGGCGCCGGTGAAGCCGCCCGTCGAGGTGAAGCCGCCGTTCAGGCCGGCGAAGAGCTCGCCCCACGGCTTGTGGACGTGGCCGCGGACAGCGCCGCTCATCTGTCCGGCGGACAGTGAGGCCTCGATCCGACCGTGCGAGCCGAGATCGTCGGTGCCGATCTTGAAGTCGCCGATCAGCGCACCGATGCCGGTGGTGTCGTCGACCATGCTCTGCACCCAGAGCTTGATCGGCCCGTTCATCCGGCCGTCGCTGCTCACCGACGTGCCGGTGTAGAGGGCGCGCGTGTACGTGTAGCTGTCGCCGCCGTTGACCGTGCACGACTTCTGGACGCTCTTGACAATGGTCGTCGCGTCGAACGTCGCCGAGATACCGGAAACGCCGCCGCTCTTCGCCATCGCGAGCGAGATTCCCGCAGTTGCGAGTGCTGCGCAGAGGATCGCTGCCAGCACCATGAACCTATTCCTACGCATCGAAGTCCCTCCCGATCTGTTGATGGAACACCCCCGTTGCTAGGTGAGACGTACGGAGTGCAATGGTCCGGTCACGTCGGCGTAAAGGGCGCGTAAAACGGCGTTACGCCTATGGTTAGGGCGTGCTCACTGCGGTGAAGGTCGGCAAGCGCTACGGCTTCAAGCGCGTCCTTCGCGGCGTCGATCTCGAGCTTCCCGACGGAGGCTTCCTCGTCGTGACCGGGCCGAACGGGTCGGGCAAGACGACGCTGCTGCGGATTTGCGCCGGGCTTACGGCGCCGAGCGAGGGGACTGTCGAGCGCGCGGTTGCGCGCGGCGAGCTGGGCTATCTCGGGCACGAGCCGCTCGTCTATCGCGAGCTCAGCGCGCTCGAGAACCTCGATCTCTACGGCCGGCTCTACCGCGTGCCCGAGCGGCGCGAGCGGATCGGGATGCTGCTCGAGCGCTTCGGGCTGTGGGAGGTGCGCCGCGACCGGGTTGCGTCGTACTCGCGCGGGATGACGCAGCGGCTCGCGCTCTGCCGCGTCCTGCTCCACGACCCGCGGCTGATCGTGCTCGACGAGCCGTACACCGCGCTCGACGAGGCAGGGGCGGAGCTGCTCGACGCCCAGCTTGCGGAGTTGCGCGGGGAGCGGACGTTCCTCGTTTCCACGCACGATCCGGCTCGCGTCGAGCCGTTGGCGAGCGGGCGGCTCGCGCTCGCATGACCGGCTACTTCCGCGACGTGGGCGCGCTCGCGCGCAAGGACTTGCTGCTCGAGCTGCGCGCGAAGGACACGTTGCCGGCGATGCTGCTCTTCGTCGCGGCCGTCTTCGTCGTGTTCCACTTCGCGCTGCCCGGGACGCCGTCGCGGCTCGAGACGACCGGCTTCCTCTGGGTCGCGATCCTCTTCACGGCGCTGCTCGGGCTTGGCCGCGCGTTCGTACCGGAGCGGGAGCAGCGGATGATGGACGGCCTCGTCCTCGCGCCGTGCGACCGCAGCGCGATCTGGCTCGCAAAGACGCTCGCGACGCTCGTGTTCCTCGCCGCGGCCGAGGTTGTTGCGCTGCCGCTGTACGCGCTGTTCTTCCACCACGTGAGCGGCGCGATGGTGCTCGGCGTCGCGCTGGCGGACGTCGGGGTCTGCGCCGTTGGGACGTTCCTCGGGGCGATGGCCGTCGTGACGCGCGCGCGCGATCTGCTCCTGCCGCTGCTCTTCCTGCCGCTCGCGATCCCGATCGTCGTGGGCGCGGTGGGCGCGAGCATCGAGCCCGGGCCGGCGAAGTACCTCGAGTTCCTCGCGCTCTACGACGCGCTCTTCGCGGTCGTGTGCTGGGCGTCGTTTGAGTTTGTCGTGTCGGAGTGATGGGCGCTGGTGCGACAATCGATCGTGTGGGACTTCTTCGTCGCATCCCGCTGAGCGCGCTGGCGCTCGCGTCCCTCGTCCTCGTCACGACAGCGCTCGTGCTCGTCTTCTACGTCGCGCCGAATGACGCGAACCAGGGCTTCTCGCAACGGATCTTCTACTTCCACGTCTCGCTCGCGATGACCGCGTACGCGTGCTTCGCCGGCGGCGCCTGGAACGCGCTGCGGCACCTGTGGAAACGCGACCCGCGCTCAGACCTGCAGAGCTACGTCTGCGTCCACCAGGGGACGATCTTCGGGGCGATGGTGCTGTTGACCGGCTCGATCTGGGCGAAGATCTCGTGGGGCCAGTGGTGGGTCTGGGGCGAGGACGAGCTCGTGCTCTTCCTCATCCTCTATCTCTTCTACTGCGCGTACTTCATGCTCCGGTTCTCGGTCGATCCGGGCACGCAGCGCGCGAACCTCAGCGCCGTCTATGCGCTCTTCGGCGTCGTGCTGATCCCGGTCAGCTTTGCGGCGATCCGGCTCTCGAAGGAGTTCCTGCACCCGCGCTTGTTCCACCTCGACGGCCCGGCGTTCCGCGGCTGGATCCTCGCCACGTACCTCGTCGCGCAGGTGGCGATGCTCGTGCTCGCGTACACGCTGTACCGCGTCGAGATCGCGGGGAAGCGGCTGGATCTGCGCCTGCGTGACCTGAAGGAGGCGCTCGTATGACGAACGCCGAGAAGTACGTCACCGCGGCGTACTGCGTCGTCTTCGCGGTGATCCTCATCTACGTGCTGCTCATCGCGGTGAAGCTCGGACGCCTCGATCGCGAGGTCTCCGAGCTCGAGCAGAAGATTCGACAGCCGGACGATGGCTGAGCTTCTCTTTTGGCCCGCGCTGTTCTTCTACGGCGAGGCGGCGGTCGGCTACTTCGGCGAGGCCCGGAGTCCCGGGCGTTCCGGGCGGCTCGCGACGTGGGGCGTGCGCCTTGGCTGGATCGCTCAGACGGCGCTTCTCGCGGTGCAGGCGGCGCACAACGACGGGTTCCCGTGGGGGACGTGGGCGTCGTCGCTCAACCTCTTTGTCTGGCTCGTCGTCTCGGCGTATCTCATCTGGGGGTGCCGCGCGCCGTTCCGGCTGCTCGGTCTCGCGGTGATGCCGCTGGCGGTCGCGTTGCTCGTGACGGCGCGCGCCGGCGGCGGGATGGGCGCCGACGTGGCGAGCCCGCGCACGACGCCGTTCCTCGTGCTGCACGTCGGCCTCGTGCTCGTGGCGTTCGCGGGCTTCACGCTTGCGGCGGGCTTGTCGGGGCTCTACGTCTGGCAGGAGCGGCGGCTGAAGAGCAGTCCGGTGACGATCTTGCGCCGCAAGGTTCCTCCGCTGGCGACGCTC
>DASWSC010000031.1:0-14653 GCA_036402855.1 Candidatus Elarobacter sp. | reverse complement strand
GGCGTGATCGACGTCGCGATCGCGGGCGGCGCGGAGTCGATGACGCGCGCGCCGTTCGTGATCCTCAAATCGGAGAAGGCGTACGACCGCGCTCCCGACATCCACGACACGACGCTCGGGAACCGCATGGTCAACCCGCGCCTCGCCGCGATGTACGCACCGATCTCGCTCGGCGAGACGGCGGAGAACGTCGCGGAGCAATACGGCGTCTCGCGCGACGACCAGGACCGCTTCGCGTACGCCAGCCAGATGAAGTGCAAGGCCGCCGTCGAGGCGGGGCGTTTCGCCGCTGAGCTGGTCTCCGTGCACGTCGAGCAGGGGAAGAAGAGCTACGACGTCACGCAGGACGAGCCGCCGCGCCCGGAGACGACCCTCGAGTCGCTGGCGAAGCTGAAGCCCGCATTCAAAGCGAACGGAACGGTGACCGCGGGCAACGCCTCCCCGCTGAACGACGGCGCCGCCGCGCTGCTGCTGTGCAGCGCCGAGGTCGCCGAAAAGCGCGGCTGGCAGCCGCTGGCGCGGGTCGTCACGTCGGCGACGTTCGGCGTCGATCCGAGCGTGATGGGGATCGGTCCGATCGGCGCGACCCGCAAAGCGCTCGCGCGCGCGAAGCTGACGCCCGGCGATCTCGACCTCGTCGAGCTGAACGAAGCGTTCGCCGCGCAGGGCGTCGCCTGCGTCAAGGAGCTCGGCATCGACCCCGAGATCGTCAACGTCAACGGCGGCGCGATCGCGCTCGGTCACCCGCTCGGCTGCAGCGGCGCCCGCATCACGACCACGCTCCTCCACGAGCTCAAACGCCGCAACGCCCGCTACGGCCTCGCGACCATGTGCATCGGCATGGGCCAAGGCATCGCCACCATCTTCGAACGCCTCTAACCCGCCCCAGCCGAGGCGCCCGAACGCGCCGTGCCGCGTACGGGCCCGCGCGGGGGGCGCGGGGGTTAGGGGCGGTAGCCGGTGGCGTTGGTGGCGGCGTGGTTGCGGGCGAGCGGGAAGGTGTGGGCGCGGACTTCTTCGGCGTACGTGCGCAGCGCGGTGGTCGCGGTCTCGGCGAGGGACGCGTACTGCTTCGCGAAGGGCGGGGCGTCGGGGTAGAGGCCGAGGACGTCGTGCAGCACGAGCACCTGGCCGTCGCAGCGCGGGCCGGAGCCGATGCCGATCGTCGGGATCGCGATGCGCTCGGTGATCTCCCCCGCGAGCTGGTCCTCGACCATCTCGAGCACGACCGCGTATGCTCCGGCCTCGGCGACGGCCTCGGCATCGCGCAGGAGCCGGTCGCGCTCGCGCTTCAGGCGGAAGCCGCTCCCGAGCGACGCGGTCTGCGGCAGCACGCCGATGTGCGCGCACACCGGGATTCCGGCTGCGACGATCGCGCGAATCCGGCCGGCGGCGGCGGCGCCGCCTTCGAGCTTCACCGATGATGCGCCGCCGCGTTTGACCAGTTCGGCCGCACTCGCGACGGCGAGCTCGTCCGACGCCTCGTAGGTTGCGAACGGCAGGTCGACGATCACGTGGGCGCGCTGTGTGCCGCGCGCGGCGGCCGCGCCGTGGCGCGCCATGTCGGCGAGCTCGACCTGCGTGGTCGAGTCGTAACCGAGCACCACCATCCCGAGCGAGTCGCCGACCAGGATCACGTCGATCCCGGCCGCCTCGGCGCAGCGCGCGAACGGTGCGTCGTACGCGGTGACGACCGGGAACGCCGCACCCTTGCGCGACGCGATCTCGGCCGAGCCGACGCGGCGGCTCACGCGCGCTCCCTCGCGCGGACGAGGCGCAGCATCGTCTCGGTGAGCGGCACCGCGATCCGGTGCGGAGCGGCGCGGCGCACGATCGCCCCGCAGATCGCGTCGATCTCGGTCGGGCGGCCGGCGTCGAGGTCTTGGAGCATCGAGTTCCGGTTCGCCGCGGAACTGGTGGCCGCTGCTTCGACCAGCGGCCACGGGTCGCCGATTGGGATTCCGTCCGCCGCGGCGACCGCCGCCGCCTCGTTCGCGAGCGCGCGCGCGACCGGCTGCAGGTCGGGATCGCCGGCGACCGCCCCGTTCAGCCGGCCGGCGAGCGCGCAGACCGGGTTCACGGCGGCGTTGACGATCAGCTTGCGCCAGAGCACGCTCTCGATCTCGTCCGTCACGACCGCTTCGAGGCCGGCCTCCGCGAACGCCGCGACGAGCTCCTCGGTCGCCGGCGTCCCGGAACGCTCGCGCTCGAACACGGACGCGCCGCGGTTCACGACCCGCACGTGCGCGGCGCCGAGGCGGAACGCGCCCTGCATCGTCGACCCCGCCGCGACGCGGGCGCCGGGCAACGCCGCGCGGGCCGTTTCGCGGAACTCGAGCCCGTTCTGAATCGAGGTGACGAGCGCGTGCGGGGGAAGGACGCCGCGCAGCGGCGCGAGCGCGCTCGCCGTCGCCTGCGCCTTGACGGCGACGATCACCGCCTCGCGGTCGGCGAACGACTGCGGATCGCTGCTCGCCGCGAGCGGCGCGCGTTCGACGGCGCCGTTTCGCTCGAGGGTGAGCCCGTCGCTGCCGAGCGTCCGCGCGAGCGACGCGCTGCGCGTCAGCACGAGCACGTCGTGTGCGCGGCTCAACGCGGCGGCGAACGTGAGTCCCAGCGCGCCCGCGCCGACGATCCCGATCTTCATGCGCCTACGAGCCGGTCAGGCGCAGCCCCATCTCGTCGAGGTCGCTGAAGCCCATCGCCGCGTAGAGCGGGCGCGCTTCGTCCGACGGGTGGAGCGTCAGGCGGATGAGCGAGGCGGTGCGCGCGTGCTCCATGAGCCGCTCCATCAGCGCGCGCGCGATCCCGCGCCGCCGCGCTTCCGGGCGAACGTAGACCGACTGGACGCGGCCTTCGCGGTCGGACGGCGCGCCGGGACGCGGGATCGCGGCCTGGATCAGCAGCGAGGCGCTGGCGATCGCCTCGTCCTCCTCGTCCGCGATGAACGAAACGTACGTGCCGGCGGCGAGCGCATCGTGAAACCACGCGGTCCAGATCGGTACCTGCGCGGCCATCGGCGCGTCTCCCCAGCCGCCGACTTCGCGCCACACGCGGGCCCGGTGCTCGGCGAGGAGCGACGCGTCGTCCGGCGCCGCTCGCCGGATCGCGTAGCTCACTCGCCGCGAAAGTTCGGTGCGCGCTTGGCGGCGAACGCCGCGATCCCTTCGGCGAAGTCCGCCGTCGCGCCGGCGACGCTCTGCAGGTGCGCTTCGTACGCGAGCGCGCTCTGCACGTCGGTCTGCCCGTTCCGGAGCAGCTCGCGCTTGATGAGCCCGAGCGAGCGCGGCCCTTTCGCCAGCGTCGCCGCGAGCGCTTGCGCTTCGGCGAGACAGCGATCCGCGGGGACGACCTTCGTGCACAGGCCGAGCGCGTCGGCGCGCGCGGCACCGACCTTTTCGGAGAGCATGCAGAGCTCGAGCGCCTTCCCGTAGCCGATCAGCCGCGGCAGGGTGAACGAGAGCCCGCTGTCGGGGACGAGCCCGATCTTCACGAACGCGGTCGTGAACGACGCGGTGTCGGCGACGATGCGCAGATCGCACGCGCAGGCGATCGCCATCCCGGCGCCTGCGGCGACGCCGTTCACCGCCGCGATCACCGGCTTCTCGATGGTGAGGATCTTCGTCAGCACCGGACCGGAGCGTGCTTCAACGGTCTCGCCGATGTCGAACTTCTCGCCGGGCGGCAGCGTGCGCGCGTCGTCGAGCGCCTGTCCGGCGCAGAACGCCTTCCCTTCGCCGGTGAGCACGATCGCGCGCACCGACGCGTCGCGCTCCAGCGACTTGAGCGTGGCGAGCAGCGACTCGAGCAGATCGGCGGTCAGCGCGTTGTACGCCTGCGGGCGCGCGAGCGTGATCGTCGCGACGCCGTTCTCCGTCGCGACGCGGTGGTCGACCGGTGCCGTCATCGTCCCTGCCATCGTGGCCTGCGCTTTTCCAGGAATGCACCGACGCCCTCGCGCGCGTCGGCGGTTTTCAGCAACTCGTAGAAGGCGCGGCGCTCGTCGAGGAGCCCCGCGTGGAGCGACTGCTCGAAGGCGCTCCCGATCGCGCGCTTCGCCGCGCGGACCGCCTCCGGCGCCTGCCGCGCCAGCCGCTTCGCGAGGTCGAGCGCAACCGGCAGGACGCGCTCGGCGGGGACGGAGCGGTTCGCCAGCCCGTGGAGCTCGGCTTCGCGGCCGCTGATCTCGCGGCCGAGCAGCACCATCTCGGTCGCCAGCGCTTTGCCGACCGTGCGCGTCAGGCGCTGCGTGCCGCCGGCGCCCGGCATCACGCCGAGGTTGATCTCCGGCTGACCGAGGCGGGCGTCGTCGGCGACGACCATCAGGTCGCACGACATCGCGAGCTCGAGGCCGCCGCCCAGCGCGACCCCGCGTACCGCTGCGACGATCGGCAGCCCGACGCTCCACATCCGATCCCAGACGTCGAGCCGCGGCCCTTCGGCGGCGAACTCGGCGATGTCGGCGCCCGCGGCGAACGCCCGCTCATCGCCGGTCAGGACGATCGCGCGCGTGACGCCATCGGCATCGTGCATCTCGAACGCCTCGGCGAGCTTCTCGACGAGGGCGTTCGAGAGCGCGTTGAGCACCTTCGGACGGTTGAGCCGTACCAGCGCGACGTGCTCGTACGGGCGCTCGGTGACGACGATGGCGTCTGATGTTGATGAGGCGGTCATGGCGTTCTCCGGTCGTAGACGCGCTTCGCTTTGCCGGCTTCGATCCGTTCGATCGTCCCCGGCGGAACGACCCGCGTCTCGAGCGAGACGAGCAGCGTCTCGGTGAGGCGGGCGGTCACGGCGCGCGAGAGCTGCTCGCGGTCGACCGCCGATCCCGGATGGTGCTCGACCTCGACCAGCAGCTCGTCGAGCCCGTTCGGCGGGCGGTCGACGAAGATGCGGTAGTTCGGCGAGAGCTCGGGGAAGCGCAGCAGCACCTCCTCGATCGCCGACGGAAAGACGTTCACGCCGCGGACGATCAGCATGTCGTCGACGCGGCCGGTGAACCAGTCGATCCGCGCCGTCGTCCGCCCGCACGCGCACCGCTCGCGCACCATCGAGGTGAGATCGCGCGTGCGGTAGCGCAGCACCGGCATCGCTTCGCGCGTCAGCGTGGTCAGCACGAGCTCGCCGCGCTCGCCGTCGGGGAGCGGCTTCCCCGTCTCGGAATCGATGATCTCGGCGAGGAAGTGATCCTCTTGCACGTGCATCCCGTTTTTCTCGAGGCACTCCTGCGCGACGCCGGGGCCGATGATCTCGGTGAGGCCGTAGATGTTGGTCGCGATCACGCCGAGGAGCTCCTCGAGCTCGGCGCGCATCTCGCGCGTCCACGACTCGGCGCCGCAGATCGCGTAGCGCAGCGCCTTCGGCCGGCGGTTCTCGGCGCGCAGCCGCTCGGCGAGAACGAGCCCGTACGAGGGCGTGCAGCCGATCCCGGCGACCGGCAGATCGCAGAGGAGCTGGAGCTGCCGCGCGGTGTTCCCGCTCGACGCCGGGATGGCGCACGCGCCGAGCGTCTCGCAGCCGCCGTGCGCGCCGAGCCCGCCGGTGAACAGTCCGTAGCCCCACGCGACCTGGAACATGTCGTGCGGCGCGATGCCGCCGCCGGCGAGACTCCGCGCCATCACCTCGCCGAACACGCGCAAATCCTCGACCGTGTACGCGCCGATGGTGGGATTCCCGGTGGTTCCCGAGGATGCGTGGATCCGCGCGAGGTTCTCCGCCGGCACCGCGAGCAGCCCGAGCGGATACGCGTCGCGCATGTCGGCCTTGGTGCTGAACGGCAGACCGGCGAGGTCGTCGAGCGAGCGCGGCGCCGTCGCGTCGCGCAGGCGTTCGCGGTAGATCTCGTTGGCGGAGCGCAGGCGCTCCACCAGCGTCCCGAGACGCTCGAGCTGGAGCGCTTCCAACGCGTGCCGTTCGAGCGTCTCGTACTCCGGCTGGAAGATCATGCCGGGGTAGTACGCGGACGGGACGAACTCTCCCGGCGATGCCGTCCGACGCAGCCCCGGCGCTCGAATTCTGGTTCGAGTTCGCCAGCACGTACTCGTACATCGCCGCGATGCGGATCGAGGAGCTGTGCCGCGACGCCGGCGTGCGGCTCGTCTGGAAGCCGTTTCTGCTGGGGCCGATCTTCGCGCTGCAAGGCTGGGAGACGTCGCACTTCAACCTCAACCCGCGCCGCGGCGCGTACATGTGGCGCGACATGGAGCGGCTCACCGAGAAGCTCGGGCTCCCGTGGCGGCGGCCCTCGGAGTTTCCGCGCAACACGATCGTTCCGGCGCGCGTCGCCTGCGCGGTCGCGCAGGAGCCCTGGTGCGGGGACTACGTGCGCGCGGTCTACGTCGCGAACTTCGGGCACGACCGCGCGATCGACCGGCGCGACGTGGTCGCGGAGATCCTCACCGAGATCGGGCAGCCGGCGGATGCGGTCCTCGCACGAGCCGAGTCGGCGGAGCTGCGCCCGCGCCTGCGCGCCAACACCGAACGCGCGATCGAGCTCGGCATCTTCGGCGCACCGAACTGCGTCGTCGCCGACGAGCTCTTCTGGGGCGAAGAGTCGCTCCACGACGCCCTCGACTGGGCGCTCGCGAGAAAAACGTCATCCTGAGCCTGTCGAATGTCATCCTGAGCCTGTCGAAATGTCATCCTGAGCTTGTCGAAGGATGAGCCAGGGGCACCATCGCGGCTTGCGGCTCATCCTTCGACGGGCTCAGGATGACATTGTCACTCGCTCACGACGACAGTTGTAGCCGCTCACGATGACCTCGTTATCCGCTGACATTGCGGGGCGGCGTGGGCGCGGGGGTTAGGTGGTGCGGCGGGCGGTGGAGGTGAAGAGGTTGGCGAGGCGGTGGGTGGCGTCGAGGCGGTGCTGTGAGGCGATCGCGGTTGCTTGTGCGATGTACTGGTCGCATGCGGCGTCGGCGGCGCGGTGCGCGCCGAGGCGTTCGAGCGCCGCGATGACGGAGGTCGCGGTGTCGTCGTCGAGCTCGCCGATCGAGGCGTAGGCGTTCGCGACGGTCTCGCGGTCGTGCGAGGGCGGGCCGTCCATCGCCCAGGCGACCGGGAACGACCACTTGCGGCGGCGGATGTCGGCGCCCGCGGGCTTGCCGGTCTCGGCGGTCGCGCCCCACGTCCCGAGGACGTCGTCGCGCACCTGGAACGCGAGCCCGTAGGCACGCCCCATCGCGGCGTACGCGTCCGCGCGCTCGGGCGGCGCTCCCGCCGAAAGCGCGCCGAGCCGGCACGACGCGGCGAACAGCGCCGCGGTCTTTCCCTCGATCATCGCGACGTACTCGGGGAACGAGACGGCCGCCGACGTCTCGAATCCGATGTCCGCGCCCTGTCCCGCGCACAGCGCGAACAGCGCGCGGTGGAGCTCGGCGGTCATCATCAGCGCGTTCTCGCGGCGCGCCTCGCCGCCGTGCGCTGCGGCGGACGCTTCGGCCCCGTCGAGGAGCGCCGTGAACGCCAGCGCGCACATCGCGTCGCCCGCGGTCAGCGCGGCCGGGACGCCATGACGCGCCCACAGCGCCGGACGCCCGTGCCGCAGCTCGTCGCCGTCCTCGATGTCGTCGTGCACGAGCGAGAAGTTGTGCAGCAGCTCGACCGCCGTGGCCGCGGGGAACGCGTCTTCGCCGCGACCGCCCTCGCTCTCGGCGACGGCGAGCAGGATCCGCGGCCGCAGCCGCTTCCCGCGCTTCGCGTCCGGGACGTCGAAGGCGAAATGCTCGCGCACGAGCGCCTTCGTCGGCGACGCGCCGTCGAGCCGCTCGATCGCGCGCTCGAGATGGCGCTCGAACGCATCGGAGCCGGCGACCGCCGTGCTCGCGTGCACGTTCACCTTCACGACCGCCGGCCGTCTACCGCGCGAGGACGCCCTTGATCGAGCGCAGGACGTTCTCGGGGCGCATGGCGTCGGCGGCAGCGGTCGCCTCGAAGCCGGAGTGCACCATGCAGTCCTCGCACTTCGGGTTGCCGCTCCCGTGCCCGTAGCGCTCCCATTCCGTGTCGTCGAGCAGCTCGCGGTACGACTGCGCGTAGCCCTCGCCGAGCAGATAGCACGGCTTCTGCCAGCCGAAGAGCGAGTACGAAGGCATCCCCCAGGGCGTGCAGTCGTAGTCTTTCTCGCCCGTCAGGAAGTCGAGGAAGAACGGGCTCGCGTTGAACTGCCAGCGCTTCTTCCCGGCCCGGTACGGCGCGAGGATCGCGCGGAAGAGCGTGCGCGTCTGCTCCTTCGCCAGGAAGTGGTCCTGGTCGGGCGCCTTCTCGTAGCGGTAGCCGGGCGAGATCATCATCCCGTCGACCTTCAGCTCGTCGGTGAGGTAGTCGAAGAAGCCCTGGAACGTCGCCGGGTCGGCACCGTCGAAGATCGTGGTGTTCGTCGTCACGCGGAAGCCGCGCGCTTTCGCGGCCTTGATCGCCTTCACGGCGACGTCGAAGATCCCGTCCCGGGCGACCGCGTGATCGTGGACCTCGCGCGGGCCGTCGAGGTGGACGCTGAACGAGAAGTAGGCGGAGGGCGTGAACTTGTCGAGGCTCTGCTCGAGCCGGATCGCGTTGGTGCAGAGATAGACGAACTTCTTGCGCGCGACGAGACCTTCCACGATCTCGCCGATCTGGGGATGGAGGAGCGGCTCGCCGCCGGGGATCGAGACGACCGGCGCGCCGCACTCGTCGACCGCCGCGAAGCACTGCTCGGGGGTGAGGTGGCGCCGCAGCACCTCGACCGGGTGCTGGATCTTCCCGCACCCGCCGCAGGCCAGATTGCAGCGGAAGAGCGGCTCCAGCATGAGCACCAGCGGATAGCGCTTCCGGCCCGCGATGCGCTGCCGCACCACGTACGACCCGACCGCTACGGCCTGCTTGAGAGAGATCGCCATTCATCCTCCGCACGATGCGAGCGGCGGGCGATGAACCCGTGCTCTCGAAACCAGGTGACCGCGTCCGCGAGCGCATCGGTTACAGGCGACTGCGGAAGACCCAGCTCCCGAACCGCCTTCTCCGCGCTGTAGAACATCTTCTGCCGGGCCATCCGCACGCTCTCGACCGAGACGTCGGGCGCGACGCCCAGCCGCGCCAGCACGTGCTCGCCGAGCGCCGCGTAGGCCAGCGGCACGGCGCTCGGGAGCCGCAGCCGCGGCGCCGGCCGTCCGGCCAGCGGCGCGAGGCGCTCGAGCAGCGCGCGCAGCGTGAGGTTCTCGTTGCCCAAGATGTACCGCTCGCCCGGCCTGCCGCGCTCGTAGGCCAGGACGTGTCCCAGCGCGACGTCGCGGACGTCGACCAGATTGAGGCCGGTGTCGACGTACGCCGGCATGCGGCCCGTGAGGAACCGCACGATCATCTCGCCCGTCGGCGTCGGCTTCGCGTCCCAGGGCCCGACCGGCGTGCTCGGGTTGACGATCACGACGTCCTGGCCCGACGCCGCCGCGCGGCGCGCCTCCAGCTCGCCCCCGTACTTCGAGCGCTTGTAGACGCCGGCCAGACGCTGCGGCGCGCTCTGGTGCGTCTCGTCGGCCGGTGCGCCGTCGTCGCGCACGCCGATCGCCGCGACCGAGCTCGTGTGCACGGTTCGCGGGACGCCCGCCTCGCGCGCCGCGCCGAGCACCGCGCGCGTCCCCTCGACGTTCGTCCGCAGCACCGTCGCCCGGTCGCGGTGCCACAGACTGTAGGCGGCGGCGAGGTGAAAGACCGCGTCGGCGCCGCGCATCGCCGCGGCGAGCTCCGGAGCGAAGAGGTCGCCGTGCACGCGCTCGATGTCGAGGCCGGCGAGCGACGGCGCGTCGCCCCGGACGAGCGCGCGCACCCGCCAGCCGCGATCGAGCAGCGCGCGCACGACGTTCGCCCCGACGAAGCCGGAGGCGCCGGTGACGAAGGCCAGCCGCATCGAGATGCGTCAGCCGGCGAAGGTGAACGGACGCTTGCGCACGCGCTCGACCAGCCAGCGCAGCGTGCGGTTCGTGAGCGTCGAGGTGGAGCCGGCGACGACCAGCGCGCGCACCTCGGCGCGCGAGATCTTCACCCCGCCGCCCGGGATCAGCATCGCGTCCGACTGCTCGACCTCGCGCATCGTCGCGACCGCGAAAAGGATCGGCAGCACGCAGAAGAGGCGGATCCGCATCGCGGCGGCGGGGAGCGCTTCGATGTAGCGCAGCGCGCGTTCGATGTCGTCCTGCGCGATGCGCATGAGCGGCTCGAGCGCCGTCCGGTTCGCCGCGCGCCGCTCCTCGTCGAGGATCAGGTCGTGTCCGCTCCCGGCGGCCGCGAGCAGGTCGCCGGGGACGTAGACGGCGTTCTCCTGCTCGGCGTCCCACGCGACGTCTTTGAGGATGTTCACCGCTTGCAGCGCCTCGCCGAACGCTTCGCAGTCGTCGAGCAGCCGCGCGTACGTGGCGCTCCCGATCGACGAGGAGTGCTCGCGCCACAGCTCGGTGAGGAGATGACCGACCGTCCCCGCGACGTAGTAGCAGTACTGCCGGAACTCGATCACGCTGGAGATGCGGATCCCGTACCGGTGGCCGATCACGAACCCGCGCATCCCGTGCACCATCTCGGTGATCCAGCGGCGCAGGATCGCGCGCGTCGGCTCGTCGAGCCCGCGATAGGACTCGAGCACCTGACCGGTCGAGGCGACGAGCTCGAGATAGTCCGCATTGGCACTGAGCTCGGCGATGCACAGCCCGAACTCGTCGGCGGTCCGCGCGTCGTCGAAGGCGGCCAGCAGCTCGTCGAGCAGCTCGGCTTTGCGCTCCGGGGTCAGCGCCAGATCGTCCTCGACGGTGTCGGCGATTCGGCAGAGCAGGTACCCGGTGCGAACCGGCGCTTCGAGCCGCGGCGGCAGCATCTTGATCCCGAGCGCGAACGTCCGCGAGACGCGCGGAAGCAGCAGGCGTGATGCGCGCTCCGCATCAGACGGCGCCGTCGCACGTGTCGTCGCTCCGGGCGGCCGTAGTGCCTGCACGGCATGACACTTCCGCCGCTGGGCCGTCCGGGCCTCTCCCTCGGGCAGGAAGGGCCTCGTCGCTTCGTCGCATACCGACGCATGCAAGTCGGCACGCCGGAGCACCGCGACCTGTTCTGCCGCACGTTCATCGAGACGCACGCCGCCTTCGAGCCCGAAGACTTGCCGTGGCCGGAGCTCGATGAGCTCAACCTGCGCCGGTTGCGCGCCTTTCCGTTCTGGAACTACGCGCGCTCGCTGGAGCAGCGTGCCGGCCGGATGGTGAGCGCGTTCGCCGAGACGCTCTCCGACCCGGTCATCCGGGAAGCGGTCGCGCTGCAAGGTGCCGAGGAGGCGCGTCACGGCCGGCTGATGTCGCACGTGATCGAACGCTACGGCATCGACGCGGCGCCGCTCCCGATCGGGGACCCGCCCGCGCGAACGGACGACTTCTGCATCTTCGGCTTCGGCGAGTGCACCGACTCGTTCGTCGGGTTCGGCGCCTTCGCGCTCGTCCGCCAGCGCGCGCTCTTACCGGAGTCGCTGCTGTCGATCTTCGAGGACGTGCTCTTCGAGGAGGCCCGCCACATCGCGTTCTTCGTGAACTGGTGGCGGTACGAAGAGGCGCGGGCGGGTCTGGACAAGCCGTTCCTGCGGACGCTGCGCTCGCTCTCGTACCACGTGCGCGCCGCGTTCGGCACCGCCTCCGGCGCCACCGAGCTGCCCGCGATTCCGGCCGTGCTGGACGATCCCGAGCTCGATGCGATCGTCAAGTCGATCACGCCGATGATGTTCTTGGAAGCGGCGCTCGCCGAGAACCGGCGCGTCATGGCGAAACTCCACCCCCGCCTGCTGCGGCCCACCCTCATGCCGGTCGTCGCGACGGCGTTGCTGCTCGCGATCCGAATGCTGCCTCCGCGAACCCCCGGCGCGTCGCCCCCGGAGCCGTCGGCAAACGGCGCGACGGCCGCGCCGAGCGCAGCGCTAGCCGGATAGCGCGAGGCGCGCGCGCTGCGCCGCGTAGCGGCCGAGCGCGCTGAGCGGAAAGTGCAGCCGGTACAGGTGATAGTTCAGGTAAAAGTGCGCCGGGAAGCCGGTTCCGGTGAACTGCGGCTCGTCCCACGTCCCGTCAAGGCGCTGCGTCTGCATGAGGTGTTCGACGCCGCGCTCGATGCTCTCCGCGAACGCGCTCGCGATCCGGGGTAGCCGTTCGGTGCACGCGAGCAGGCCGATCAGCGCCCAGGCGGTTTGGCTCGCGGTCGCGGGTCCCGTACCGCGCAGCGACGGATCGAGGTAGCTGTCCGTCGTCTCGCCCCAGCCGCCGCCGGGCTGCTGCACGCTTTTCAGCCAGACCGCGCCGCGCACCACCGCTTCGTCGATCGCGCGGTCGTCCGTGCGCGCCGGGCCGAGCGCGGCGAGCGCGCCGCTCGTGCCGTAGACGTAGTTCACGCCCCAGCGGCCGAACCACGCGCCGTCGCGCTCCTGCTCGCGCAGCAGGTACGCGAGCGCGCGCTCGAAGCGCGCGTCCTCGAGATCGCCGAGCCGGCAGCGTGCGACCATCTCGAGCACGCGCGCGGTGACGTCGGCGGTGCTCGGATCGATCATCGCTTTCAGATCGCCGTAGGGGATGCGGTTGAGCCACTCCTTGTCGTTGTCGACGTCGAAGGCGCCCCAGCCGCCGGTCGTGCACTGCATCGTCGCGATCCACTGCGCCGCGCGCGCGATCGCGCCGTCCACCCGCCGCGCGTCCGGGTGCTCCACCGCCGCAAGCGCCATCGCGACGACCGCGGTGTCGTCGACGTCGGGATACCAGGCGTTCTCGAACTCGAAGGCCCAGCCGCCGGGCTTCCCCGCGCGGTTCTTCACCGACCAGTCTCCGTAGCGCGCGACGATCTGCTTCTCCAGCAGCCACGACACCGCGCTGACCAGCCGCGGATCGTTCCGCGGCACGCCCGCGTCGGCGAGCGCGCGGACCGCAAGGCCGGTGTCCCAGACCGGTGAGATGCACGGCTGCACGCGGTACGCCCCGTTCGCGGTGACGGTGAACCCGTCGATCGCCGACCAGCCGCGCACGACCGCCGGGTCGGCGTCGTCGTACCCGATCGCGCGCAGCGCCAGCATCGCGTTGAGCATCGCGGGGATGATCCCGCCCCAGTCGCCGGTGTGCTCTTGACGCTCGACGGTCCATTTCTCGGCGAGCGCCAGACCGTGAGCGCGGAACGGCACCGCGCCGATCCGTTCCATCCACTTCAACCCGGAGTCGAGCGCGGTGAAGAAGCGTTCGAACGCGTCGTCGCCGGACGGCAGCGCGAAGCGCGCGTTCGCGCGGCCTTCGGCGTACAGCTCGTCGAGATTGAGCGCCGGCCCGTAGACGGGCTTGCGGTCGAACAGCAGGATCAGCGGAACGGTGCTGCCGCGCGCCCAGCTCGAGAGGTCGTAGATCGAGAACGGTCCGCGCTCCGGCAAGACCATCAGCCACGGCGGGATCGCGGGGAGCCCGCTCCACTCGTAGGCGCCGATCAGCGCAAGATGCATCTTGGTGAAGATGCGCGAGCGGGTGATCCCGCCGCGCGCGACGATGAAGGCGCGCGCGCGGACGAGCGCGGGATCGTCGCCCGGGACGCCGAGCATCCGCAGCGCCATGTAGGCCTCGACGCTCACGCTGAGCTCACCGCCGTCGCCGTAGGCCAGCTCCCAGCCGCCGTGATCGCATTGCTCCCCGCGGAAATAGCGTTCCGCGGCGGCACGCGGGACGCGGTCGAACCTCCCCCAGACGTGGTGCAGCAGCAGCACCTCGGCGGTGATCGTCACGTTCGACTGCAGCTCGGCCCACCAATGGCCGTCGGGTTGCTGGAGCTGGAACAGCGCGTCGACCGCGCGCGCGATCGCATCCTCCAGAGGTCCGGACGACGGAACGAGCGCAGAAGAGTCGTGCGATGTCAGCATGGTCGTTGGAAAGCGCACCGTTCGAACGGTGCTGAAGGTACTTCGGACGGCGGCGTGGATCTCGGCGGCCGCGTGGGCCGGCCTGATCGTCGCTCGCGGCCGTTTTTGGGATGCGAGCGCCGACGGCCTTCGAGAGCCCGAACCGGGCGGTCCCGTCCCGGCCGTGCATGCCGTCGTTCCGGCGCGAAACGAGGCCGACGTCATCGCGCGGACGCTGACGTCGCTGCTGCGCCAAGACTACGGAGGGCGCTTCGCCGTCACCGTCGTCGATGACCGCAGTGAGGACGGCACGCGCGAGGCCGCGGAGGCGGCGATCGCGGCCGCGCCGGCACCGGCCCGCGCCCGCGTCGTCGCGGCGCGCTCGAGGGCGGACGGCTGGACCGGGAAGATGTGGGCGCTCGCCGAGGGCGTCGCCGCGGTTCGCGAGGACGCGCAAGCGCCCGCGTACTGGTGGTTCACCGACGCCGACGTCGAGCACGATCCCGATACGCTCGCCCGGCTCGTCGCGACCGCGATGCGCGACGATCGCGCGCTCGTCTCGCAGATGGTCGCGCTCCATTGCGCCTCGGCCGCGGAGCGGCTGCTGATCCCCGCGTTCGTCTTTTTCTTCCGCATGCTCTACCCGTTCGCGTGGGTCAACGACGACCGGCGCACGACGGCCGCGGCGGCCGGAGGATCGGTGCTGCTCTCCGATCACGTGCTGCTCCGGATCGGCGGGATCGAGCGCATTCGCGGCGAGCTCATCGACGACTGCGCGCTCGCGAGCGCGGT
>DASWSC010000030.1:0-8072 GCA_036402855.1 Candidatus Elarobacter sp. | reverse complement strand
GCGCGAAAACTTCCGTCAGGGTCCGCATCAGTTCCGCCCCCGTTCGGCGATCCCGCGTCGCCGACCTCGCTTGCAGGTTTGACGATGACGACGATCGCCCACCACGCCGATTACCTCTGCGCCGCCGTGTCCCGCATCGGCTCCGAGAGCGCCTTCGCGGTCCTCGCGCGCGCCAAAGCCATCGAGGCGACCGGACGCCGCGTGGTGCACATGGAGATCGGCGAGCCGGATTTCGACACCCCCGAGCACATCAAGGAAGCCGGCATCCGGGCGATCCGAGAGAACTACTCTCACTACACTCCATCGGCAGGTATCCCCGAGCTCCGCGACACGATCGCCGAGTACGCCGGCCGCTTCCGCGGACTTGCCGAACCCTTTACGCGGGAGAACGTCGTCGTCGGCGCCGGGGCGAAGCCGATCATCTGGAACCTGCTCTCCGCGCTGCTCGACCCGGGCGACGAGCTGATCTACGCCGATCCGGCGTACCCGGCGTACGCCTCCGCGGCCGGCTACCTCGAGGCCAAGGCGATCCCGGTTCACCTGCTCGAGTCCCGGAACTGGCGGCTCGACCTCGACGAGCTCGCCGCGAAGATCACCCGCAAGACCAAAGCGGTCGTCATCAACTCGCCGCACAACCCGACCGGCGGGGTCCTCACGCGCGAGGACCTCGAGACGATCGCCGCGCTCTCGATGAAGCACGGCTTCCTCGTGATCTCGGACGAGATCTACTCGCGCAACACCTACGGTCCGCGCTTCGAATCGATCACGCAGCTCGAGGGGATGCGCAACCGCACCATCGTGGTCGACGGCTTCTCGAAGGCGTATGCGATGACGGGCTGGCGCCTCGGGTACTGCATCGCGCCGAAGGAGATCGCCGAGACGGTCACGCTGTTCAACAACAACACGTTCTCGTGCGTCGCCACGTTCGTGCAGCGCGCCGGGATCGCGGCGCTGACGGGCGACGACGGCCCCGTCGAGCGGATGAACGCGACGTTCCGCGAGCGCCGCGACGCGATCGTGACCGGGCTCAACGCGATCCCGAACGTCTCGTGCACCGTCCCGGAGGGCGCGTTCTACGCGTTTCCCAACGTCTCGAAGATCGCGAACGACGACAAGCACCTCGCGGCGTGGCTCCTCGACAACGCCGGCGTCGCGTGCCTCGGCGGGTCGAGCTTCGGCGCAGCCGGCAAAGGGTATCTGCGCTTCTCGTACGCCGCGTCGCTCGACGACATCGCGTGGGCTCTCGAACAGCTTCGCGACGCGCTCCCGCGCTATACGCCGTCGCGCTAGCGCGAATCGTCGCACGCGGCCGCCCCAAATGCGGCGGTATCGCACATTGTTTCGGTGCTCGGTGGACTGTCTTGCGTGCTACCTGCGACCGTGGTAGTATCCACGCATCATTTGACCGGTCTCGATCCCCGCGCGGTTCCGTCTCCGTGGCATCACCACACCCAGGTACTCAGCGAGTCGAAACCAGGCCGCCCGTAGGAGTCGACTCGATTGTATACCGATGAACGGCTGACGTGCACCGACTGCGGTGCCGAGTTCATTTTCAGTACCGGCGAACAGGAGTTCTTTGCAACGAAGGGCTTCCAGAACAAACCGAACCGCTGTCCCGACTGTCGCGCCGTACGGAAGAACGCGCGTCAGAGCGGCGGTAACGGCGGAGGCGGCGGCGGGTACGCCGGCGGCGGGGGCGGCGGAGGCCGGGACGGTTTCGGAGGCGGCGCGCGCGAGATGTTCAGCGTGACGTGCAGCACCTGCGGACAGCAGGCGGAAGTGCCGTTCCAGCCGCGCGGCGACAAACCGGTGTACTGCCGCGACTGCTTCCAGTCGCAGAGGTCGTACCGCTAGAAGACGTTCGGTCCCGGGGTGCAGGCGGCCGTCACACACCACGCGTGTGTGGCGGCTTCTTGCATCCGGCCGTGAGATCAGTCGTCCGGAAACGACGCGACGCGTGTCCCGGCGAACGCGACGCCGCGCGCGATCGCCTCGCGCACGTGGTGCCGCGCGCATTCGATCGCTTCCACCAGCGATGCCCCGCGCGCGAGGTGCGCCGCCGCCATCGCGGCCAGCAGATCGCCGGTCCCGCGCATCCCGGCGCCGATCCGCGACGATCGCCATTCGCGCGTACCGTGCGCGTCGGCGAAGACGTCGACCGGGTCGCCGGCGAGATGACCGCCCTTGACCAGCGCGGCGCCCGCGCCGAGCGCGACCAGCGCACTCGCGGCCTCGCGCATCGAGGCGACGTCGTTCACGTCGCGGCCGAGCAGCGCGGACGCTTCGGCGAGGTTCGGTGTGACCAGCGTGGCGCGCGGTATGAGCGCAGTGCGCAGCGCGTCGCGCGCCGCCGCGTCGCCCAGCGCCTCGCCGCCCGACACCGCGAAGACCGGATCGAGGACGACCGGCGTCTGGGGAAACGCGCCGAGCGCGCCGGCGACGGCGACGACCGATTCGGCCGAGAGCAGCGCGCCCACGTGGAACGCGCCGATCGGCACGTCGTGCAGCGCCCCGAACTGCGCGGCGATCGAAGCGGCGTCGACCGCGACGCGCGCGGTGACGTGCGATGCGTCCTGCGCCGTCACGCCGGCGACGACGCAGACCGGGCGTATCCCGTCGGCGGCCAGCGCGAGCGCGGCGAACGTCAGCCCGGCGAAGGCCAGCGGGTGCGTCGTGCCGACCGTCGCGACGACGATCATCGCGCCGCGTCCGGCCAGCGGGCGACGAGGTCGCGCGCGGCGGCTTCCGGATCGGCGCAAACGAGCGCCGAGATCACCGCCGCCATCGCCGCACCGGTCTCGGCGACTCGGGGGATCGACGCCGCTCCGATCCCCCCGATCGCCGCGACCGGGAGCGGCGTCGCCTCGACGACCGCGCGGATCCCGCTCAGGCCGATCGGGAGTCCCGCGTCGCCCTTCGACGGCGACGCGAAGGCGGGGCCCGCACCGATGTAGTCGACGATGCGCGGGTCGGCCGCGCGCGCCTCGTGCGGCGTCCCGCACGACAAGCCGATCAGTCCCGAGCCGAGCGCGTGCCTCAGCGCGGCCAGGTCGAGCTCGGCGGCATCCTCCTGGCCGAGGTGGACCCCGTCGGCGAGCCGCGCCAGGCGGACGTCGTCGTTGATCAGCGCGAGGCCGCCCGCGGCGCGCACCCGCGCGACGATCGCTACCAGCGTCGCGCCGTCGATCCCGCTCTTCGCCCGGACCTGAACCAGCCGAATCCCGCCGCGCAGCACCGCCTCGACGAACCCGATCGGCTCGACGCGATCGGGGTCGACCAGCGCGTACGCGCCGCGCAAAAGCGAACGAGGAGCGTCACCGCTCCTCGTCGAGATCGCCATGCGGAGAGAGCTGCTACTGCGTGGGCGAGAGCGGGTTGACGACCGCCACCGTGATCGATCCGACCGCGGAGGTCGGCCGGCCGTGGTCGTCGAGTTGGGTGGCCGACAGGATCACGCAGTACGGGAACGTCGTCCCCACGCTCGATCCGACCGGCGCACCGGCGGGTAGCGGCACGGTCGTCGGCGGGATGAACTCGATGTTCGACTCGTTCGTCGGGTCGATCGCGATGTAGATTCCGAAATCGGGGAGGTACGGCGTCGCGGTTCCGCCGGCGGGCGTGTAGGTCAGCGAGCCGCAGGGCCTCGTCTGACCCTCGGCGTTCGCGGTGTAGCTCGTCGCCGGCGTCGTGACGGCCGCGCTCCACCGGAAGCGGTTCACGAAGACGATACCGTTCTGCGAGCCGCGGACCCCGACCGCGCTGATCGGCAGCCCCGCGCCGGGGAGGACGCGCGCGATGTTGGTCGGGCCCTGAACCGTGACGATCACCCGCTCCGACTGCGAATTGCTGCCGAGGCTGAGGACGGAGCCTCCGCCGCTGCAAGCCGCGAGCGCGAGGACGCTCGTGACGGCGAGGGACTGGACGATGCGACGCATGGATGCGACTCCCGTGAGAACGGAAAAGCCCCGGAAGGCTGTGTGAAGGCCGCCGCCGGGCGGTGCGACCGTTCCGTAGCCCTTGAGACGGTTCCTCTCTGGACCGGATTCGGCTGCGCCGCCCGGCGTCGCGTTCAGTCGTGCGGAGCGATCGGGATCGTCACCTCGAACGGGGCGTCCGCACCGTCGCGCAACGCCGGCGCCACGGTCAGCGTCCAGGTGCGCTTCACATCGCCCAGCCGGGTCGCGGTGAACGCCAGCGATCCCGTGTAGCGCGATCTCGGCGCCAGCCGGGCCCCCTCGAAGAGGCGCTTGTCGGTGACCATCCAGTTCTTCGTCGCAAGGATGCGGTAGAGTCCGCCGCGGTCGTCGCGCAGCACGCTGCGCCCGTACGGCAGCACGGTGACGAAGGAGTCGCCGACGTTCTCGAACGTGACGACCACGTCGATGCGGTCGGGGTAGAAGTCGACCTTCTTCACCGTCGCGCGGAGCCCCGAGGCATCGGCCGCCGACGATGCGGCGAAGGCGCGGTACGGCTTGCCGGGATCTTTCACGTGAAGCGTTCCGTGCTCGCGCAGCACGCCGACCGGGACGATCGCGTCGAGCTCGCGCTCCTTGTCGGTCGCGTGATCGACGAAGCCGACGTGCTCGCGCACGAAGTACACCCGGCCTCGCTCGTCGCCGCGCGCACCGACCAGCGTCGCGCTTTTCACCGCGAAGCCATCCGCGTCGAAGACGCTGCGGTACGCGGCGGCGGTGCCGTAGTACGCGCGTTCGTCATCGGCGAGCAGCGCGAAGGCGTCGTCGTACTTTCCGTCGCGCAGCGCTTCGACGTACTTGCGGACGACCGCGGTCTGCGCGTTCTTGGGAACCGGCCCGTAGCTCGGGCGCGGCGCCGGCGCGGCGCCGAGCGTCACCGCGCACAGCAGCGCGCACGCGGCGCGGGCGATCGATCTCACGACGAAGGTTCCCCCAGCAGCAGGTCGACGATGCGCGTCAGGTCGGACGGATCGGCGTAGCGCAGCTCGATCGTGCCGCCGCGTTCTTGCGGCACGAGCCGCACCTGCGTGGCGAACCGGTAGCGCAGTTGCGCGATGAACGCCTCGTCGTCGCCGCTCGCGCGCTGCGCCTTCGCCCGCGAGCGTCCGCGCCGCGCAGCGCCGTCGTGCGCCATCCGCTCGAGGGCGCGCACCGAAAGCTCTTCCGCGACCGCGCGGCGTGCGAGCGTCTCACGCCGCTCCGCCGGGAGCGCGAGCAGCGCCCGCGCGTGTCCCGCGCTGAGGTTTCCCTCGCGGACGTGCTGCTTGATCGAGTCCGGCAGCGAGAGCAGACGGACCGCGTTCGCGATCGCGGGACGGCTCTTGCCGACGCGCTCGGCGACCTGTTCCTGCGTGAACTCGTACGCTTCCATCAAGTGCGCGAACCCCATCGCCTCTTCGAGCGGATCGAGGTTCTCGCGCTGCAGGTTCTCGATGATCGCGACCTCGAGCGACTCCTTGTCGTCGGAGTGGCGCACGAGCGCGGGGATCGTCTCGAGTCCCGCGGCCTGCGCGGCGCGCACGCGCCGCTCGCCGGCGATCAGCTCGAATCCTTCGCCTCGCTCGCGCACGATGATCGGCACGAGGACGCCGAACGCGGCGATCGACGCGCGCAGCTCGTCGAGCGCGGCGCCGCCGAACGACGTGCGCGGCTGGTGCGGATTCGGCCGGATCTTGCTCAGCGGAATCTGCTGCAGATCGCGCTTCGGCGGCGCCGTCGTCACGTCGGCGGTCCCGCCGTCGCCGAGCAGCGCGCCCAACCCGCGCCCGAGGCCGCGCTTCACGGCGCGAGCTCCCGTGCGAGCGAGAGATACGCTTGCGCGCCGCGGCTCTTCACGTCGAAGAGAATCGCCGGCTTGCCGTACGACGGCGCCTCGGAGAGCCGGATGTTGCGCGGGATCTGCGTCTGGAAGACGCGATCCGGAAAGTAGCGATGCACTTCTTCGAGCACTTCGGTCGCGAGCTTCGTGCGGCCGTCGAACATCGTGATCAGGACGCCGCGAATCGTCAAATCGGGATTCAGCCCTTCTTTGATACGGCGGACGATCGCGACCAACTGGCTCAGTCCTTCGAGCGCGTAGTACTCGGCCTGCACCGGGATGATCACTTCGTTCGCCGCGGTCAGCGCGTTGATCGTCAGGAGCCCGAGCGACGGCGGACAATCGATCAGCACCTCGTCGTAGTCGTGCACGATCTTCGCGAGCGCGGTCTTGAGGCGGTTCTCACGCTGCAGCGCCGAGACGAGCTCGACTTCGGCGCCGGCGAGGTTCAGCGTCGCCGGGACGATGAACAGGTTCTCGACCTCGGTGGCACGCGCGACCTCGACGACGGGCGTCTGCTGCAGCAGGACGCTGTAGACGTCGCGCTCGACGGCGCGCTTGTCGACGCCGACGCCTGTCGTGGTATTTCCCTGAGGGTCGATGTCTACCACCAGGACACGCCGTCCCATCAGCGCGAGCGAGGCGCCGAGGTTGACGGCGGTCGTCGATTTACCGACTCCGCCCTTCTGGTTGACGATCGCGATGACGCGAGCCGTCCGTTGAGCTGGAACAACCGCGGACAAGAAACCGAACCCTACGCGGACGCGGAGAAGTGCTCGTCGATGTAGCGTTCAGCGCGCTCGACGAGCAAGCCCGCCTCGTTCCGAGACGGGTCGTCGGTGACCTCCTCGAACAGCGCGCGGAGCACCTCCCCGACCCGCCGGTCCCCGCGAAATCCTGACGCAGCCAGCCCCTTTCGCTCGAACAGCCCGATCACGTCCCCGCCGGAGATCGCGAGGTCGCGGACGCTGAACGGCGGACCCGCGGCGACGACCGCGGCGACCCGCGCCTGGAAGCGCTCGTTCTCGTCGGTGCGCTTCGGCAGGCCGGAGCCTTCGATGTCGGCCCAGCGCAGGGCGAATTGCCGCGTCAGGTGATCGACGCCGATCCGCCGGACGAACCGGCGCAGCGTCTTGTCCGGCGCGTCGGGGTCGGCGGCGTACATGTGCTGGCGGACCAGGTGCGCCACCGTCTCGACGGTCTCGTTCGGGAGCCGCAGCCGGCTCAGCATCGGCACGACCATCTCGGCGCCGACGTGCTCGTGCTGGTAGAACGTGTTGCCGCGCCCGTCGGGGCGGGGCGCCGCGGTGCGCGGCTTCCCGATGTCGTGCAGGAGCGCGGCGAGCCGAAGCGTCACGTCGCCCGGCGGAGCGGCATCGAGCGTCGCGAGGTTGTGCCGGTAGACGTCGTAGGCGTGCCAGTCGTTCTGATCGACGTCGAGCCCTTCGAGGAGCTCCGGCCACAGATGCGCCAGGACGCCGGTCGTCCGCAGGATCTCGAGCCCGACCGACGGTGCCGGCGCGGTCAGCAGCTTGCCGACCTCCTCGCCGACGCGCTCCGCCGACACCGAGCCGATGAGACCGGCCGCGGCGCTCATCGCGGCGCGGGTCCGCTCGGTGAGCTCGTAGCCGAACCGCGCCGCGAACTGGGCGGCGCGCAGGATCCGCAGCGGGTCTTCTTCCAACGCCGCCTCGTCGACGATGTCGATCCGGCGGTACCGGATGTCCTCGATCCCGCCGTACGGGTCCGAGACCTCGTCGTCGGCGAGGCGCCGAGCGATCATGTTCATCCGGAAGTCCCGTCGCCGCAAGTCGTCCTCGAGCGGGATATCCGGACCCGACTCGACCGCGAACTCCTTGTGACCGACGCCGGTCGACCGCTCCCGCCTCGGCAGCGCGATGTCCGCCTCCCCGGCGGGGTGCCGGAATTTCAGCACCGCGAACGACGCCCCGACGACATCGACCCGGCCGGCGGCGCGCAGCCTTACCAGCAGGTCGTCGAGCGGAAGGCCGGTGACGACGTAGTCCAAGTCCTTGGGCGGCCGCTCGATCCCGTCCAGGCGCTCCCGAAACTCGTCGCGGACGCGCCCCCCGACGGCATAGACCGCGGCCGGGGCAAGCGCGGCGATCAAAACATCGTCGAGTGGGTGGCGCACGGCGGGCCCATTCTACCGTGCCTGGGGCGGGTTGTCATCGGCGCGGGGGCGGCTGTGGTCGTGTCGGGGCGCGGGGCGGACGGGGGCCCGGGACGTGGGGCGGGCATGGTGCGGCCCGGGGCAC